>NZ_JBGFTU010000001.1:0-328243 GCF_041276425.1 Kineococcus halophytocola | reverse complement strand
CGTGGGGTAGGTGGGCTTGGGCGATGTCCCACTCGGCGTCGGTGAGGTCGGAGGGGTAGGGAGTCCTGGTGGGGACGCTCATGGTCCTACCGTGCACACATCACCCCCTTTGAGGACAACCTCTGAGAGGGTGGGCCCGTGGAACACCTCCAGGACAGGCCCGGGGACGACCCCGGCGCGCAGTACGGCTGGCTCCTGGCGCACTTCCGGGAGGACCCGGACGGGCACGCCGAGAAGATCCACTTCTCCCTCAGCCGGGACGACTCCCCGCTGCGCTGGGACCCGCTGTGGGGCGGGGAACCCGTCCTGGAGTCCCGGATCGGCACGACGGGGGTGCGCGACCCGGCGATCGTGCGCGGTGGCGACGGCCGGTTCCACGTCCTGGCCACCGACCTGCGCGTGTGGGACGGCGGGGGCCTGCGCTGGGAGGAGTGGCGCCGCCACGGCAGCCGGTCGCTGGTCCTGTGGGACTCCGAGGACCTGCTGACGTGGCAGGGACCGCGCCTGGTCGAGGTCGCGCCCCCGACGGCGGGCATGGCCTGGGCCCCGGAGGTCACGACGGACCCCGCCACCGGTGAGCACGTCGTGTTCTGGTCCTCCCGGCTCTACCCCGAGGACGACGTCGAGCACGCCGGCGAGAGCTACAGCCGGATCCTGGCCGCCCGCACGCGCGACTTCGCCACGTTCGGCCCGGTCGAGGTCATGGTCGACACCGGCGGGCGCGACATCATCGACACCGCCGTCCTGCACGAGCACGGCCGCGTGTACCGGTTCTCCAAGGACGAGGGTCGCGACGGCTGGGGGATCTTCCTCGAACGCGGGTCGGCCTTGTTCGCCGACGACTTCGAGGTCGTGACGACGGGCATCGCCGCCGACCGCCACCCCGGCGGCGTGGAGGCCCCGCTCGTCGTGCGCGCCCGCGACCGCGAGCGCTGGTACCTGTTCCTGGACCAGTACGCGCAGTGGCCGCAGGGGTACTTCGCCCTGCAGTGCGACGACCTGGACTCCGGCCGCTGGGAACCGGTGCCCGCTCACGAGGTGTCCATTCCGCCCTCGACGAAGCACGGCACGGTACTGCCGCTGGTCCGCCGGGAGTGGGACCGGTTGCGTGAGCACGGCCTGGGCTGAGCCGCCCCACCGGGCCCCGTCGGTCAGGATGGTCGGGTGGGAGCACACGGTCACGGTCACGGGCACGGGCACGCGGGCACCGGGGAGGAGCTGGAACCGCTGTCGCGCCGGACCCGGCGGGCCCTGACGGTGGTCGTCCTGGTGGTGCTGGCGGCGGCCCTGGCCGGTGTCCTGGCCACGTGGCCCGGGGAGGTCCCCTCGGCCTCCACGACCTACGTCGGTGCGCAGACGGTGCGCGGGGAGGTCACCGGCACCCGGATGCAGACGTGCCGGGCCGAGCTGGCCGAGGAACGGCTGCCGGACGGGACGATGCCGGACACGGTCGAGTGCCCCGAGGCCGACGTGCGGGTCCCGGACGACGTGCGGGTCCCGGACGACGCGCAGGGCCGGGACGAGGCCACCCGGGAGGTCACCGTCACCGTCCCCGCCGCGGTGTTCCACGGCGGCCTGGGTGCCGGTGACCGCGTCGTGCTGACCCGCTACCCGGGGGAGGCCGGGGGCGAACCGGCCTACACCTGGGAGGACGTCGACCGCCGGCTGCCGCTGGCCGTGGTGCTGACGGTCTTCGTGGTCCTCACCGTCGCGGTCGGCCGCCGCCGGGGGCTGGCGGCGCTCGCGGGCCTGGCCGTGGGCGGGTCGGCGATCGCGTTCCACGTGGTCCCGGCGCTGCTGGCGCAGGAGAACGCGGTCGTCGTCGGCCTGAGTTCGGCCGTGGCCGTGATGGGGGTGGTGCTGTACCTGACGCACGGGTTCTCGGCCCGCACGACGGTCGCCTACCTCGGCACCGTGGCGGGTCTGCTCGTGACCGCGGGGGCGGCGGTGCTGGCGGTCGACGCGGCCCACCTGACGGGGCTGAGCGAGGAGAACGCCTACACGGTGACGGTCGTGACCGGGGCGGTGGACCTGCGCGGGGTCGTCCTGGCGGGCACGCTCGTCGCCGCGCTGGGGCTGCTGAACGACGTGACCATCACGCAGGCGGCGGCCGTGTGGGAGGTGCGCGCCGCCCGCGGCGGGGGTTTCCGCGACCTGTTCGCGGCCGGGATGCGGGTGGGACGGGACCACCTCGCCTCGACCGTCTACACGGTGACGTTCGCCTACGCCGGGGCGGCGATGCCCTCGCTGCTGCTCATCGAGCTGTTCGACCAGCCCGCCGGTCAGCTCGTGAACTCCTCGGCCATCGCCGAGGAACTCGTGCGCTCGGCCGTCGGCGGGATCGCCCTGGCCCTCACGGTGCCGGTGACGACGGCGCTGGCCGCTGCCCTCGCGCTGCGGTCCCAGCCCGCGCCGGCGCGGGGATCCGGTACCTGATGAGACGGGCGGAGTTCACCGCCACGAACACCGACGAGGCGTTGTGGGCGATGGCGGCCAGGACCGGCGACAGAGCCCCGGCGGCGCCCAGGGCGAGCCCGACGCCGTTGACGGCGATGGAGGCGCCGTAGTTCTGCCGGATCAACCCCAGCGTCCGGTCGCCGAGGTCGCGCAGCTGCAGGAGCCGGCTCAGGTCGTCACCGACGAGGGCGACGTCGGCGGTCTCGACGGCGACGTCGGTGCCGGACAGGCCCATCGCGATGCCGAGGTCGGCCAGGGCGAGGGCGGGGGCGTCGTTGGTGCCGTCCCCGACCACCGCGACGGAGTAGCCCTCGGCCTGCAGCTCACGCACGACGTCCTGCTTGTCCTCGGGCATGACCTCCGCGCGCCACTCGGTGACCCCGAGCTCGGCGGCGACGGCGGCCGCGGTGTGCTCGTTGTCGCCGGTGAGCATGACGATCCGCCGGACCCCGGTGCGGCGCAGTTCGGCCAGGACCTCGCGCGACTCCGGGCGCACCTCGTCGCGCAGGCTGACCAGGCCCGTCAGGACCCCGTCGACGGCCAGCAGCAGCGGGGTCTCGGCCGCCGCCTGCAACCGGTCGACCCAGTCCTGGGCCTTCGCGTCCACGGCCACGCCCTCGCGGCGCATGAGCCCGGGGGAGCCGACGAGCAGGACGCGACCGTTGGCCTGCACGCGCATCCCCAGACCGAGGATGACCTCGCACTCCTCGTGGGTGGGGATGAGGAGGTGGCGCTCCTCGGTGGAGCGGATGACGGCCTGGGCCAGCGGGTGCTTGGAGTGCACCTCGGAGTTCGCGGCCTCCGACAGCACCTGCTCGGGCGTCCAGTCGTCGCGGAAGCTCAGCACGTTCGTCACGACGGGACGCCCCACGGTCAGGGTCCCGGTCTTGTCGAACACGAACGCGTCGACGCGGCCGGCGGCTTCGAGGTGCGAACCGCCCTTGACGAGGATCCCGCGCCGGGCTCCGTTGCCGATGGCCGCGCTGATGGCGGTCGGGGTCGCCAGCCCGACCGCGCACGGGCAGGCGATGAGCAGCATCGTCATGGCGCGGCGCACGTCGCGGGTCAGGACGAGCGTGATCAGGGCCAGCCCGAAGGAGGCGGGGACGAACTTCTTGCTGAACCGGTCCCCGACCGTCTGCACGGGGGCGCGGTCGGCCTGGGCGTCCTCGACGCGGGCCACGATCCGGCCCACGGCGGTGTCCTGGCCGATGGCGGTGGCCCGCACGACCAGGCGCCCGCGCAGGGCGACGCTGCCGGCCAGCACGGGGTGCCCGACGGTCCGCTGGACGGGCAGGTTCTCCCCGGTGAGCGCCGCCTGGTCCACGACGGCCTCGCCCTCGACGACCTCGCCGTCGACGGGCACCGTGGACTGGTCGTGCACGACGACCAGGTCCCCCACCTGCAGCTCGGACAGGTCCACGCGCTGCTCGACGACCTGGCCGTCACCGCTGGTGCGTTGCACCCAGGCGGTCGTCTCGCTGCCCTGCAGCAGGTCCGCGATGGCCCGTCGGGTGCGGCGCAGGGTGAGGTCCTGCAGGTACTCGCCGATGTTCAGCAGCCACAGCACCGTGAGGGCCACGACGTTCTCACGCAGCAGCAGGCTCGCGACGGTCGCGGCCGAGACGAGCGCGTCGGTACCGGCGCTGCGACGACCGACGAGAGCCCCCACAGCACCCTTGAGGAAGGGGTAGCCGGAGAAGATCGTGACGCCCGTGGCCACGAGGCGGGACGTGGGGCCGAGCAGCGGCGGGCGGCCGAAGGCGAAGCGACGCAGCCCGAGCAGGGCCAGGGCGGCGCCGCCGACGACGATGCGGGCGACCTCGCCGTTGCCGACGTCGGCCGAGCGCGGGGTGCGGGCGGGTTCGGCGTCGGCCGGGACCAGCGCCACGGAGGCGACGGCCGTCAGCAGGTCGGTCAGCGTGAGGCTCTCGGGGTCGTAGTGCACGACGACGCTGCCCGTCACCGGGTAGGCGCGGGCCAGCCGCGTCCCGGGCAGGCGGTCCAGGGCCTCCTCGGCGGCGACCGCACGGCCCGGGCTGCGCCGCAACCAGTCCGCCTGCAGGCGTGCACGCCCAGGGACGTCCGCGAGGACGTTCAGCGGGCTGAGCTCGGTCGTCGCCGTCGCCACGGGTTCAGTGCTGGTGGTCGTGACCGGCCTGCGGGGTGGACGGGACGGGCGGCTGCTCCCCCATCTCGTCGTAGGCCTGGGCGACCACGTCCCCGGCGCCCAGGCGCAGGCGCTCCACGCTCGTCTCGGCGGCGCGGGAGGTGCGGATGCCGGCCTTGGTCCCGTTGACGGCCAGGCGGCGCAGGGCGGCGGTCCCCCGGCCGTCGCTGACGGCCTTGACGAGCCCGGCCGAGGCGGCGGCGGTGAGGACGAGACGTCCGAGGGGGGCGGCGATCGGCAACACGGTTCCTCCAGGTGGGGTCGGTCTCCAGTGGATCACACCCCCCGGAGGGACGCGAACCAGGGACGATGCTAGGCGACGAGGAACCGCAGCTCCGTGACGGAACGGAACTCCTCCCCCGGCAGCAGGACCGTCGTGGGGAACTCCGGGTGGTTCGGGGCGTCGGGGAACGCCTGGGTCTCCAGGGCCAACCCCGTGCGCGGCCCGTAGGCGCTGCCGGCCTTGCCGACGAGGGTCCCGGCCAGCGACCCCCCGGTGAAGAACTGGATCCCCGGCTGATCGGTGCGGACCTCCAGGACCCGACCGGACACCGGTTCGGTGACGACCGCGGCGAGCGCCGGCGGCCGGGCACCACCGGGGACGTCGGCCAGGACGTAGCAGTGGTCGAAGCCCTTCCCCCGGTGCAGCTGCTCGTCGTCGAGCTCGACGCGGTAGCCGACGGGGACGGCCTCGCGCAGGTCGAACGGGGTGTCCGCCACGGGGCGGAACTCCCCTGTCGGCAGAGCCGTCTCGTCGACGGGGAGGAACCGGTCGGCGTGGACCTGCACGAGGTGGGCGTCGATCGTCCCGGACCCCTCCCCGGCCAGGTCGACGTACGCGTGGTTCGTGAGGTTCAGGACGGTCGGCGCGTCCGTCGTCGCGGAGTACGTGATGGTCAGCGTCCCCTCGTGCAGGGCGTACGTGACGTGCACGGACAACCCCCCGGGGAACCCGTTGTCGCCGTCGGGGCTGAACAGGGAGAACCGCACCCCGCAGACCCCGTCGACGGGGTGCGCGGTCCACAGCTTCTCCGAGAACGGGTGCGGCCCACCGTGGATGGCGTTCCCGCGATCCGTCGTCGGGACGGAGGACCGCTGCCCGTCGAGCTCGAACGTGCCGCCGGCGATGCGGTTGGCGAACCGACCGATCGTGGCGCCGAACGACCGGCCCTTGCCCGCGTAGGGGGCCGCGTCGGGGAACCCCAGGACGACGTCGGCGCGGTTCCCGTCGCGGTCGGGGGCCAGCACGGACTGGATCCGGGCGCCGTGCTCGACCAGGCCCACCTCGAGGGTCCCGTCCCGCAGGACCCAGCGGCCGACGGGGGTCCCGTCCTCCAGCCGGCCCCAGTCCGCCTCGTGCTCGACCGGCGCGTCGGCTGCGTTCGCATTCGTCACGGTCTGGACGCTACCGGCGGTGGGGCCCGTCGTCCCGCCGGTCGCAGGGGCGGCGCACGGCGGCGACGGCCGTGGCGAGCAGGACGCCGAACCCGGCGACGAGCAGGACGCCCGCGGCCCAGACCTTCCAGTCCCAGCTCAGGCCGAACAGGACGTGCGCGGCCACGGCCGCCCCGACCGCGACGAGGACGGTGCCGCCGAGGACGGTGCCGAGGTCGGGGCCGCGCGGGGGCACGGGGTCGGGGGTGCTCACGACCCCTCCAGGGTGCTCGACCCGGCCGGGCCGATGCGGACCTCACCGGTCCAGCCGGTCGCCCGGACCCGTGCGGTCCCGGCCGGGACGGTCCAGTCGGCGGGGTCGTCCCCGCGGACGGTGACGGCGGCGGCCAGGTCCGCGGCGCCGGGTCCGGCGACGAAGACGCGCCGCAGGTTCACCCCGCCGGCGACCGCGTCGTCCCCCTCCCGCTCGGTGCCGCCGCCGATCTGGAGGTCCCGCAACGGGTCGTCGGTCACCTCGACGAGATCGGCGCCGGGCCGCCAGCGCAGCGAACCGGTCAGGACGGTGACGTCGACCAGCACGGTCCGGTCGGTGGGGGCGACGACGTCGAGCCGGCCCGCGGCGACGGTCGCGGTGGCGGTGCCGTCGTCCAGGGCGCTCGGGTCGACCGTCAGGTGGCCGACGACGGAACTGAGGGCGGCGGTGCCGGTGGGGGTCCAGGTGCGGTCCACGTCCCCGGTCCAGTTCCCGGCGGGCGGGGCCAGGGCCGTGGCGACGGCCACGAGCGCGGCGGGCCAGGCGAGACCGACGAGGGCGCTCCGGCGGCCGCGCAGCCCGGCCAGGACGGCCCCCAGGCCGAGGACGACGGTGCCCGCGGCGGCGGCCAGGGTCAGCGTGCGGTCCTGCAGGGGCCGGGCGAGCGGTGCGTCGCTCCACGGGCCCGCGGCCGTGAGCAGGGACGCGGCGACGACGAGACCGACGGCGAGCAGCGCGAGGCCGAGGGTCGCGGTGGTCAGCAGCGGGGAGCCCGGCCGACGGGCGGCGCGGGCGCGGGCGGCCTTCTCCTGGGCCTCGCGCACCTTCTGCTGGGTCCGCTCGTGCACGGCGGCCACGCGGGCCTGCTCGCGGGCGAGGCGGGCGGCAGCGCGGCGCTCGACGGGCGAGCCGAACCCCGCGGCGGGCCCGGCCGGGGCCGGTGGCGGCTCCTTGACGAGCGACAACGGCCGGGTGGCGGTGGCGTCGCGGTCAGTGGCGTCGCGGGCGGCGAGGGCGTCGAGTTCAGCCCGGCGCGCGGGGTCCAGCGGCGGGACGCGGAAGTCGCGCAGGAACCACCAGCCGAGGAGGGCGAGCAACCCGGTGGTGAGAAAACCCCACCCGGGCCCGTCGAGGTTCTGGTCGAGGAGGCCCAGCAGCGCGCGGGGCAGCACGAGGTCGGCCAGGACGAGGGCACCGGCCAGCCACGCGGCCCCGGACACGTCGCCGCGCAGGACGGCCTCGGCCTCGATGCGGCCGGGGGTGCGCGGCGCGTCGGGCCGGTCCTCCGGGGCGTCCCCGACGGCGCTCGCGGACCGGCCGTCGGGCAGCAGCAACCAGCAGACGCCGTAGGCGGCGAGCCCGAGACCCCCGACGACGGTCAGGGCGACGAGGACGCCCCGCACGAGGAGGGGGTCGACGCCGAGCCGCTGCGCCACGCCACCGCAGACGCCCGCGAACCACCGGTCCGGGGTCCGCTCGACGCCGCTGGACCGGACGGTCGCGAAGAACCTCGCGACCCCGCGCGTGGTGCTGGTGGCGGTGCTCACGGTCCGACCCTCCCAGGTCCGCGGGGGTCAGAGCACCCAGCCGAGGCCGAGCAGCCCGTTGCCCAGGACGAGGTCGAGGACGACGAGGCCGACGGCCAGGACGAGGGCCGCGGAGACGTCCCCGCGCTGGGCGGCCTGCGCCTCGATGCGACCGGTGACGTCGGGCAGCAGCGCCCACGCCAGGCCGTAGAGGCCGAACCCGATCCCGCCGAGCAGGGCCAGGACGACGAAACCGGCGCGGACGGCGTTGACGTGGACACCGGTGCGCTGCGCGATGCCCCCGGCCACCCCGGCCACCCCGGCGACCCAGCGGTCGCGGGAGCGGACCAGGCCGGTGCGTCGGATCGAGCCGAAGAACCGGTCGGCGGCGGTGGGCCTGGCGGGCTGGTCGCCGTGCTCGCTCACGGGGGTCTCCTGTCCGGGGGTCTGGTGGGCCTTGCCGAAGCTGAGGTGCTCGTTCGAGGTCATGGTTCGAGGGTGCTCGCGCCGGACCCCCGGCCACATCGGGTGAGACCCTGACCCGACCCTGAACTCCGGCGTCGGGGGGATCCCCGGGACGGGAGCCCGTGTCACGATCGGCGGGTGCTGACGGCGACGACGGACCCCGCGGGCGGGCCGGTGGACGGACCGTCCCGCGCCCGCCCGCCCCTGGTGCGCAGCACCGCCCACCGCCGGGTCGCGGGGGTGGCCGCCGGGATCGCCGAGCACACCGGGGTCCCGTTGCCGAAGGTGCGCACGGTGTTCGCCGCCTCGGCGTTCCTCGGGGGTTTCGGTCTCGTCCTGTACGTCGTGCTGTGGCTGCTGGTGCTCGACGACCGGCAGCGTGAACTGCCCGCCGACCGGCGCCCGGACCCGTCGGGCTGGGTCCTCGCCCACCGCAACGCCCTCGTCGGGGTCGCCGTGGTCGTCGGGTTCGGGCTCGTCCCGGCCGTGAACCTCGTCGACGGTTCGGCCCGGTACGTGGTCCCGGTCCTGGTGGGCGGTTCCGGGATCGTGCTGGCGTGGAGCCAGCTCGACGCGACCCGGCGGCGGCGGTTCGTCGACGAGGCCGGGGACGGGCGCGGGGCCGTCGTGCGCGTGGTGGCCGGGGCCTCGCTCGTCGTGCTGGGCGCGGTCCTGTTCCCGGTGCTCGTGGGGGACGTGGGGCAGTTCTGGCGCTCGGCCGTGGCCGGGGTCGTCGTGCTGGGCGGGGTCGGGCTCGTCGCCGCGCCCTGGGTGGTCCGGTTGTGGCAGGACCTCGGCGCCGAGCGCGCGGCCCTGGCCCGCGAGCAGCAGCGCGCGGAGTTCGCCGCCCACGTCCACGACTCGGTGCTGCAGACGCTGGCCCTCATCCAGAAGCGGTCCGGCGACGCCGGGGAGGTCGCGCGGCTGGCCCGGCGGCAGGAACGCGAACTGCGGCAGTGGTTGTACGGCGACCACGGGACGTCGGCCGGAACCCTCGGCGCCGCGCTGCGGGCGGCGGCCAGCGAGGTCGAGGACGTCTCCGGCGCCGTCGTCGAGGTCGTCCTCGTCGGGGACCTGGACACCGCGCCGCTGGAGCGGGCGACGACCGCGCTGGCCCAGGCCGCGCGCGAGGCCCTGCTGAACGCGGGCCGGCACGCGGGTGGGACGGTGTCGCTGTACGCCGAACCGGTCAGCGGGGGTGGGGTCGAGGTGTTCGTCCGCGACCGCGGCGCCGGGTTCGACCTCGACGCGATCCCCGCGGACCGCCTCGGCGTGCGGGAGTCGATCGTCGGGCGCATGCAGCGCGCCGGGGGGGCGGCGACCATCCGCCGTCCCGCCGACGGGGGCACCGAGGTGGCCCTGCGGCTCCCGGGCGGTGCCACGTGAGCGAGCGGGAGGCGGTTTCGTCGTGATCAAGGTCCTCGTCGTCGACGACCACCGGATGGTCCGCAGCGGGGTGCGGGCCGAGCTGTCCACCGCCGCCGACCTGGAGGTCGTGGGCGAGGCCGCCGACGTCGCCGGGGCGGTCGAGGCGGTCGGGCGGTTGCGCCCCGACGTGGTGCTGCTGGACGTGCACCTGCCCACCGGACCGGAGGAGAACCCCGCCCCCGGTGCGGGATCGGGTGGGGCGCAGGTGCTCACGCGGTGCGCCGACCTGCTGGCGGCCGACCCGCCGGTGCGGTTCCTGGCCCTGTCGGTCTCCGACGCCGCCGACGACGTCATCGCCGTCATCCGCCGCGGCGCGCGCGGGTACGTCACGAAGACCATCAGTGGGGACGACCTGGCCGCGGCCGTGCGCCGGGTCGCCGACGGCGACGCCGTCTTCTCCCCCCGCCTGGCCGGTTTCGTCCTGGACGCCTTCGGCGCCGGTGCCGGTGAGGTCGCCGCCGCCGACGACGAGCTGGACCGGCTCTCGGCGCGCGAGCGGGAGGTCATGCGCCTCATCGCCCGCGGCTACGCCTACAAGGAGGTCGCCAAGGAGCTGTTCATCTCGGTCAAGACCGTGGAGACCCACGTGTCGGCGGTGCTGCGCAAGCTGCAGCTGTCCAACCGCAACGAGCTGACCCGTTGGGCCGCCGCCCGCCGCCTCCTCTGACGCCCCTCCCCCCGCGCGGAAAACACTCTTTCCGCCCCTCGTGAGCGCTTTCGAGGGCGGAAAGAGTGTTTTCCGCGCGGCACCGGGGGTGTGCGTTCGGGCCACGATCGACGCGTTCGAGGCCATCGCCGCCGCCGACGTCGACGCGGTCGTCATCGCCTCTCCCACCCCGACGCACGTCGACCTGCTCGCGGCGGCACTGGAGACCGGCAAGGCCGTCCCGTGCGAGAAGCCGATCGACCTCGACCTCACCCGCGTCGACGCCGTCCGCGAGTGCGCCCGCGCCGCTTCGACGCCGGTCGTCCTGGGGTTCAACCGCCGCTTCGACCCGCACTTCGCCGAGCTGCGCCGCGGGCGGACTACGTGCGGGTCTCCGGCGGGATCTTCCGCGACATGACGATCCACGACTTCGACACCGCCCGCTCCTTCGTCCCGGACGTGGTGTCGGTGACGGCGGTGGGCCTGCGGCAGTTCGACGCCGGGATCGCCGCCGCGGGCGACTTCGACGCCGCGGTGACGACCCTCGTCGGCGCGGGCGGGGAGTCGATCACCCTCACGAACTCCCGCCACAGCGCCTGCGGTTACGACCAGCGCCTGGAGGCGTTCGGCGCCGAGGGGGTGCTGGAGGTCGGCAACGTCACCCCGACCCTCGTCCGCTCGTCCACCGCGACGACCAGTTCGGCCGGGGAGCCCTACCGGCGGTTCTTCCTGGAGCGCTACCGCGAGGCGTACGAGCTGGAACTGGCCGCGTTCGTCGCGGCCGCGCGCGACGACCTCGCCCCGGAGGTCCCGGGGTTCGAGGACGGCCGGGCGGCCCTCGTCCTGGCCGACGCCGCGGAGACGTCGGCCCGCGAGGGCCGCACGGTCGCCGTCGACCTCAGCTGAGGCCGGGGCTGACCGGGCGGTCGGCCCTGGGCGTCTCGTCGCGGACGGGCTGGGCGGGAACCCCCGCCCGGTCCTGCGCCTCCCCCTGCGCCTCGTCCTGCGCCTGGTCCTGCGCCTCGACCGGGGTGCTGCCCGACAGCGGAACCTCGGGCAGGAAGAACGCGATGACCGTGCCGAGCAGGAACATCGGCACCAGCCAGACGAAGATCGGCACGAGCGAGTCGGCGTAGGCGTTCACCACCCGGTCGGCGACGTCACCGGGCAGGGACGCCACGAGCGAGGGCGTGAGGCCGGAGGCGTTCTCGGCCGCCCCGCCCAGGGCCCCGCCGAGCCGGTCGGTGAGCCGGCTGGAGAACACCGTGCCGAGCACGGCCGTCCCGACCGTCACGCCGAGTTCGCGGAACAGGTTGTTCGAGCTGGTCGCCGTCCCGACCTCGCGGGGGCCGACCGCGTTCTGCACGGCCAGGACGATGATCTGCATGAACAGGCCGAGGCCGGCGCCGAGGATCCCGACGTAGAGACCGACGAGCACCAGCGACGTCGTGACCGTCAGCGTGGAGAGCAGGAACATCGCGACGGCGGCGGTGAACGTCCCGGCGATCGGCAGGACCTTGTAGCGGCCCGTCCTCGTCACCGCCGCACCGGAGGCCAGGCTCGTCACGAGCAGCCCGGCGACCATCGGCAGCAGCAGCAGACCGGACTGCGTCGCGTCGACGCCGTAGACCATCTGCAGGTACGTCGGCAGGTAGGCCAGCGCCCCCATCATCCCCGCGCCGACGACCAGGCCGAGCAGGGTCGTCACGACGAAGGTGCGGTTGCGGAAGAACCGCATCGGGATGACCGGTTCGGACGCGCGCAGCTCCACGAGCACGAACGCGACCGCGGCGACGACGGTCCCGGCGATCAGCCCGACGACGGTCGCCGAACCCCACGCGTACTGGGTCCCGCCCCAGCTCGTCACGAGGACGAGACCGGTGCTGGCCAGGGCGAGCAGCCCCATGCCCGCGTAGTCGATGGCCGCGGTGTTGCGCCGGCGCGGCAGGTGGATCGTCAGCGCGGCCACGGCCAGGGCCAGGACCCCCAGCGGCAGGTTGATCCAGAACACCCAGCGCCAGTCGACGGAGTCGGTGAGCCAGCCCCCCAGCAGCGGGCCGGCGACGGCCGAGACGCCGAACACGGCACCGATGGGGGCCATGAACTTCGCGCGGTCCCGGGCGGGGACGACGTCGGCGATGATCGTCTGGGACATGATCATCAGGCCGGACCCGCCGAGGCCCTGCAGGAACCGGAACCCGACGAACTCCAGCATGCTCCGGGAGAAACCCGCCAGCGCCGAGCCGAGCAGGAACAGCGCGATGGCCAGGAGGAACAGCCGTTTGCGGCCGACGAGGTCGCCGAGCTTGCCGTAGACGGGCATGGCGACGGTGATGGCCAGGGTGTAGGCCGTGATGGCCCAGCTCATGTGCTGCAGGCCGTCGAGCTCGCCGACGATGGTGGGCAGCGCGGTGCCGACGATCGTCTGGTCCAGCGAGGCCAGCAGCATGACGAGCATGAGGCTGGCGAAGATCCAGCCGATGCGGGGCCTGGCCGCGACGGGTTCCGCGGTCGTGCTCACGGGGTCCTCCGGTCAGTGGTGGTGACGAGGGTGCGCAGCGCGGCCCAGGCCGCCCGCGTGGAACTGAGGGGGTCCGGTTGCGAGCCGGCCAGCCAGCTGGTGCCGCTGACGCGGGCCAGGGCGCCGGCGACGGCCGCGACGGTCCGCGCCGTGAACTCGTCGACGTCACCGCGGGCGGTGACGGCCGCGGCCAGGGCCTCCTCGCTCGCGGCGATCCGGGCCAGCAGCCCGGGCAGGAGCTCGGGGGCCCCGTCGACCAGGCGCATGACCTGCACGGCGCGGTCGCGGTCGGGGGCCTCGCGGTCGGCCTGGGCGACGAAGAGGTCCTCCAGGGCGTCCAGCAGCGGGGCGGGCGAGGCGGTGAACGCCTCCAGCGCACCGGGCCGCCAGGCCATCGCGTCGTGGAAGAGGGCCTCGTCCTTGGTGGCGAAGTAGTTGAAGAAGGTGCGGCGGGAGATGCCGGCCCGTTCGGCGACCTCGTCGACCGTGACCTGGTCCCAGCCGCGCTCGACGGCCAGGTCCAGGGCCGCCGCCGCGACCGCGGCCGTGGTCTCGGCCCGCCGCCGGTCGCGCAGGGAGGGGGGAGTGTCGTTCACGCTTCAAGCTTGCACTCAGTGCAGACTTTGCGTCAAGTGCACGCGGGAGTGGTCCCCCGGAGGGCCTACCCGCAGCGGCCCTCCCACACCGGCGCGGGCCGTCCCGGACCGGCGGGCGCGAGCTGGCGCACGGTCTGCTCGCAGGGCAGGCGGACGACGACGAACCGGCCGTCCCGGCGAACCTGCACCCCCGGCGTCGCGCGCAGCGCCGCGAGGGTGGCGAGCTTGCCCTCCACCGGGGCGCGGAAGGAGCTGCGCGCGGTGTCGAGCACCAGCCACTGCGCCCGGGTCGACACGTCCTCGGACCAGAACCGGACGTCGAAGCGCCCGACCAGGGCCGGGCCGGTGCCGTTGTCGGCCGCCAGGCTCGCCCCCTCGGGGACGTCCGCGGTCGCCGCGCGCGCCTGCGCGGGCACGTCGGCCCCGCGTGCCGCACCGACCCCGGCCAGCGGCGGGTGGACGACGGCCAGGACGACCGCGGTGCCCACCGCGCACGACAGCGCCCCCGCCCGCACCCACCGCGGCGCACCGCGCGGGGCGCGGCGGCGGGACAGCACGTCCAGCAGCGCGAACGCGACGACCGGCATGAGGACCAGGTCGTAGTGGACCCACCCCATCCAGAACAGCGGGTTGCCCGAGGCCAGGCGCCACAGCAGCGTCGGCACCACGAGCAGCGCCAGCGGGGAGCGCACCCACACCACCCCGCCCGTGAGCAGCAGGACGAGCAGCAGCACCGCCACCGAGGCCAGCCGCGTCCCGGCGGGGACCGCCGGGGTGCTGGAACCACCCGTGAAGGAGGCGAGGAAGGGGCTGGTGCCCTCGGTGTTGAAGTGCGCGATCGTCGCCATCGCCACGACCGCACCCACGACCCCGACGGCGGCGGCGGCCACCGCGGGGCGCCGGTGCCCGCGCCACCACAGCACCACCGCGACCGCGCACACCGTCGCACCGAGGTCCTCCTTGACGAGCACCAGCGGTGCCGCCCACGCGAGCGCGGCCCGGGGCCGCTCGTCCAGCAGGGCCCGGCACGTCAGCGCCAGCAGCGGCACCGCGAACGCGACCTCGTGGACGTCGAAGCGCACGGCGCTGAGGACGCCGAACGACCCCGCGAACCCCACCGTCAGCGCGGTGGCCGGCACCCCCGCCAGCCGTCGCACCGCGGCCCGCGCGACGACGGCGACCGCCACGGCCAGCAGCAGCGCCTGCACGACGACGAGCGCGCGGGCGTCCGGCCACACCCACCACGCCGGCGCGAACAGCGCGGTGACCGGGCTGAAGTGCTCCCGCAGCAGCAGGTAGTCCGGCGCCCGCACGTCCGAGACGGGGCCGCGACCGCTCGCCCACCCCTTCGCGGCCTGCGCGAAGATCCCCAGGTCGTAGGAGCCGGCGAGACCGGCGGTCCAGCGCGCCAGGCCGATCGCCGCGAACGCGAGGAACGCGACCACCCCCGCCGCGGGCGGCAGCAGCCGGCGGGTGCGGGGACCGGTGGGCGCGGGTGGGACGAGGGGGTGGCTGCCGGGCACCTCGGCACCCTAGGCGCGGGCCCGGACCGGCCCCGCACCGCCGTGCTCGTGGTCCCGGCGCCGACACCGCACGTCGTCCCGCCGACCCGGCACCAGCCTCGGGCCTTCGCTACGGTGACGCCGTGATCGAGTTCCAGGGATAGGTCGCGGCGCTGCGTGCCCAGCACGCGGATGAGCCACCCGACCCCCGCCGAACCGGCCGGGCGACCCGCGCGTGCCACCGGCACCGGGGCGCCGGCCGGTCCCGGCCTGCCCTGATGGAGATCCACCCGTGTCCCACCCCGACCAGGTGGTGGACCCCCGCGCGCTCCGGGCCCTGCCCGGACTGCGCCTGGTGTTCACCGCCGCCACCCTCGCCCGCCTGTCCTTCGCGACCCTCGTCCTGTCCCTCCTGCTCACCGTGCAGGCGGCCACCGGCTCCTACGCCGTGGCCGGCACCGCCCTGGGCGCCTACGGCATCGCCGGCTCCACCATGCCCGCCAAGGCCCGGCTCCTCGACACCCGCGGACCGCGCCGGGTCCTGCCCCTGCTCAGCACGCTGTTCGCCCTCGCCCTGCTGGCCCTGGCCCTGGCCGCCCGCAGCGGGGTCGGCGTCGCGGCGGTCCACGTCACCGGCGCGGCCGTCGCCGGGCTGGTGGCCCCGCCGGTGGGGCCGACGATGCGGGCGGTGTGGGCGCGCCTGACCCCCGACCCCGCCGCCCGCCAGCGCGCCTACAGCCTGGACGCGGTCGTGGAGTCCGGGGTGTTCGCCGTCGGCCCGGTCCTGGCCGCGGTCCTGGTCCAGGCGGCCACCCCCGCCACGGCGCTGGTCTGCACGGCCGCTGCGCACCTGCTGGGTTCCTCGGTGATGGCGACCTCCCCCCTGCTGACCCGGCCCGCCGGACGCGCTCCGGACCAGCCCGACGCCGAGCCCCCGGCCGGGTCGTCACGGCGTCGGCGGGTGCTGGGTCCCCTGACGCGCCCCGGGTACCCGGCCCTGCTGCTGTTCGCCGCCGCCGTCGGGCTCGGCAACGACCCCCTGGAGGTCGCCGTCGTGGCCCGCGGCGAACGGGCGGGCCCGGCGGTGGCCTCCGGGCTGCTGCTCGCGGTCCTGGCGCTGTCGGCGGCCGCGGGTGGGCTGGGCTGGGGGCGCCTGGCCGGGACGGACCACGGGCGCCGTCTCCGTGACGTCCCGCCCTGGACCGTGCTCGCCGCCCTGGCCGCGGTGACCTCCCTGGCCGCCGCCGTCGCCGCGGTGGCTCCGGGGCTGGTGTGGTTGGCGGCGGCGCTGGTCGTGGTGGGCGCCGCCAGCGCGCCCCTGGCGGTGGTGGTCTACACCGCGGCTGACCGGTTCGGTGCCACCGACGGTGGATCGGAGGCGACGTCGTGGGTCACCACCGCCACCAACCTCGGCGCCTCCCTGGGCACGGCCGCGGCCGGTGCGCTCATCGACGTCCACGGCACCGCCGGGGCGTTCTGGGCCGGGGCCGCCGTCACCGCGGTGGCGGGGGCCGGAGCGTGGGCGTACGGGCACCGGGGCCGGTGAGCCCCGGCGTCACGTCACCGGGGACGTCCTGCCCGGGGTGGATCTGCCCGCCCGGGCGGTGGTGCCCACCAGACGGGCCACCACCGGCAGCAGGACGAAGGACGGCCACAGGGACACCCGTTCGAGCAGACCACCCCACGAGGTGTCCAGGCGGACGAC
The DNA here is from genome assembly GCF_041276425.1 of Kineococcus halophytocola. Taxonomy (NCBI): domain Bacteria; kingdom Bacillati; phylum Actinomycetota; class Actinomycetes; order Kineosporiales; family Kineosporiaceae; genus Kineococcus; species Kineococcus halophytocola. The sequence goes on along the minus strand of NZ_JBGFTU010000001.1, from coordinate 311,579 downwards.
GACGACGAGCCCGCTCACCAGGCTCACCGTCCCCGCCACCAGCAGGACCGCCCGCCACCGCGGCCACCGCCGCACCGCGGTGGACCGGGCCGTGAGCACGGTGGCCAGTCCCGTGGCGACGATCCCCGGGGTCGAGACCGCGGTGTGCACGGCCAGGTCGACGTCCAGGGGCACCAGACCCGCCCCGGCCTGCCCCGCCCCGGCCACGACCCACGCGACGGTGGCGGCCCGGCCCGCGCGGCCCGTGAACAGGAACGGGCGCAGCAGCACCGCCCCCGCGGCCAGCGCCGCGCCGAACACCACGAACGCCCCGTTGACCACGTCGTGCGCCGGGGAGCAGACCGGCACCGGGCCCGCGGGGTACGCCACCGTGGTGCAGCCCACCGCACCCAGGTCGCTGATGGTGTTGTCCAGCAGGCTGTACGGCGCCTGCACGAGCGCGGCGGCGGTGAGCTCCACCGGCAGGTACAGCACCTGGACGATCCACAGCAGCAGTCCCAGGCGCAGTCGCACACCGGCACCCTAGGGACGGTCACCGGCCCCGGTCGAGAGCACGGTCGAGGCACGGGGCCGGCTCACCGCGCGCGTCACCGTCTCCCCGCGCCGGCCGCCGGGCGAGCGGCACGACCTGACGCGACGGCGTCGCGCGGTGGGCCCTACCGGCCGTCGGGTTGCTGCTCGAACCACTCGGCGTAGCCGGTCGTCCGGGCCAGGTGCCGGGTCAGGTCGGGGGCGCCGTCGTCCCACCAGACCGGGCCGCGCTCGCCCAGACCGCGCTTGGCCGCGTCCACCCGCGCCCGCGCGGCCTCGCGCGCCCCCTCGTCCCCGGCGTCCCGCTTCGCGCGGCGGGCGGCCATGAGCTCCTCGACGAGTTCCTGGCGCCGGTCCGCCGGCAGGGCGGGGTCCGAGCACCGCCACAACCGTCCCCGGACCACCAGGTAGCGCCCGTCGGGGGTCACGAGGGGTTCGGCCACCGCTCGATCCTCCGGCGGCCGCGACCGGCCCGCACCCCGGGCCGGGCAGCACGACGGCCGGCCCCCGGGCGGGGACCGGCCGTCGGGGACCGCGTCAGTGCACGGGCGTGCGGGGCCCGGGGACGGCCGGGGGACGCCGGACGAGCAGGGACAGCCCCAGCGCCACGAGCGAGATGACCCCGCCCCACACGAAGGCGCCCTGGACGCCGTCGGCGACGGCGTGCAGCTGGTCGGACCCGGCGGCCAGGCTGTCGGCCGAGCGGGTCGACAGGACCGTGACGAACAGCGCCGTCCCGGCCGCGCCGGCGAGCTGCTGCACCGTGCCGACGGTGGCCGACCCGTGCGGGTACAGCTCGGCGCGCAGGGACCCCAGCGCCGAGGTGAACAGGGGTGTGAACATGAACGCCAGCCCGGCGCTGAGCAGCGTGTGCACGACGACGACCATCCCCGCGGGGGTGCCCGGGTGCAGCGTCGTCAGCAGCCACAGGGCCCCGGTGACCGCGACCGCGCCCGGGGTCACGAGCGGCCGGGGGCCGAAGCGGTCGAACAACCGGCCGACGACCGGCGACAGGACACCCATGGTGGCGCCGCCGGGCAGGAGCAGCAGACCCGTCTCCAGCGCGCCGAGCCCCAGGACGTTCTGCAGGAAGATCGGCAGCACGATGAGGGTGCCGAACAGGCCCATGAAGCTCGTGACGAGCACGACCGTCGAGACGGTGAACGAGCGGTTCGCGAACACCCGCAGGTCCATCAGCGGCGCGGACGTCCGGGTCAGGCGGAGCTGACGGACGACGAACGCGGCCAGGGACGCGACCCCGACGACGACGGGGATCCACGGCGCGACGGGCGCGTGCCCGGAGGCCGACTCCCCGATGCTCGACAACCCGTAGATCAGCCCGCCGAAACCGACGGCGGACAACGCCAGGGACAGGACGTCCAGGCGCGCCGGGCGCGGGGTCGTGACGTTGCGCACCTTCCAGGCACCGGCGCCCAGGGCGATCAGCGCGATGGGCAGGACGATGATGAACATCCACCGCCACGACAGCGAGTTCAGGATGATCCCGGAGATCGTCGGGCCGATGGCCGGGGCCACGGAGATGACGACGGAGATCATCCCCATGGTCCGGCCGCGGCTGGCGGCGGGGACGAGCGTGAGGGCGGTCGTCATGAGCAGCGGCATCATGACGGCCGTCCCACCGGCCTGCACGACGCGCCCGAGCAGCAGCACCCCGAAACCGGGGGCGACGGCGGCGATCGCGGTGCCGAGGCTGAACAGCCCCATGGCCGCGACGAAGATCTGGCGCAGCCGGAACCGCTCCATGATGAAACCCGTGGCGGGGATGACGACGGCCATGGTGAGCATGAAGCCCGTCGTCAGCCACTGACCGGTGGCGGCCGTGATGCCGAGGTCGGCCATGAGCCGCGGCAGCGCCACGCCCATGATCGTCTCGTTGAGGATGACGACGAAGGCGGAGACGAGCAGGAGCCCGATGACGGTGGCGTCACCGGGGGCGAGGCGGTCGCGCTCGCCGGTCGGGGGTGCGGGGGCGGCCGGTGGTGCGGACGCGACGGTCTGCGGGGCCGCGTCCTCGTTCGTGGACATGGGGTGGGGACTCCTCGTGGTGGTGACGGCCCCCAGCCTAGTGGCAGTCACTGCCAACTCGTCAGCCGTTGACCCGGTTGCCGTACCCTCGTCCCGTGCCTACCGCGACGCCCACCCCGGACCTGCGCGAGCGCCGTCGCCTGGCCACTCAGGCCGAGATCGAGCAGGTCGCGCTCGACCTGTTCGCCCGCAAGGGGTCCGAACGGACGACGGTCGACGACATCGCCGCCGCGGCGGGGATCTCCCCGCGCACCTTCTTCCGCTACTTCGCCACCAAGGAGGACGCCGCCCTCGGGGCCAACCGGGCCTTCGACGCCGACCTCGCCCGGCGACTGGAGGACCGGATCGGGTCCTCGACGTCCCTGACCGACCTGGAGGACTGCCTCGCCGACGCCCTGGCAGCGGCGTCCGCCGAGACGGGGTCGATCGAGCGGATGCGGCGCGTGCGGTGCCTGGCCTTGGAGGACGCAGGCGTGCGCGGGGCCCTGCTGCGCCTGGACGCCGAGCAGACCGCGGCGTTCTACGCCCGGGTCGCCGCGGCCACGGGGTCCGCCATCGTCGACCTGCGCACCCGCGTCCTGGCCGAGACGCTGGGCGCCGGGCTGCGCGCGGCCTTCGACGACTGGGCCGGGCGGCGGGCCCGCGGCGAGGACGCCGACCTGGTCGCCACCTACCGCCGGACCCGCCGGGAGCTGCGCGCGGTCACCGGGGGCTGAACAGCCCCGGTTCCCCGCCCCGCGTCAGTTCCCCGCGCGGGGGTCCTCCAGCACGTCCCGCCAGGAGTGCTGCGGTTCGTACCCGAGCAGCTCGCGGGCCTTGTCGATGCTGTAGAACGTCTCGTCCCGGCCCATCTCCCGCCGCACCTCGACGCCCCCGTAGAACTCCGCGATGACCTCCTGCGTCGTGGCGGCCACGGACATGTCGGCGTTGGCGACGTTGAACACCTCGAACCCCAACCCGTCGGTCAGCAACGCCTTGAGCGTCGCCTGGCCGAGGTCGCGGGTGTCGATGTAGGCGAAGACGTTGCGCCGCCGCAGCGCGGGGTCGGTCAGGAACGGCGGGAACTTCTCGGCGTACTCGTGGGGTTCGATGACGTTGTTGATGCGGAACCCGTAGACGTCCGCCCCGGTGCGGGCCTGGAAGGACCGCGAGACCACCTCGCCGGCGACCTTCGACATGGCGTAGGAGTCCTCCGGGACGACGGGGTGCTCCTCGTCGACGGGCACGTAGAGCGGTGTGCGCTCCCCCTGCGCGAAGCAGATCCCGTAGGTCGTTTCCGAGGACGCGAACACGACCTTGCGGATGCCGAGCCGCGTCGCGGCCTCCAGCACGTTGTAGTGGGCGAGGACGTTCGTCGCGAACGTCGTCGCGTCCGGGGCCCGCAGGATGGTGGGGATCGCGGCGAAGTGGACGACGGCGTCGTAGGCCGAACCGCCGGGTGCCCGGCCGGGGCCGTCGAGGTCGGCCGTCGTCGGCATCCCCGCCATCGCGGAGTACACCTGACCGGCGTCGGTGAGGTCGACGCGCAGGTCGGTGACGTCGGGGTGGGCGAGGGGGGTGAGGTCGGCGTTCGTCACGTGGTGCCCCTGGGAGGCCAGGTACGGTGCGACGTGGTGCCCGGCCTTGCCGCTGCCGCCCGTGAAGAAGATGCGCATGCGCCCACCCAACCACCCCCTCGGGAACTCGCCAGGCCAGAGAACGGGGTCTACGGTCGCCGACGTGGACGCAGCCCCTCTCCGCCTCGGCGTCGTCGGCACGGGATTCCGGGCCGGACTGTTCCTGGACCTCGTGGCCCGGGTGCCACACCTCGTCGAGGTGACGGGCGTCCTGGGCCGCAGCCGCGCGTCCACCGAGGCCGTGGTGGCCGGTCGGGGCCTGCCCGTCGCCGACGACCTCACCGGTCTGCTGGGAACCGCGCCGGAACTCGTCTTCGTCGCGGTGCCCGTCGCCGCGGCACCCGCGGTCGTCATCGACCTCGTGGCCCACGGCGCGCGGGTCCTCACCGAGACTCCCCCGGCCCCGGACCTCGACGGGCTCCGCGCGTTGTGGGACGCGGTGGGCGCCAGCGGCCGCGTCCAGGTCGCCGAGCAGTACCTGCTGTTCCCCCACACCGCCGCCCGGTTGCGGGTCGTGCGGGACGGGCTGCTGGGGGAACCGACGTCGGTGCAGGTGTCCTCGACGCAGACCTACCACGCGACCTCGATGGTCCGCGGTTTCCTCGGCCTGGGGGCGGAACCGGTGCGCGTGGTCGGCAGCGCCACCACCTCTCCCCTGGCCGACCCGATCGCCCGCCCGGGCTGGACGGGCGATCCCGCCCCGCGGCCGCAGACCACGACCGTGGCGACGTTCGACGTCGGGGACGGCCGCAGCGCGCTGTACGACTTCACGCAGACGCAGACGCGGAACCCGCTGCGCACCCGGCGGTTGATCGTGCGCGGCAGCCTGGGTGAACTCGTCGACGACCGGGTGGTGCGGCTGGCGGACGCGACGACCGTCCTCACGTCGTCGTTGGAACGCCGCCAGACCGGTCACCAGCAGGACGTGCAGGGGTTGGACCTGGACCAGATCGCGGTCGAGGGGCGGGTGGTGTTCCGCAACCCCTTCGGCGGGTCCCGGCTCTCGGACGAGGAGATTGCGCTGGCCACGATGTTCCGGCGGGCGGCGGCCTGGGCCCGTGGCGAGGGGCCGGGGCCGTACCCGCTGGCCGGGGCCGCCCAGGACCACCTGCTGGGCCTGGCGATCGGCGAGTCCGTGCGCACCGGTGGGGCGGTCACGACGACGCGGGAGGCGTGGGCGAGCGCGCTCGACGGCTGACGCCGGTCAGCCCGTCGGCACCCAGAACCGCAGCTTCGCCCCGCGCCGCCCCTCGAACAGCCCGCCGTTCGCTTCGATGACCCGGCGCGAGGCGGTGTTGCCGACGTCGCAGGTGACGAGCACGCACTCCAGACCCAGCGCGTTCGCGACCGGCAGCGCGGCTGCGAGCATCGCCGTCGCGTGCCCACGACGCCGCGCGGACGGTACGACCCAGTACCCGACGTGGCCGCCGAGGTCGCGCAACCGCGGGGTCAGGCGGTGCCGCACCTGCACCCGCCCCAGGAACTCCGCACCCTCGACCCACCACAGGTTCGTGGAGGGGACGAAACCTTCCGGCCGCGGGGTGCCCTCGCGGGCGTCGGCGACGAGGCGGTCGGTCCAGGTGTCGAACTGCGCGTCGTCCATCCCGGCGACCCCGGCGTAGGTGGGGTGGTCGTCCCACTCCCCCGCCCGCGCGGCCCGCCGCACCGACGCGGCCACGGACGAACGCGGGGCGACGAGGTCGGGCACGTCAGGACAGGCCCTGCAGCGCGGGCGATCCGGCCGGGTAGTACGAGCGCATCCAGCTCGGGAACTCCTGCAGGATCCGGTCGTACAGCTCCTCGTCGCTCACCGCGTCGAGGTCGTCGAGGGCGAAGAACCCGGTGTTGTCGACCTGGCGGCCGGCGAGGGTGTCGAGCTTCTCCAGGATGCCGTAGTTGCTGCGGCCGATGCCGATGAACTGCCAGAACACCGGCTCGCGCTCGACGGCCCGCAGCGCCTTCTCCGTGCCCTTGTTGTCGGTGACCCCGCCGTCGTGGAAGAACAGCACGAGGGTGGGGATGTCGAGGGGTTCGCGGGCGACGTAGCGCGCGACGTCCTCGATGACGGCCTTCTCGTTGTTCCAGCCCTCGGCCTCGGTGTACCTCTTGGCGGTGTACGTCTGCAGCCACTGCGGGAGGTCGCCGACGGTGATGTTCTCCAGCCGCTGCGCTCGCCCGCCCATCGCCCACGCCTGCATCTCGGCGCCGTCGTCGACCTGCGCGGCCACCGGCGCGACCCGTTCCACGGCGCGGGAGAACACGCCCTTGCGGTAGAGGGAGCTGGTGCTGCCGGAGACGTCGAGCACGACGACGACCCGGCACCGCAGGCCCGTCATGCGGTGCTTGGTGAGCACGAGCGCAACCTGCTGCTTGCGCAGGTTCAGCGCCGTGCGCATGTCGACGGGCAGCTTCTCCTCGCCCTTGGTGAAGTTCACCGCGGGGGGTGCGGGGGCGACCGGCGCGGCTGCGGGTTCGGCGGGTTCGTCGACGTCGACCCCGAAGTCGGTGGCCAGGCCGGCGAGGCCGTTGTCGTAGCCCTGCCCCACGGCACGGACCTTCCACGCCCCGCCGCGCTGGTACACCTCCGCGAGCACGACGACGGTCTCGGCCCCCAGCCGGGACGGGGTGAACTCCGTCGTCGACGCGCCGTCCTCCACGACGAGCCGCACGGTGGTGCCGGCGAACGTCGCCCCCTCGGCCTCGGGGCTGGCCACGACGACGACCCGGTCGGCCCCCGGGCGCAACGACCCGAGGTCGAGCGCGAGCGCCCGCCCGTCCAGGCGCACCCCGGGCGCGGACGGCTGGTTGAAGAACACCATGTCGGCGTCACCGGCGACCTTGCCGTCGGGGTTCACCACGAGGGCCGTGACGTCCACCGGCCCCTCGACGCGGACCCGCGGGGACGAACCGGTGAGCGGGGCGTTGCCGCCCTCGGTGAGCGTGGTCACCCACCCAGTTCTACCCGACGTCGGGGTCGGCCCGGGCAGACAGGGGAGGCGTCAGGTGACAGGGTGCGGGCATGTCCACCTGGTTCATCACCGGCTGCTCGACCGGCCTGGGTCGCTCGCTGGCCGAAGCCGTCCTCGCCCGCGGCCACCGCGCCGTCGTCACCGCCCGCGACGCCTCCCGGGTCGAGGACATCGCGGCCGCTCACCCCGACACCGCCCTCGCGCTGTCCCTGGACGTCACCTCCCCCGAGCAGGTCACCGAGGCCGTGCGCCGGGCCGAGGAACGCTTCGGCGGCGTCGACGTCGTCGTGAACAACGCCGGCTACGGCTACCGCGCCGCCGTCGAGGAGGGGGTGGACGCGGACGTCGAGCGGCTGTTCGCCACCCACGTCTTCGGGGCGGCCTCCGTCCTCAAGGCCGTCCTGCCCGGGATGCGGGAACGCCGCAGCGGGACGGTCCTCAACGTCTCCTCGATCGGTGCGCACGTCTGCCCGCCCGGGTCGGGCTACTACGCGGCGGCCAAGGCGGCGCTGGAGGCGGTGTCCCGCTCGTTGCGCACCGAACTCGCCCCGCTGGGGATCCGCGTGACGATCGTCGCCCCCGGCGGGTTCCGCACCGACTTCGCGGGCCGCTCGCTGACGCAGTCGCCCGACCCCATCGCCGACTACGCCGAGACGGCCGGTCCGCGGCGCATCGAGAACGACACCGCCCACGGCACCCAGCCGGGCGACCCGGCCAAGGCCGCCGAGGCGATGATCGCGCTGGCCGAGGCGGAGAACCCGCCGTCGGCGGTGTTCCTCGGCTCCGACGCGCTGTCGGCGATCGAGGGCGTGCTGGAGCAGCGGCGTTCGGAGGTCAACGTCTGGCGCGAGCTGAGCGCCAGCACCGATTTCTGAGCCGCGCACCGTCGGGGTGTCGTCGGCGGCGGCCTGTGGTTGCCTGGCGCCATGACACGCATCGGAACCTCTGACCTCGACGTCCGGCCGCTGAACCTGGGCGGCAACGTCTTCGGCTGGACCACGGACGAAGCCACCTCGCACGCCGTCCTCGACGCCTTCGTCGAGGGCGGTGGGGACTTCATCGACACCGCCGACGTGTACTCGGCCTGGTCCGACGGCGGCGCCGGGATCTCCGAGACCATCATCGGCACCTGGCTGGCGAAGTCCGGCAAGCGCGACCAGGTCGTCATCGCCACCAAGGTCGCCAAGAAGGCCGACCGCGCCGGTCTGGGCGCGCAGAACATCCGCAGGGCCGTCGACGAGTCGCTGCAGCGCCTGCAGACCGACCGCATCGACCTGTACTGGGCCCACGAGGACGACCGTGACACCCCGCTGGCCGAGACGCTCGGCGCCTTCGACGAGCTCGTCACCGCCGGGAAGGTCCGCGCGATCGGCGCGTCGAACTACACCGGCTCCCGGCTCACCGAGGCCCTGGAGACCTCCCGGCGCGAGGGCTTCGCCGGCTACGTGGCCGTGCAGAACCACTACAACCTCGTCGAGCGCGAGGAGTACGAGCGCGACGCGCTGCCCGTCGCGCAGGCCAACGGGCTGGCCTCGCTGCCCTACTACTCCCTCGCCTCGGGGTTCCTCACCGGCAAGTACCGCCCCGGTCAGCTCGCCGAGTCCCAGCGGCAGGCCTCGGCCGCGGCCTACCTCGACTCCCCGCGCGGGCCGCGGGTCCTGGAGGCGCTGGACGAGGCCGCCGCCGCGCACGACGTGGACGTCGCCACGGTCGCCCTGGCGTGGTTGCGCTCCCGGCCGACGGTCGTGGCCCCCATCGCCAGCGCCCGCACCGTCGAGCAGCTCCCCGCGCTGCTGGCCTCGATGGAGCTGGAGCTGACGGCCGACGAGCTCGACGCGCTGGAGCACGCCTCCCGCTGAGCCGGTGGCCCGCGGGTCACAGGAACGACACCGACCCTGCACGCGCCGGGTGCGCGCCGCCGCGCCGCGTGCCGCACAGTGGAGGGGTGAGCACGACAGCCGCACCCCAGCCCTGGAGCCCCCCGCGACCGGTGTCCTCCCGGCGCACCTGGTCCCTGGTGGCGCTGGGGGCCGGGTGGTGGCAGCTCGTGGCTCTCGGCGTCCTGTACGTGGTGTGCGTGCGGACGGCGGCGGGCCAGCGGCACGAGAACCGCCTGCACGACGTCGCCCTGGAGAACCGCGGCTCGGAGACGGGGTGGCTGCGCACCGCGTTCGACCTCGTCGACCGGCTCCAGCCGCACCACCTCGTCCTCGGGGTCGGGGTGGTGGGGCTCGTCGGGCTCGTGCGGGGCCGCCTCGGCGCGGCCGCCCGCGGTGTCGTCGTGGCCGGCGGGACGCTCGCGGTGACCGAGCTGCTCAAGCTCGTCCTGCTCGAACGGCCCGCCCTGCTGGAGCACGGCTCGGCGGCGAACAGCCTGCCCAGCGGGCACACGTCCGCGGTGCTGGGGCTGGCCCTGGGCCTGCTCGTCGCCGGGCCGCGCTGGCTGCGGGCGCCCCTGGCGCTGGCGGGGGCGGCCGCCGCCGGGGCGATGGGGGCCTTCGTCATCGCCGACGGCTGGCACCGGGTCAGCGACGTCCTGGCCTCGGCGCTGGTCGGCTCGATCGTCCTGTGCCTCGTGCACGTGCTGCCGACCCGCGACCAGCGGCGGCGGGGAGCCCTGGTCCGGCTCTCGCTCCTGGTGCCCGGTGCGGCGGCCGCCGCGCTCGTCGTGGTCTACGCCGGCGGGGCCGACCTGACCACGTCCTACCTCCTCGCGGGGGCCGTCGTGGCCCTGACGGTGCTCACCGCGGCCCTGGCCCTGCCGCGAGAGGTGCGCTCGCGGGGCTGAGGGCAGGATGGGGGCATGCCCGATCACACCTCCGAGCCCCACCGCGACCTGACCGAGGACCCCACCCCGCCCGACGCCCCCCGCGAGACCGCCGAGGGCGCGGACCCCCGAGTCGTCGTCGTGACGCCGCAGGGCATGGGCATCGCCGAACCGCCCGAGGACGGCGAACCCGGTCCGGCGGACATGGTCTCCCAGCCGGCGAAGGTCATGCGGATCGGCAGCATGGTCAAGCAGCTGCTGGAGGAAGTGCGGTCCGCGCCGCTGGACGAGGCGGGACGCAACCGGCTCGCCGAGATCCACGAACGCTCCCTCAGCGAGCTCGAGGACGGCCTGTCCGCCGACCTCGTCGAGGAACTGCGGCGGATCGCGCTGCCGTTCGCCGAGGGCCAGACCCCCTCCGAGAGCGAGCTGCGCATCGCCCAGGCCCAGCTCGTCGGCTGGCTCGAAGGCCTGTTCCACGGCATCCAGACCGCTCTGGTCGCCCAGCAGATGGCGGCGCAGGCGCAGTTGCAGGAGATGCGGCGCGCCCTGCCCGGCGGCCTGCCCACGACGGGCCCGGCCGCCCGTCCCGGTGGTGACGGGATGCCGCGGGTCCAGCCTGGCGGGACGGGGCAGTACCTCTGAAGCTCGCGTTCTGGCGCCGCCCACCCGACCCCCTCGGTGAGGGGGTGTGGGCGCGTGCCGCGCACACCGCCGACCGCGCCGTGCGCCGCGTGGAGATGGTCGTGGACGGCACCCCACCCGGCCCGGCCCGCGCGGCGCTGGAGGAGTTCCTGCCCCGCGTGGACCTCATCGCCCGCGCCGTGCGCGCGCAGTGCCTGCGGGCCCAGGAGGTGGCCCCCTCCGCGGGTGACCTCCTCGTGCCCGGCGGGCCGGACGGGGAGCACCCCGAAGTCCACCGCCGGCTGACCCGGACCGCCACCGCGTGCGCGCAGGTCGCGGAGGCGTCCGCGATGGTCCGGGTCGCGGGAGCGGACGGTGGTCCCGTCGACCCGGCTCTGCTGGCCGCGGTGGAACGCGCCGTGGTCAAGGCCGAGACGTTGGCCGACCCGCGCTGAGGCGCAGGGACGGATCGATCGGGACGTCGACCCGCGCGCACCCGCACCGGTTCTTCGCCGAGTACGTGGCGGCGTCCACGCGGGCCAGCACCTCCTCACCCGTGGCGGGCGCCTGCGCGACGGCCACCGCCTCCGCGTCGTCGACACGGCGCACCGCCCCCAGCACGACGAACTCGTCCCCTCCCGCGGGCGGTGGCGGCCGCACGCGCCGGCGCTTCGGTTGCCCCGCGGCGGCTCAGCCGGTCCGTCGGCGCTCGTGCAGGGCGGCGTGTCCCAGCTGCTCGACGTGCGAGTGGCGAGCAGCCCCCACCACGCGGCCCGCCTCCTGCGCCCGGCGGGCGATCGAGGCGACGTCGAAGACCTGCGGCCCGCGACGACCAGCCCCGCGCGCCCCGCCGTTCCAGGCTCGGGAGGCGAACGGGGGGTGAGCACGCCCGAGACGGGGTTCCGGGCCGGGAGGTCGAGGCCCGGGCCCGCCAGACACCTCCGGGCACCTCCAGGCACGGGGTGGACGCTGCGGATCAGCGCCCGCCCGAGGTCCACCTCGTCGCACTCGGCACCGGCGGCACCGGTCGGTTGTGCAGGTCCACCGACAGGAAGATCTCGTTCGCCACCGGAGTGCGCAGCTCCTCCGCGAGCTGGCCGATCAGTCCCGCCGTCCGGGCCAGCAGCGCGAAGCCCCGCAGGAGTTCCAGCGGCAACCCCAGGTCGGCGAGCGCCGCGCCGCACACACCTGCCCCGTTCAGGGGCAATCTGCGTCCCAGGACCTCCGTGTGCACCCTGCCCACTGCGGCCAGCAGGTCCAGGTGCGGTCCCCGCACCCCCTCCTCGGCCGCGATCTGGAACAACCGGGGGGTACGCGGGTCACGCTCCTTGTGCACGTGGTGCCCGAGCCCAGGGACGCGTCGTCCAGCGGCCTTCGCCCGCTGGACCGTGTCCACCGCCAGCGCGTCCCACCCCTCGTCGGTGGTGGGGATGTCACGACCGGGTGCCGACAGCGCCTCGTGCAGGAAACGCCCGCAATCCTCGGTCACCCCCAGGAAGCGGCTGCCACCTCCCAGCAGGCCGGCGGCGAGTGCACCTTGGACCGAGTCCGGCGCGGACAGCCAGGTCAACCTCGCCGCGATCGCCGTCGGGGTGAACCCGTGGTCGGCCAGAGCCGCCAGGACCGCCTCGAACAACCGCGTCTCACCCGGCGTCGGACGGCGCTGGGTGGCCAGCCAGAACGCGAGTTCGCCGAAACCCACCTCGCCCATGACCTCACCGGCCAGGTCGCGCCCGAGCAGGGTGATCGTCTCCCGGGTGGAGGCCCCGAGGGCGGTCTCGTAGACCGACGCGGACTCGGGCACGGGGACCGGGCGTGGTTCACCCACGGTCGCCCTCCCACGCAGTGGTCAACCACGCCCGCACCTCGGCGTCGTGCTGGCCGAGCGCCGGTGGTGGTGTCCGGTAGCTCGCCGGGGTCGCGGAGAACCGGATCGGGTTGCGGACCGAGGGAACAGCCGCAGTCCCCTCCCCCACCGTCACCACGGGCTCCAGACCGAGGTCCTCGGCCAGACCCACGCCCCCGGCGACGGTGTTGATGGGACCGCACGGCAGACCTTCGGCCGTCAGGACCGCGAACCAGTCCTGGGCGCTCTTCGCCGCCAGCGCGTGCACGAGGTGGGGTCTGAGCTCCTCCCGGTTCACATTGCGCTTGGCGACGCTGTCGAACCGCTCGTCATCTGCGAGTTCGGGCCGCCCCAGGGCGCGCACGAGCCGGCGGAACTGCGCGTCGTTTCCCGCGACCACGATGAGCTCTCCGTCACCGGTCGCGAGGGGTTCGTAGGGGAACAGGCTCAGGTGCGCGTTGCCCATGCGGGTGGGCACGACGCCTCCGGCCACGTAGGCGGACGTCTGGTTCACCAGGGCCGACAGCGCGGTCGACAGGAGGTTCGTCTCGACGTGCTGGCCCTGGCCCGTCCTGTCCCGGTGGTGCAGCGCAGCCAGGACGCCGATCGCCGAGTGCAGGCCCGTCATGACGTCGAACACCGAGATCCCGGCGCGGAAAGGGCGCCCGTCCGGGTCCCCGGTGAGGCTCATCAGCCCGGACATCGCCTGCACCAGCAGGTCGTACCCCGGCAGCGAAGCGCCGCCGGCCGTGCCGAAACCACTGATCGAGCAGTAGACGACGGTGTCGTTGCGGGCCCGCACGTCCTCGTACTCCAGTCCGAAGCGAGCCAGGCCCCCCGGCTTGAAGTTGTGGATGAAGACGTCGGCGCGGCGGGACAGCTCGTGGGCGAGGGCGCGGTCGGACTCCTGGCGCAGGTCCAGGGTGACGGACCGCTTGTTCCGGTTCACCGACAGGTAGTACGTGCCGACACCGTCGCGTTCGGGCGGGACCCAGGCCCGGGTGTCGTCCCCGCCGGGACCCTCGACCTTGATGACCTCGGCGCCCAGGTCCGCCAGCAGCATCGTGGCGTAGGGCCCGGCCAGGACGCGGGAGAAGTCGGCGACGACGATGCCGTCCAACGGCCCGGGGTTCCCCGGGGCCGAGGTGGTGTTCGAGGTGGTCACGAGAGGCCCTTTCCGGTCGCGTCTGCGGAGCACCGGGATCGCCCGGCTCGGGTACCTGGTGGACGAGCGCGGGTCCTCCTGTCGCCGGGCCCCGCCGTCCCCGTCTCCTCGACAGCGGATCGCAGCATGATCACTCCCCTGTTCCCCGTCGCCTCAGAAGACGACGGTCGTGGTGCCGTTGCGCAGGACCCGGTCCTGCAGGTGCCACTCCACGGCTCGGGACAGCACGCCGCGTTCCACGTCGGCCCCCAGCCGCACGAGGTCGGCGGTGTCCTGCCGGTGGTCCACCCGCACCACGTCCTGTTCGATGATGGGACCTTCGTCCAGATCGGCGGTGACGTAGTGAGCCGTCGCACCGATCAGCTTCACTCCGCGCTCCTTGGCCTTGGCGTAGGGACCTGCACCGACGAAGGCCGGCAGGAACGAGTGGTGGATGTTGATCAGAGGCGCCCCCACCGACTCGAGGAACCGCGGAGTGACGATCTGCATGTACCGGGCCAGGACGACGAGGTCGACGTTGCCGCGCAGCAGCTCGAGCATCCGATCCTCAGCCTCCTCGCGGTTGTCCCGGTTGGCCGGCACGTGGAAGAACGGGACACCGAAGGGGCGGACCCGGTCGGCCAGATCGGGGTGGTTGCTGACGACCATCACCACCGTCATGTCGAGCTCCCCCCGTCGATTGCGCCACAGCAGGTCCAGGACGCAGTGATCGGTCTTCGACACCAGGATGGCCACCCGCTTGGTCTCGGCGACCTGGGTGAGAGTGAAGTCCATGCCGAACCTGGAGGCGACCTGCGCGGAGAACGCCTGTTCGAGCTCGTCCCGTGCCGCGCGCAGACCCGGGAGGTGGAAGACCGTCCGCTGGAAGAAGGAGCCACCTTCGGGGGCGGTGGAGAACTGGTCCAGACTGACGATGTTCGCTCCGTGGTCGCTCAGGAAGGCGCTCGTCGCCGCGACGATGCCCGGTTGGTCCTCGCACGTGAACAGCAGCCGCCCGAGGTCGGCGGAACCCGCACGGGTCCTGCCGGCGGCCGGGCGGACGTGCTCACCCGGCAGCGGGCCGCCGGCCGGAGTCGGGGTCTGGGTGGTGACGATGGCCATGGTTCCTCCAAGGACACGGGTGTGCGTCCACCGTGGTCGGTCTGGTCAGCCGCCGAGAGATCCGACGCGCTGCCGCCACTGCTCGGTGGGTTCGAGGTCGTTGAACGTGAAGACGTGGAATCCTGCGAGGTTGTTGTCGTCCCTGCCCAGGTGGGGCACCAGGCCCTTGATGATGCGCCCGGGGTGGTAGCCGCCGGGGACGAAGAAGCGCCAGAACATCTTCTGCTGCTTGGCCAAGAACTTCGCCGATTCCCCGATGCCGAGGCCCCCGCAGACGCGGAGGAGCTTCTGCCTCGTCACCGCCCCCGGCACCCCGACGTGCACCGGGAGGTCGATGCCCTGACGCTTCACGTCCCGAGCCCACCGCAGGATGACCTCATGGTCGAAGACGATCTGCGTCGTGATGTGCGTGGCCAGGGCAGCCTTGGCCCGCAACGCCTGCAGGAGGACGTCCGGGCCCACCGACGGGTGCCCCTCAGGGTGCCCCCCGACGCCGATCCGGGTGAACCCGTGCCCCACGTCGTGCACCTCGCGCAGCAGGGCCAGCGCGTCGGGGAACGGTCCGGGTGTCTCGGTGCGATCACCACCGACGACGAACACCGACCGGACGCCGGCCGCCCGGCACCGAGCGACGACGTCCTGCAGGTGGACCCTGTCCCGGACCAGCTGGGCCGACAGGTGCGGGGTCACGGTGTAACCATCGGCGGCGAGCCGCTCGGCGAGGTCGATCGTGGCGTCCTGCCCCTTCGCGGGCGAGGCCGTCACCGTGAGGGAGACGTCCCTGGGGACGTGGGCCCGCACGGCGTCCGCCGTCTTCTTGAACGGGATGACCTCGTACCCGACGTCACGCACCGCGCGGGACAGATCGACGCGAGGACCGCCCCGTCGTGCCTTCATCGGCTGGTTCACTCCGTCGACCTCCTCAGATGACGGCGCTGGAACTGCGCCAGCCGCCCTGGTAGTCGCTGCGCACCACCGCCGAGTACGGGGACGGACTGACGATCACCCGGACGCGGGTCTGCTCGTGGTGCTCGACGTTGAGCTTGGCCGTCCCCCCGTTGGGCTCACCCCACACGAGGGACAGTTCGGCCCCCTCGGGGACGTCTCGTCCGACGACCCCGGTCGAGAGGACCTTGCGCTCGTTGTACGACAAGGCGACATTCAGCATCGACAACCCCACGAGGTCGCCTGCTCCGTCGAGGACGGCGTCGTACTGCGATTGCCCGTACCCGCCCAACGGAAGTTCCAGGTACTTGTACTGCGGCCCCCCGACGTCGACGACGGAGCCGAGGATGCGGGTCACGTCCTGAGCGTTCCACTCGAAGGTCACCTTGCGACGGAACGATTCCGGGTCGTGGGCGGCCAGTGCGTCCCGTCCCACGAAGTCGTGGTCGAACTTCACGAACGAGCCGTAGCGCAGGTCCCACGGAGTGAGGTAGTAGTCCTCGATGGAGCCGGGGTCGAAGGAACCGGCCAGCGGAAGACGGCCCTCGTAACCGTCAGCCGGTAGCCACTCACGGTACCCACGCAGTTCCTCGCTGCTGTAGACCGCGGGGAGAGGCGAAGGGATCCACCCGGATTCGACCGCCGACACGGGGTAGGCCCGGGCCCCCACGGGCACGATGCCGAACTCCCGACCCGCCTCGAGGATGGCCTCGCGCACCTGCAGGTAGCTGGCGTACGGGCCCCAGATCTCCAGACCCGGCGCACCCGCCATGCCGTGCCGCAGCGACCGCGCACGCACACCTGCGATGTCGATCCACGCCTCGCGGAAGAACTTGATCTGCTCGACGGGCCCACCGTTGATCTTCTCGATGACCTCCCACGCACGAGGCCCCTGGATCTGCATGCGCCAGAACTTCCGCTCGATCCCCCGCCCGAGCGGGTACTCGAAGGACCGACGGTCGACCTCCACGTCGACGTCGTAGCCGCCCTTCTCGGAGTTGTACAGGAGCCAGTTGGCCGCGGGTGAGCGACCCACGTACATGAACTCGTCCTCACCTTCACGGTGGATGATGCCATCCCCGATGAGGAACCCCTGATGGTTGACCGCCACGTACTGCTTGGCGGAGTCGACGGGGAAGGTCGGCGTGGTGACCGAGGTCTCGCTGATCAACCGGTGCGCATCCCTGCCGCGGAGGTAGAGGGCGTCCATGTGGTGCGTCTGGTCGAACAGGACGACGCTCTGGCGCCATGCGAGGCTCTCGTCACGCCAGTTGTGGAACTCGGGCTGGACCACCGGGTGCGAAACGTACGGCAGTGCCGTGGAGTTGCGCAGCATGGTCGGGACATCGCGGTGCTGGTCGATCTTGTCCTGCAGGGTTCTGGCGGTCATGTCTTCCTCCGGTTCACGTGGATCCGATCCGGTGATGCCGCGGATCGGCGGGCGGGTGGGGTGCGGGGGTCGGTCTCGGCTCAGAGCTCGACCGAGGGGTGGGAACGCCCCAGCCAGTGGGACAGGTCGGCGGCGAACTCCTTCTGGTAGGCCAGCGGCCCTCCTACGGCCTCCCGGTCCTTCTCGAACATCCCGACGAAGACCTGCAGGGTGGGGAACCAGTGGGCACCCAACTCGAAGAGCTTGACGTGGTCCTGGCTCTGGAGGGCCTGTCGTTCCTCGGGGGTGAAGTGGAGCCAGGTGGTCCGCTCGTGCCCACCGTTCTGGTCCAACCGGTCACCCTGCGTGCATTCCCAGTCTTCCAGGGTGGCGGCCGGCGCGGCCTTGTAGGCGGCGAGCAGTTCGGGGGAACGGTCGACCTGGAACAAGAACTTGTTGACGTAGTACCTGCTCATCGGGGATCCCCCTGCGGGTACCACGTGAAGAACGCCTCAGTGGTCTGGAAGAGCTCGAGGTGATCGGCGTAGTCGGCCTTGTTGGGCCCGGCCACTCCCAGCATGAGGATGAGGTCCAGGAAGCCGTCGGTGGCGTTGCCCGCGGCCCTCAACGTCTCCGGGGTGACCTCGCGCAGGATCGACTCGATGTCACCGTCGGCCAGCCACTGCACCGCTCTGCGGTCGAAGTCGAGATCGGGGGCCGTCTCCTGGAACTGACGCGGACCGCCCACCTCCAGCGACAGGTGGCCCGTCCCGATGATGGCGACGCGCTGATCGCCGGGGTACTCCTCCACGATCTCGCGGATGGCCCGACCGAGCGCGTGGAACCGCGCGGGACGGGCCAGCGGGGGCGCGAAGATGTTCGTGTAGATGGGGACGACGGGCAGGTCGGCCTCCGGCCGGGACGTCACGATGGCGCACGTGATGGAGTGATCGATCTTCAGTTCGTGACTGACCGCGAAGTCGAAGTCGCGCTCGATGAGACCACGGTGCAGGTGGCCGGAGAGGGACTCGTCCCCCTCCAACACGAACCTGGGCATCCCGAAGTGCCGTTCCTCGTTGTAGAACGTCGTGTCGTACTTCGGGGCCTTGCCGATCAGGAAGGTGGGGTAGTTGTCGTAGAACAACTGGTGGAAGTGGTCTGCTCCCACCATGACCAGGACGTCGGGACGCGCCGCGGTCAGTGTTTCCCGGTAGGACTCGACCTTCTGCTTCCAGACGACGGACGAGGGCCGCCGCGATTCAGGCGGCGTCAGTTCGGTCTCACGGTAGTAGAACGGGTGGTGCGTGGTGGCCAGAACGGCGCAGACGTTCGCCATCCGTCTCTCCTCCTCACGGGTCGGGTTCAGGGTGCGGGGTGTCGCTCCCGCGACACGCCGGGGATCAGGCGGGCAGCGCCCGACCGTCGCCGGTGGCCGGTTCCGCGGGATCGGCCGACTGCGTCACGCGCGCGACGGGGGTCAAGGGCAGGAGCAGGGCCAACAGGCCACCGGCAGCGGCGACGATGGCGAAGACGTAGAAGTTCCACTGCGCCCCCAGTCCGGCAGCCAGTAGCGCACCCCCGACGCTGGGACCCACGATGCCGCCCAGGCGCCCCACGCCCAGAGCCCAACCGAGTCCCGTCGTCCGCGCAGCGGTCGGGTACAGCGAGGAGGCGAACACGTTCACCAGGATCTGGGTTCCCAGCGTTCCCGCGCCGGCCACCCCGATGAGGAGGAAGACCAGGGTGGTGCCCGGCCGGAGGGCCAGCGCCGCCACGGCGACGGCGCCGAGGACGAACAACGTGACGACAGCCGGTCTGGGGCCGATGCGATCGGCGAACCGAGCCGCGGCGAAGGCACCGATCGCGGCTCCCACGTTCAGCACCAGGACGAACGCCAGGGCGAAGCCGAGCGTGTAGTCGAGGCGGGTCATGATGGTCGGCAACCACGTGACCATGCCGAAGACCAGCAGGAGGCTGCAGAACTGCACGCCCCAGAGCATCACCGTGGCCACTGCGTAGCCGTCGCCGAACAGGACGGCCGTGCCGCGCCGCCGTCGGCCACGCGTCTCCTCGGCCACGACGGCCGGCGGAGCCTCCACGCCGTGCAGCTCGGCCTGGGCCACGGCATCCCCGTGCCGTCCTCGAGCCACCAGCCAGGCCGTGCTCTCGGGCAGCATCTTGAACAACAGGGGCAACAGCAGGATCGGGGCGGCACCGATCCAGAACATGACGCGCCAGCCGACGGACTGGATGAGCAGCAGCCCGAGACCGGCGGCCACCACCCCGCCCACGAGGTAGCCGAAGGTCGTCAGCACGTACACCCTCGCCCGCCGTCGGGGGGCGGTGAACTCGATGACCAGTGCGGTGGCGAGCGGGAACATCGCCCCGAGCCCGAGCCCTCCGACCGCCCGGGAGACCTCGAAGACGAGGACGTTCGGCGCCACCGCGCAGACCGCCATGCTCACCGAGAACCAGGCCAGGCTGACGAGGACCAGTGAGCGACGTCCGACCCGGTCCGCGACGGTCCCGGCGAGCAGAGCGCCGACCGCCATGCCGATCAAGGTCAGCGAGGCGATCTGACCGGCTCTGGCAGGGGTCAGGCCCCACCCGGGTTCGGCGAGCAGAGCGGGGACGACGTTGCCGTAGACGACGAGGTCGTACCCGTCGAACAGGATGAGCGTGCCGCAGAGGGCGGCCACCAGGGTCGACCCGGAACGGCCGACCGCGGGCGCGGTGGCCTGCGGGTGCGATGTCCGGGTCACGACGCCACCGTCTGCCCGACGGGAGGGGTCGCGCTCGACGTGAACCCGCGTCGACCTGTCGAGCCCTCCTCACCGGAGGGGCATCCGTTCCTGTGGTGCGGGGGGGAAATCATCGTCGGCCTCCCTCGTCGGTCCGGCTCCGCTGCCGGTGCCCGCAGCATGCTTCGGGCACGCCGACCCCCGTCAGGTAGAATCCCATTGAACGGGCCGCCGATCAGGTCCTCGCTGATCGGGCGCCGGCGCGTCGGCGGGGACGGGGAGGACGAGGTGGCAGAGCCCGGCGCACCGGTGACCCGCGGGAAGCGACCGCCGAAGGGGGAACCCGTCGTCGACCGTGCGCTCGCCCTGCTGGCGGCCTTCGACCGGGACCATCGACAGCTCGGGTTGCTCGATCTCAGCCGCCGCGCAGGTTTGCCGAAGAGCTCGGCGGCACGGCTGGCTGATCGTCTGCACCACTGGGGGGCCCTCGAACGCGACGAGCGCGGCCGGTACAGCATCGGCCTGCGCCTGCTGGAAGTCGCCGCTCTCGCACCTCGGGGTCAAGGCCTGCGGGAGCTGGCTCTCCCCTTCATGAGCGACCTCGCCGCCGCCATCCACCAACACGTCCTGCTCGTGGTCCGTGACGGCGACGTCGGCCTGCTGATCGACCGCATCTCCTCCCACCGGGCCCTCGCCCCCCTGTACAACCCCGGTGATCGGCTACCGCTGCACTCCACCGGAGCCGGCCTGGTCCTGCTGGCCCACGCGCCGGAGCAGTTCCAGCGCGCGGTGCTGGCGGGGGACCTGCTGCAGGAACCGGAACGGATCCCGCTGTCCGCGACGGCGTTGCGCCGCACCCTGGCCGCCATCCGCAGGGAGCGCGTCGCGGTGCTGCGACGAACCCACCCCGTTCCCCTGGTCACCGTCGCGGCTCCCGTGGTGGAACGCGGAGGTGACGTCGTCGCCGCCCTGTCCGTCGTGGTCCCCGAGCCGACGGTCGACACCCGCCGCCTCGGCGGGGCCGTGACGACCGCCGCGAGAGGCATCTCCCGCGTGCTCGACGACCACGGGTGAACCGGGCCGGGGAGAGGGGCGGGGACACCGGCCGCGGACGGGTCCTGACACCGCACCGGGTCGCGGGAACGCCGGAGGCGACGACCCCCTCACGCTCCGGTCCGTTCCCGCGGCGAGGTCAGAGGTCGAGTCCGGCGCCACGTTCCGGCGGCGGCCCCACGATCACGAGGTCGAGTTCGTCCTGCAGCTTCTGCAGAGCCTCGAACGACGGTCCCACGAGGTCGGTGCTCTCACCGCTCACCGTCCCCGGTTCGGGGTAGGAGCGGTCCGACGTCGGGGACCCCAGCACCGAGAAGAAGGGTTCGAAGACGTCGGGGGTGAGGATCCCGAGCAGTTCCGTCTGGTGGGCGTCGAAGGCGAAGGTGTGGATCGTGCCGGCCGGGGCGTGCACGAAGTCGCCCGCGGTCAGCAGCACCTCGACCCCGTTGACCCACAACCAGACCCGACCCGACAGGCACACGAAGTTCTCCGTGTGCTGGCGGTGGAAGTGGCGCCCGAAGTACTGGCTCGGCGCGCCCACGGTGTGGATCGCGAAGTAGCGGTGATCGGTGTTCCGACCGCGGGAGAGGTAGGTGTAGAGCGCGTCCGGGGTGCGCAACCGGTCACCCTCACCGGCGCGCAGGAAGTAGGGCTCGGCCCCCTCGGGCAACCGGTCGTCCCACTGCTCCGCGGCGAGCACCTCCTCCCCCGCGGGGAAGCTCACCCCCAGCTGGGCACCGATGTCCGCACGCTCCCGCGGGGAGGCGTCGGCGGCGGGCCGGTCGCGGTGGGTGTGGACGTCGACCGGGGTCCCCAGCCGTTCGACCCAGGCCAACCCCCCGCCGGGAGCGGTCCACGTCAGCAGCCGGGTGCCGTGCGCGAGGAAGCGCCACGCCACCGCCGTCCCCGCGGGGACGTTGAACGAGTCGCCGGGGACCAGGACCCGACTGCTGGTCCCCAGCCAGACCTGCGCGCTGCCCTTGACCACCGTGAAGGAGCGCTGGTGGTGGTGGTGCACGTGGTGCGGGGTGCGGGCGTGCCGGGGACCGTTGATCCAGGCCGCGTCGAAGAGTCCGCCGGTGTCGGCGGCCCGGGCGAAGACCGTCCACAGCTGACCGTCCAGCTCGTACCGCGCACCCTCACCGGAGGCCATCGCGTAGGGCACGGGCTCGCCCGGCAGCTGGTTGCGGACGGGTCGCAGGCCGTGCACGGTCTCCACGTCCAGGGACCGGTGGACAGTCAGTGAGCTGTCCTGCACCGTGCGGTTCGTCTCGATGCTCACGTCGTTCTCCCTCTCGGAGTCGCGGGTTTTCGATGGGTTTCGATGGTTTCGATGGGTCCGATGATCCCTGGTGGTTCCAGGGACCGACGACGCTCAGCGGTCCAGGGTCCGGACGAAGAAGTCGCCCACGACGTCGAAGGAGAACTCGGCGGGACCGCTGCTCTCGTCGTGGCCGGGGAGGTGCTGTCGCCGCGACGCGGTGACCGTCCCCTCCCGCTCCAGGCGACCGTCGTCGAAGACGGGCGGACCGGGCACCTCCACGCTGCCGGCGGGGTTGAGGAAACCGTGCCGGTAACCGTCGAGCAGGTACAGCGTGCTCTCGACGCCGGCCGCCGCGAGGGCTTCGTGCAGGAGCACGCTCTGGTCCGGTCGCACGAGGACGTCGGCCGTGCCGTGGGCGATCTGGAACGGCGGGGCGAGAGCGCTGACGTGGGTCAGGGGTGAGGCGGCCCGCGCGAGGTCGAGGCGTTCGGCGGGGGGCCCCCCGAGCAACCGGGCCTCCGGCGCGTTCGCTCCCGCCAGGGCCGGCGGGGTCGCCGGCGACGCGTCGGCGACGACGCGGACGAGGTCCACGGGCCCGTACCCCTGCGACACGGCCTGCACGGCGGCCGACGGGGCGCCGAGGACGACGTCCTCACCGGGCAGGACGTCGAGGTGACCGGTGACGCCGCCCAGGGCGGCCAGGTGCCCACCGGCGGAGGAGCCCCACAGGCCGATCCGGTCCGCGGCGAGCCCGAACTCCTGCGCGTGCGAGCGCAGGAACCGAACGGCGGCGCGGACGTCGTGCAGCTGGGCCGGGAACGGTGCCTGCCCGCTGAGCCGGTAGTCCACGCTCGCCATGGCGAACCCGCGGGCGGCGAAGCACCGCGTGAGGTCCGGCGCCAGGGACCGGTCACCGGTGAACCAGCCACCCCCGTGCACCCACACGACCACGGGGACAGGGCCGGCGGAGGAGGGCCGGACCAGGTCCAGGGAGAGCGGACCGGTGGTCGGCTCGGAGAACACGACGTCGTGTCGGAAGGCCTCGATCACCGGGGAAGCCTCGCCGGGTCACCGGTCGAACACCAGGACGGATCGTGCAACCGCCGTGAGGGCAGGCCTCACGGTCCGGTACCGGCCCTCCCGGTCAGAGCACCGGCAGGACCCCGAACTCCTGCGCCCGCGCGGCCACCAGCTCGTGGGCCACCTGCTCCAGCAGGGCCTGCGCCGGGCTGCGGCGGCCGTCGCGACTCACGAGGTGGACGGTGACGGGCGGGACGTCCACGAGGGGGACGAAGCGCAGGTCCGGACGAGGGTGCGTCCGCGCCACGCTGGCGCCAGCGATGTTGACGGCCAGTCCCGCCGCGCAGAGGTTGAGGACCTCCTCCAGGGTGCCGGCCACCGGGTCGACCGTGGGCCGCCGCCCGTCCGGGCGCGGGCTGACGAACCAGGCGTCGAGGGCGACGGGCCGACCCGCGACACCGACGAACCGCTCGTCGGAGGTCTCCGCGACGCTGACGCCGTCGCGGCCGGCCAGCCGGTGCGTCGCGGCCACGACGAGCACGCGGTCCTCGCGCCACAGGGGCACGGCGCGCAGCCCCGCAACGGCCGGGTCGTGCGCCGCCGGGACCAGGGCGACGTCGACGCGCCCGGAGCGGACGGCGGCCTCGCCCTCGGCGAAGCCGAGGCTGCGCACGTCCCAGGTCACGCCGGCGCTGCGCCCGGCGCTGCACGCCACGACGGCCGAGCACAGGGGACCACCGACGACGAGCCCCACGACCACCCGGTCGCCGGACGCGCGGCGCACCGCCCAGCTCTGCACCTCGTCGAGGGCACCCACCGCCCGGCGCGCCAGCGGCAGCAGCTCACGGCCGGCCTCGGTGAGTTCGACGTGACGGGAGGTGCGCCAGAAGAGCGCGGTTCCCAGACGCTTCTCCAGCAGGGCCACCTGCTGACTCAGGGAAGGAGGCGCCACGTGCAGACGTGCTGCCGCACGGGTGAAGTGCAGCTCCTCGGCCACCGCCAGGAAGCTGCGCAGGTGCTGGACCGTCAGGTCCACGGATCCACCGCCCTCCCGCTCACGTCGTCCCGCGCACGTCGTCCCGCGCACGTGGCCGGTACAACGGCGGTACCCACGCCGATCCACTCCGTCGGGACCGGCCAGGCGTCCACGGGCAGGGTACCCAGGGAGCCGGGCGCGGACGTCGGCCACGGCTCCGCACGAGGCGGCGGGGCCCGCCCGGCCCTGACGCGCCGGCCCCCGTGCGGGCCCCCGTGCGGGGCGGGTCAGAGGGCCGGGCCGGCGGCCGGGGCGTCGAACCCCCAGAACTCGTCGGCCGCGGCCGCGAACTCCCGCATCCCGCGCTCGACGGTCCGCCGGCGCCCGGGCGGCAGCACCGCCAGGATCCCGGTGATCTCCTCCTCGCGGCGGCGCACCACCCCCTCGACGAGCCCCCGCCCGGCCGCCGTGGGGACGACGAGGACCTCCCGGCGGTTCTCGGAGTTCTCCCGGCGGACCGCCCAGCCGCCCTGCACCAGCCGGTCGGCGACCCGGGTGAAGCTGGACGCGTGCACGCCCAGGTGCTCGGCCAGCAGGCCGCTGCGCTGGGGACCGCGGGTGACCACGAGCAGCAGCGCGCGGTACTGGGTCAGCGTCACCTGCTCCAGCGCCTCGGCCAGGGAGCGGACGGCGACCCCGACGAGGGCCTGCGACGCCTCGACGGTCGACCGCGCGCCACCGCTCACGCCCACACCCACGTCCCCGTCCCCGTCCCCCGACCGTCCCCTCCTGTGGAAGACCTGGGAGGATCCTTGCACGATGTTCAGAGTGCGCAGGCCGACAACCGTTCCCGGCGGCTCCGGGCGCGGGACCGGACACGAGAACGGGCACGACAGGACCACCCGTCCCCAGGAGGACCCCATGACCACCACCCCGACCCGCCGCCGCCAGACCTCCCGGGCTCTCCTGGCGTCCCTGCTGCTCACCCCGGTCCTGCTGACCTCGTGCACCGGCCAGGACTCCCCCGCCGAGGGGGCCGGCAGCACCAGCGGCGCGGCCCCCACGCGGGGTAGCGGCGCGCCCAGCCCCGGGGGGCCGGCCGTCCAGCTCGAGGGCGCCTACCAGCAGGTCATCACCTCGGTGCTGCCCTCGGTCGTGGAGATCCGGACCGAGGGGGGCCTCGGCAGCGGTGTCGTCCTCGACGCCGAGGGGCACATCGTCACCAACGCCCACGTCGTGGGGGACGCGACGCAGTTCCAGGTGCAGTTCGCCAACTCCCCGACGGCCTACCCGGCGACGCTCGTGGGCACCTACCAGCCCAACGACCTCGCGGTCATCCACGTCGACGGGGCGCCGGACCTGCGCCCGGCGGTGTTCGGGGACTCCGGGGCCGTGGAGGTGGGCACCATCGTCCTGGCCATGGGCAACCCCCTGGGCCTGTCGAGCAGCGTCACCGACGGCATCGTCTCGGCCGTCGGGCGCACCGTCACCGAACCCGCCCAACCGGGGGTCCCGGCCGCCACCCTGCCGGGCACCATCCAGACCTCGGCGGCCATCAACCCCGGCAACAGCGGCGGCGCGCTGGTCAACCTGCAGGGGCAGGTCATCGGCATCCCCACCCTCGCCGCGACCGACCAGCAGCTCGGCGGCGCCGCCCCGGGCATCGGCTTCGCGATCCCGTCCGACGACGCCACGGACATCGCCCGCCAGCTCATCGAGAACGACGGGCAGGTCGTCGACTCCAACCGCGCCGCGCTCGGGGTGACCGTCACGACGGTCGCCGACGCCTCCGGGCGGCCCGCGGGCGTCGGGGTGGTCGACGTCGCGGCGGGGGGCCCGGCGGCCACCGCCGGCCTGCGCCCCGGTGACGTCATCACGTCCGTGGCCGGCCAGGACGTGGTCTCGGTCGCGCAGTTGTCCACGGTCCTCGCCGGGCAGTCCGTGGGCGACACGGTCGAGGTCGGGTACTCCCGCGGCGGGCGCGAGCAGACGGTGCAGGTCGCGCTGGGCGAGCTGACCACCGGGGGCTGATCCCGCGGCCGGCGGGGCGGGTGCGCGGGGTCTCGTGTCGGAGCTCGGTGTCACGGTGTGCTCATCCCGGTGGACCACCGGGTGAGGGCAGCGGACGACACGACCAGGGGGAGCGACCCGTGCACATCGACAACGCTCGAGAACTCAAGGCCCGGCTGACCTCCGGTGCCGTGCGGGCCTCCTCGCTCCCGGCGCCGGCGGGCGTGGCGAGCGTCGGCATCAGCGTCCTGCCCCGCGGCAGCGGGGACGGACCCCGGTACGGGCTCGCGGTGCGCTACTCCGGCCGGCGCGGGGAACTCCTGGCCGAGGGCGCCCGCCGGCTCGCCGCGGACACGGCCGGGGACGAGGTGGACATCCGCGAGATCGGCCTCGTCACCGCCCTCAGCGCGCCCACCGAACCCGGGACCTGGGCCCCGGAGGCGTTGCAGCGCAAGGTGCGTCCCCTGCACCCCGGTCTGTCCACCGCCCAGCGGGACGTCACCGCGGGCACCCTCGGCGGGTTCGTCACCGTCGAGGGGTCCGACGGGCTGTACGTGCTGTCCAACAACCACGTCCTGGCCGACTCCGACCAGGCGGCCCTGGACGACCCGGTCCTGCAGCCCGGCCCGCACGACGGTGGCCGGGCCGGGGACCGCGTGGGTCGCCTGGCCCGGGCCGTCCCGCTGGAGGCCGGCGGCGGCAACGCGGTCGACGCGGCGCTCGCCCTCCTGGACGGCGACGTGGCGGCCTCGCCGGCCGACGTCGACCTCACCTACCCCGGGGGGCGGCTGCGGGGCTGGGCCGAACCGGACGACGAGGTCGTCGTGGAGAAGGTCGGGCGCACCACCGGCTGGACGAGGGGACGGATCAGCGCCATCGAGCTCGACGACGTCGCGGTGCAGTACCCCGTCGGGGTCGTCGGCTTCGACGGCCAGGTCGAGGTCACGGGCGAGCGCGGCGCGTTCTCCGCCGGCGGGGACTCCGGCTCGCTCGTCTTCCGGCCCGACACCCGTCAGGCCGTCGGGCTGCTGTTCGCCGGCAGCGAGCGCGGGGGTCCGGGCGGTGCCGGCCTCACCTTCTGCAACCCGATCGGCCTTGTGCTCACCGCGCTCGGTGCGACACTGGTGGTCTGAGCACGCGCGGTCCCCGACGCCCCGGTGGCCGCGGCGGACGGACCAGGGAGCCCGGAGTGAGCGACCGAGACGCTGCGCGAGCCGCCAAGTCGCACGTGCAGGACCTCATCGGCACCGACCCGCGCGTCAACGGCGTCGGGCTCACGCACGTGGGCGCGGACTGGGCCGTGAAGGTCAACGTCCTCGACGACCGCGACCACCCGGACCTGCCCGAGCGCGTCCAGGGGGTGCGGGTCGTCGTGCGGGGTGTCGGCGGGATCAGCGCCCACGCCAGCTGAGCAGGCGCTCCAGCACCTGGGCCACCCCGTCCTCCCCGCACGCGGGCGCGACGTCGTCGGCCGCGGCCCGCGCTTCCGGGTGGCCGTCGGCCATGCCGTAGGACCGGCCGGCCCAGCGCAGCATCTCCAGGTCGTTGGGCATGTCCCCGAAGGCCGCGACCTGCCCGGCCCCCACCCCGCGCCCGGCGGCCACCTCGGCCAGCGTCGTCGCCTTGCTGACCCCGGCGGCCATGATCTCGATGAGGGAGTCGGCGGCGTTGGAGTGCGTGACGTTGACCAGCCCGTCCAGCTCGCCGCGGGCGAGGGCCACCATCTCGTCGCTGAGCACCCCGGGGCACTTGGCGAGGATCTTCACCACGGGCGGGGCGTCCACGACGAGCTCGTCGAAGGCGGCGACGCGCTGCTCCAGACCGCCGTCGAAGCGGGTCGCGTACTGCGGCTCGCGGCGGAAACCGGCGACGGCCTCCAGGGCGAAGCCGATGCCGGGCAGCACCGGCCGCAGCCGGGCCACCACCTCGCGCAGCACGTCCGGGGCGATGGGGTGCTCCAGGACCACCCGGCCGGCGTCCAGGTCGTAGACGACCGCTCCGTTCGCGCAGACCACCTGCCCACCCAGACCCGCCTCCTCCGCCAGCGGCGTCACCCAGCGCGGCGGGCGGCCCGTGACGGGCACGACGGGGACCCCCGCCGCGGCGCACGCCGCGAAGGCGGCCAGCGTGCGGGCGCTGACGGGCCGGTCCCGGGGGATGACGGTGCCGTCCAGGTCGGTCGCGACCAGCGCCCAGCCCTGCGCGAAGGCGCGCTCGGCCTCCGGGGAGGGCACCTCCCGTCCGCGGTCGACGTCGTCCAGCGCGGGCACCTCGGGAGTCACCGGCCCATCCTCGCACCCGGCCCGGCGGCACCGCGGCGGACCGGACCCCGGGGTGAGCGGGCTCAGGCCGCCCGGTGCCCGGCGCCGCCGCCCGCCTTGGCCCGGTACATCGCGGCGTCGGCCGCGCGCAGCAGCGCCGTGCCGCGATCGCGGCCGGTGGCCGCGGCCCCGTCCGCGCAGGCCCGCGGCCCGGCCACCCCGACGCTGGCCGAGACCCGCAGGTGGTGGCCGTCGACCTCCCGCGGCCCCAGCCGCCCCACCAGCGCGGCGGCGACCTCCTCGGCGCGCGCGGCCTGCGGGCCGGTGAGCAGCACGACGAACTCGTCCCCGCCGAGCCGGGCCACCAGGCCGTCCGGGCCGACGGCGTCCTGGAGCCGGGCGGCGGTGTCCCGCAGCAGCAGGTCCCCCGTGTGGTGCCCGTGGGTGTCGTTGACCGCCTTGAACCCGTCGAGGTCGATGAGCAGCACCGCGAGCGGGACCCCGGCGGGGACGTGCTCGACCTCGGCGAAGAACGCGCGCCGGTTGGCCAGCCCCGTCAGCTCGTCCAGCAGGGACAGCCGGTGGCTGCCCAGCAGCGAGACCAGCAGCCGCGTCAGCAGGACGAGCTTGGCCGCCACCGTCGCCAGGGCCACCACCTCGAACGCGAGCGCCAGCACCGAGGTCCCGGGGTGACCGGTGCGCCACACCGCCGCCACCCCCGTCAGGCAGAACACGCTGACGGGGGCGGCCACCGTCGGCCAGCCGAGGTCGGCCACCACCCGGGGGTGGGGCGAGCGCGCCCGGACCGCCCGCAGCAGCAGGGACGCCGCCAGGACCCGCAGACCGGCGGCCACTGCGGGCGTCAGCGACGCCACCGGTCCCCCGTCCCCGATCCCGACCAGGTGCACCAGGTCGGCGACCTCCGCGGTCAGCAGGACGAGGAAGAGCACCAGGACCCGCACGGGCCGCTGCCGCTGCCCACCGCTCACCAGCCCGCAGTTCGCGGCCGCGAAGGCCGTGAGCACCAGGAGCAGCAGGGGCCGGGCCGGCCAGGCCAGCGCGGCCGTGGTGCCGATGCCGCGGGCGGCCAGGGCGGGCACGGCCGTCGCGGTGAGGACCGCGGCCAGCGCGGCCAGGCTGGCGACCCCGTCGAACCAGGCGTTGACGTGGGGCAGCACCGCGCTGCGCTGGTACAGAAGCAGCCGCAGGTTGGCCGCGAACAGGACGGCGTACGCGCCCAGACCGCCCAGCCCCGTCAGCAGCAGCGGCAGGGCGGGGGCCGCCGGCACCGGTCCCGGTGGGGCCAGGAGCAGGTCCCACGTCCCGGGGGCGCCGACGAGCAGCAGGGACACCCCCACCGCGATCCACCGCCACTCGCGGTCGCGTTCGGGGCGGCCCCGCCGCAGCGCGAGCAGCAGCCCCAGCGCGGGCAGGGTGAGGACCACGGCGGCCCCGGCCCGCGGCTGCACCAGCACGAGGACCGCCACGAGGAGACCGCCGAGCAGCCCGAGCGGGACCGCGGCGCGCGAGGAGGTCCCGGCCGCGGCGGCCGGGCGCGTCACCGGCCCGGCCCGCGCGGGGCGCGGAAGCCCGCCACCCGGGTCTGCGCCGCGAGCTGGGCCCGCAGGTAGACCCCGGCCACGTCCCCGGGGTCCCCGGGGTCCCCGGGGTCCCCGGGGTCCCCGGGGTCCCCGGGGTCCCCGGGCTCCCCGAGGTCCCCGGGCTCCCCGGGGCCGCCGGTCCCGCCCAGCACGAGCGCCTCGTGGCGGCGGACGGCCGTGAGCACGTCGCCCAGCGGTCCCGCACCGGCCACCAGCGCGTCGCGCACCGGGGCGCCCAGGGCGCACCCGCGGGTCAGCTCGGCGGGGTCGAAGGCCAGCGCCTCGGCCGCCGCGGACAGCAGGCCGACGGTGTGGGCCGCCTCGGCCGCCGCCGGCCGCAGCGACCGGCACGCCTCGGCCCGGGTGAAGATCCACGCCAGGGTGTCCTCCGGCACCCGCGCGGACCCCGCCCCGGCCAGCAGCACGAGCAGGAGCCAGCTCGTCAGCTCGCGCCGGCCGAGCATGACGACCGCCTGCCGCAGCGAGGTGATGCCGCTGCGGGGGGCGTGGGCCGCCGACCCCACCGTCTTCAGGACGCGCAGGCTCAGCGCCGGGTCCTGCGAGAGCAGTTCCACCACCTGCCCCACGTCGGCGGCGGCGTCGGACAGCAGCGCCACGAGCTGCACGCACGTCAGGTGCGAGGGGGTGAGGCGCTGGCGCTGCAGGACCTCGGGCCGGTGCAGCAGGTACCCCTGGAACAGGTCGACACCCAGTCCGCGGCAGACGTCGAACTCCTCCTGCGTCTCGACGCGCTCGACCACCAGCACCGCCCCCGGGTTCACCCTCCGGACGAGGTCGACGACCTCGGGCAGCCGCTGCGCCGTCGTGCGCAGGTCGACCTTGACGTAGTCGGCGTGCCGCACGGCCGGGACGCGGGAGACGTCCCCGTCGAAGTCGTCGACGGCGACGGCGAAACCCCGGCGGCGCAGGTCGGCCAGACCGGCCATGACCCAGCGGTCCACGTCCACCTCGCACGGAAGTTCCAGCACCACCGACCCCGGCGGGAACGGCAGCCGCACCTGCCCGGAGAAGAACGAGCGGGTGGCGTTCAGGAACAGGGGCCGGCCCCCGGACAGCTCCTCGACCCCGAACTCCCCGAAGGTGGCCGCCACCACCTGGGCGGTGGCGCGGTCGTGCTCGGCCTCCCCGGACAACCGGGTGCGGTTCGCCGCCCCCGACCGGTGCAGCAGCTCGTAGCCGAACACCTCGCGCTCGGCCGTGTGGACCGCCTGCAGGCCCAGCGAACTCGTCACCCCCGCACGCGGTCCGCGCACGTCCCCCTCCACCGGAGCCGTCACGACGGACTCACCCCAGGATCTCGCGGGTCACCGCGAACTGCTCGGTCAGGACACCGCCGATGATCGTCTGCGTCTGGTTGATCTCCCCCACCGCGGCGCTGATCTGCGACAGCGAGGACGTCACGGCCCCCACCCGGGCCTGGATCGCGGTGACGCGGCTGCCGACGCTGCTCGTGGCGCGCTCGGTCTCCCCGGACAGTTCCTTGACCTCCTCGGCCACGATCGCGAAACCCCGCCCGGCCTCCCCGGCCCGGGCCGCCTCGATCGTGGCGTTCAGGGCCAGCAGCTTCGTCTGCGCGGCGATGGACTGGATGGCCCGCACGACGTCGTCGATCTCGGCCGAGGCCTCCTCCAGCGCGGCCACCTCGGCGTTCGCCTCCGCCGCCAGGGCCTCCCCGTGCGCGGCGACACCCGTCGCCGCGACCACGTTCCGCTCCACCTCCTCGATGGAGGCCAGCAGGTCCCCACCGGCCTGCTGCAACCGGCCCGCCGCGGCGAACCGTTCCATCGCCTGCCCGATGAGGAACGCGGTGTTGCGCAGCGCCGCGCGCCGGCTCTCGGCCATCAGCAGGGTGCGGGTGGCGAAGAAGTCCATGGTGCCCGCGACGCGGCCACCGACGACGACGGGCAGGCAGACGCCCGACTTCACCCCCGCCCGCTGCGCGACGGGCGCGCGGACGCAGTCGGTCATCTCCCCCAGGTCCTCCACGAACACGAGGTCCTGGGCCGCCCACGTCCGGCCCGACAGGCCGACGCCCTTGGCGAAGGAGGCCTGCAGCGTCACCTGCCGGAACTCCGGGCCGGCGTCGCCGGACTCCAGCGCGAAGCGCAGGACGTGCCCCGACGCCGGGCCGTCCTCGTCCAGCCGCCAGAACGAGCCGTACTGCCAGTCGAACTCCGAGCGGATCGTGTCCAGCGCCACCCGCAGGGCCTGCTCCTCGCTGGTGGCGGCCGTCAGCTCGCGGATGAGCGTCGAGACCGCCGCGACGTCCTGGGCCGCCTTCTCCTGCCGCACCGCCTCGCTGAGCCGCGCCAGCGTCGAGGACACCAGCGTCGCCACCGTGCGCAGCACCGCGGCCCGCCCCGGCGACAGCGCGACGCGCTCGGTGGTGAAGAAGTCCATCGTCCCCACGACCTGCCCCGCCTCCAGGACGGGGAAGCAGACGCCGGAGCGGATCCCGGCCTGCTGGGCCACGGGGGCGCGGACGCAGTCGGTCAGCTCACCGAGGTCGGCGACCTCGACGAGGTCGCGCCGGCGCCAGGCCCGCCCGGACAGCCCCACGCCCTCGGCGAAGGACGCCGACAGGGTGACGCGGCGGAACTCCTCGCCCGCGTGCCCGCTCTCCTGGGCGAAGACGAGGACGGGGGCGGCACCGGTGCCGCGGTCCAGCCGCCAGAACGACCCGTAGGCCCAGCCGAAGCGGGAGCGGATGGTCTCCAGCGCCGTCTCCACCGCCGCCTCCGGCGTGCGGGCGTCCTGCAGGACGCGGACGAGGTCGGTGACGGCGTCGAGGTCGGCCCCGGCCGCCTGCACCTGGTCCGCGGCGAGGTCGGCCGCCCTGCGGGCAGCGGTGGTTCGGAACATGGGACACCCCGTCTCCGGCCCCGTGGCCCCGGTGGGCGCGGGCGCCGACGTTGCCAGGCCGGTCTCTTCCAGCCCAGTGGTCATCGGCCGGCGACGGCGGGGCCTTGACTGCTGCGGACGGGTGAGAGGGGGTGGGGCGGGAGGAGGCGGACGGGCGGGTCAGGCGGCCGGGCCCAGGGCCACGAGGTCTTCGAGCACCTGCGCGAGCCCGTCCTCGGTGACCGTCCCGGTCACCTCGTCGGCGGCGGCGCGCACCTCGGCGGGCGCGTTGCCCATCGCCACCCCGCGCCCGGCCCAGCGCAGCATCTCCACGTCGTTGCGGCCGTCGCCGACGGCCAGGGTGCTCCCGGCCTCGACGTCGAGGCGGATCCGGACCTCCTCCAGCGCGCTCGCCTTCGTGATCCCGTCGGGGGCCAGGTCCAGCCAGGCCGTCCAGCCCACGGAGTAGGCCACGCCGTGCAGGCCGATCTCGTCGACGAGGCGGGAGAACTCGGCGGAGGTGTGCTCGGGGCTGCGGATGATGACGCGCATCACCGGTTCGGCGAACAGCTCGTCGAACGGGACGATCTCCATCTCGCCGGTGAGCTCGCCGTCGGGGAAGGGGGCGGTCAGCTTGTAGCCGCGGCCCAGGACCTCCACCGCGAACAACCCGGTCGGCAGGTGCTCGCGCAGGAGCTGCGCCACCGCGGAGGGGTCGAAGGTGTGCCGGGAGACGAGGCGGTAGCCCTCCTCGGCCGCGGGGTCGAGCTGGACGGTCACCGCCCCGTTGGAGCAGACGGCGAACCCCTCGTGCAGGTCCAGCCGCTGCAGGACCGGCAGGGTGCCGTGCAGCGAGCGCCCGGTCGCCACGACGACGTGGGCCCCGGCGGCGGCCACCCGGCCCACCGCCGCGCGGACGCGGTCGGACAACGCCTCGTCCAGGTCGACCACGGTCCCGTCGACGTCGAGCGCCACGAGGACGCCCTGCAACCCCCCACTCACGACCGGCAGCCTACGGGTGGGCCCGCACCGGCGCCGTCCGGGCGCGCGGGGGACCGCACGGGGGACCGCACGGGGGACCGCACGGGGGACCGCACGGGGGACCGCACGGGGGACGGGGCGTCAGCGCGACGCCCGGCCCTCCAGCCGGGACTGCACGAGGAGCAGCACCACCACCCCGGCGGCACCGGCCAGGGCCAGCGCGGCGACGGCCCCGGCGTCCGGGCCGGGGGCCAGCAGCGTCCGGTCCCCGTCCTGCCACGGCCACAGCGCCCGCAGCGAGCCCGCCAGCAGCCCGGTCATGATGGACAGGGTCAGGTCCCCGTGCCGGGACAGCATGTGCTGCAGCACCCGCACGAAGGAGGCCAGGCCGACCACCGCGCCGAGGGCGAACGCCCCCAGGTAGGCCAGGTCGCGCTCGCTGACGGCCGCCAGCGTCACCTCGTACAGCCCCAGGGTCAGCAGCAGGAACGAACCGGAGACACCGGGCAGGACGAGGGCGCAGACCGCGACGGCGGCCGCCGCGGCGACCAGCACCAGCGGCGGGTTCGAGACCGTCCCGGCGGGCAGGCCCGTGAGCGCGAACGCCGCCACGGCCATGACGACGGCCGTCACCACCCGGACCGGGGACCACCGGGCCACCATCCGCGCCGGGACGACCACCGAGGCCAGGACCAGCCCGAAGAACACCGCGCGCGAGCCCACGGGGTGCTCGGTCACGAGGGGTTCGAGCACGCTGGAGGCGACGAGCACCGCGACGAGCATCCCCACGAGCACGGGGACCAGGACCGACCAGTGCGCCTGGCGCAGGTGCTCGCGCGCCGCCCGCGGCCCGCCCGTCAGCCCGGCCCGGGCGGCGCTGACGACGTGGCCGGCGGAGTCGATGAGCTGCCCGTAGACCCCGGTGATGAGGGCGACCGTGCCGCCGCTGACCCCGGGCACCACCTCCGCGCACCCCATGAGCCCGCCGCGGACGAGGTCCAGCGGGACCCGGCGGGGGGAGGTACGGGTCTGTTCGGGCCTCGATCGAGGTGCGGCGTCCACGGCCCCACCGTAGCCACCGCGGACCGGCGGCCGGGGTTCAGCGCACCGGGGTGAGCACGTCCAGGCCGAGGAACGGCTGCAGCGCAGCGGGAACGCGGACCGAACCGTCGGCCTGCTGGTGGTTCTCCAGGATCGCCACGAGCCAGCGGGTCGTCGCCAGCGTTCCGTTCAGGGTCGCTACCGGGCGCGTGCCGGACCCCTCGGCGAGGCGTTCGCGGACCCCGAGGCGGCGGGCCTGGAACGTCGTGCAGTTCGACGTGGAGGTGAGTTCGCGGTACGTCCCCTGCGTGGGGACCCACGCCTCGCAGTCGTACTTGCGGGCCGCCGAGCTACCCAGGTCCCCGGCGGCGGTGTCGATGACCCGGTAGGGCAGTTCGACCGCGGCGAGCATGTCCTTCTCGAAACCCAGCAGCCGCTGGTGCTCGGCCGCGGCGTCCTCGGGGCGGCAGAACGAGAACATCTCGACCTTGTGGAACTGGTGCACCCGGATGATGCCGCGGGTGTCCTTGCCGTACGAGCCCGCCTCGCGGCGGTAGCAGGCCGACCAGCCGGCGTAGCGCTTCGGGCCGTCGGACAGGTCCAGGATCTCCTCGGCGTGGTACCCGGCGAGCGCGACCTCGCTGGTCCCCGTCAGGTAGAGGTCGTCCTCCTGCAGGTGGTAGACCTCCGCGGCGTGGGCGCCGAGGAACCCGGTGCCCGCCATGACCTCCGGCTTCACCAGCGTCGGGGTGATCATCGGGCTGAACCCGTTCTCCACGGCCTTGGCCACGGCCAGGTTCAGCAGCGCCAGTTC
Source organism: Kineococcus halophytocola (assembly GCF_041276425.1). NCBI lineage: Bacteria > Bacillati > Actinomycetota > Actinomycetes > Kineosporiales > Kineosporiaceae > Kineococcus > Kineococcus halophytocola. The sequence continues at coordinate 275,976 of NZ_JBGFTU010000001.1, read as the reverse complement.
CAGGCGCGCCCCCACCCCGGTGAGGAAGTAGAACCGCGACCCCGACACCTTCGCGCCGCGCTCGGTGTCGATCGCGCCGAGCAGCTCGCCGAGTTCGAGGTGGTCGCGCCAGGCGTCCAGGCCCGCGGGCAGCTCCGGCGGGGTGCCGACCTCCTCCAGCACGGCGTAGTCGTCCTCACCGCCGGCCGGGACGCCGTCCTCCACGACGTTGGGGATGAGGCGCAGCGCGGCCTCGAACTCCTCGGCGACCGCGGCCTGCTCGGCCTCGGCGGTCTTGACCCGCTCGGCGAGTTCCCGCACCCCGGCGAGGATCTTCTGCTTCTCCTCGCCCGTGGCCGCCGCGACCTCCTTGCCGCGGGACTTCTGCTCGGCGCGCAACTGCTCGAACTGGGCGATGGCCGTGCGCCGCCGGGCGTCGAGGTCGAGGACGCGGTCGACGACGGTCTCGTCCTCGCCGCGGGCCCGCTGGCTGGCCCGGACGACGTCCGGTTCGTCCCTGAGGAGTCGCAGGTCGATCACGGGACGACACTAACGGGTCCGCCCCGCCCGGTCCGAGCGAGTCGCCGGCCCGCGGCTCCTCCCTCCCGGCCCGCTAGCGTGGCCGGATGACGGTGGTGGACCTGATCGACACCGGCGTGGTCGCCGTCGTCCTCGCGCTGGCCCTGGTGGTGGTGTTCACCCTGCTCGCCCGCGAGCGCCGCACGACCCGCCGGTTGCGGGCCGTGCAGGTCCCGCCCACGGCCCCGCACCTCCCCTCCACCCGGCAGCGGCGCGCCGCGATCGTGGTGAACCCGACGAAGTTCTCCTCCCTGGACGAGCACGCCCTGCGCCGACGGCAGGCCTACGTGGCGGCGGTGTTCCGCTCCCACGGCTGGGAGGACCCGCTGTGGTTCGAGACCACCCCGGCCGAGCACGGCCGGCAGCAGGCGCAGGAGGCCGTGGCGCGGGGGGTCGACCTCGTCCTGGCCGCCGGCGGCGACGGGACGGTGCGCGCGGTCGCCGAGGGGCTGACCGGGACCTCGACGCCGATGGCGCTGCTGCCGGCGGGGACGGGGAACCTGCTGGCGCGCAACCTGGACGTGCCGCACACCGACCTCGCCGCGGCGCTGGACCTGGTGTTCACCGAGGAGGACCGGCGCGTCGACGTGGGCTGGCTGGAGGTGGACCGGGGGCCGGACGGGGAGCGGGACGACGGGCGGGACGGGGGCCCCGAGCGGCACCTGTTCCTCGTCATGGCGGGGCTGGGGTTCGACGCGGCGATGATGGCCGGCGTCGAGGACCGCCTCAAGCAGCGGCTGGGCTACGGGGCGTACGTGGTGTCGGGGGCGCGGGCGCTGTGGGGCCCGCAGGCGAAGGTGCAGATCGCGGTCGACGACGAGACGCCGACGCCCTCGCGCACCCGGGCGGTCATCGTCGGCAACTGCGGGAAGCTGACCCGTCAGCTCGTGCTCATGCCCGACGCGCGGATCGACGACGGCGTGCTCGACGCCGTGGTGCTGTCCCCGCGCGGCGGGATCGGCTGGGGCGAGGTGGCGTGGGCCATCGCCACCCGCGACCGGCGCGGTCAGCGGCGGGTGCAGCACCTGAGCGGGCGGCGGTTCGAGGTCCGCTGCGCCGAACCGCAGGAGGTCCAGCTGGACGGGGACCCGATCGGGCCCGCCCGGCGCATCACGCTGAGCGTGGACCCGGGAGCGCTGCTGGTGCGCTGTCCGCCGTTGCCCTGAGCGAGCGCGCGGTGACGGCGTGCGCGGCGAAGGAGGCCGCCGCGAAGGCCGCGTCGCGCAGGACCGCGGGCAGGTCCGGTTGCGGCCGGCGCCAGCACTGGGACAGGACGTACCGGGCGCCGTCGGCGGCGACGACGGGGACGGCCAGGACGGCCGCGGCCCCCCACCGCCGGGCCAGGTCGGTGTCGACGACGGAGCTGGTGCGGGTGTCGGGCACCCACACGGGCCGCTGGGTGGCCAGGGCCCGCGCCACGGCGCTGCGGCCGTGCTCGTCGTAGCCGGCACCGTCGACGGCGCGGGGCGCGTCGCCGTAGCCGGTCAGGACCGTCCAGCGCGCCTCCCCCGCCGCGCGGCCGACGAGGACGGTGAAGTCGGGCCGGGTGAGGTCGTGCACGGCGCGGGCCAGGACGTCGACGACACCGCTCTCGCCGTCGGCGCGGTCCACCTCGGTGGTGGCCTGCAGGATCGCGTGGACGCGGTCGAGCTGACCGGCCGCCTCGACGCCCTCGACGTGGTCGGCGAGGACCCCGGCGAGCAGGCGCAGCTGCTCGCGCCGGGCGGCGTCGACCGTGAGCGGGAGGCGGTCGTAGACGCACAGGACGCCGAGGACGCGGCCGAGGGCGTCGAGCACGGGGACCCCGAGGTAGTGGCGGACCCCGGCGGTGGCGACGTCGCCGCGGGCGGTGCGGTGGTCCTCGGCGCAGTCGACCTCCAGGACGTCGCGCTGCAGGACCGTCCACGCGCAGGGGGAGCCGTCGCGCGCGACGCGGGTGAAGGAGTGGCCGTGGGCGCCGAGGAGGTGCACGTGGTCCTCACCGACGACGTTGAAGCTGGCGAACTCGGCCCCGGCCAGGCCCGCGGCCAGGGCGGTCGTCCGCCGCAGGAGCCCCTGCGAGCCGGTCGCCGCCGCCAGCACCCGGCGGGCGAGCTGGACGCGCTCGGCCTCGTCGGCCGGTCGCGGGGCGGGGGTCGGACCGGCGAGCCGCGCGCCGGGGTGCGGCCGGGGGAAGTCGACCGGGGCGGCGTCGGCGGCCGTGAACACCTCCGGGGCCGGGACCGGCCGCGCGAAGTGGAAGCCCTGCAGGACGTCGGCCCCCAGACCGCGGACGAGCTCGGCGGTGCGGGCGTCCTCGACGCCCTCGGCCACGACCTCCATCGACAGCCGGTGGGCCAGGTCGACGAGGGCGCGCACGATGGCGGCGTCCACGGGGGCCTGCGCGGCGGCCGCGACGAAGGTCCGGTCGATCTTGAGCTCGTCGACCTCGAGCTGGCGCAGCATCGTCAGCGACGTGTAGCCGGTGCCGAAGTCGTCCAGGGAGACGCGGGCGCCGGCGGCGCGCAGGCCCGCCAGGACCGCGGCGGCCCCGCACGGGTCGGCCAGCAGGGCCGTCTCGGTGACCTCCAGGGTGAGGACCCCGGGGTCCAGGCGGTGCTCGGCCAGGACCGCGCGGACCGTGCCGAGCAGGCCGGGGTCGTGGACGAGGGCGGCGGACAGGTTGACCGAGACGCCGACGTCGTGACCCGCCGCCCGCCAGGCGGCGCACTGGGCGGCGGCCCGTTCCAGGACCCAGGTGGTGAGGGCGACCATCGTCGGGGTGCCCTCGGCCAGCGGGACGAACGCCCCCGGCCCCAGGAGCCCGTGCTCGGGGTGCTGCCAGCGCACCAGGGCCTCCACGCCGACGACGCGGTGGGTGCCGGCCGCGACGATGCGCTGGTAGTGCACCCGCAGCTGACCGTCGGCGATCGCCGCGGGCAGCTCGGCCTGCAGCGCGAGCGCGGCGGGGTCGGCCGCGGGCGGTGCCGCGGGGGAGATCAGGCTGGTCACGTCCTGTGCATCGGCACAGCACCGCCCGCTTCTAGATGCGCCGTGCGGGTGGTGGCGGGACGGCCGGGTCGGGGATCGCCGGGAGGCGGCGTCAGGAGGCGGCGTCAGGAGGCGGCGTCAGGAGGCGGCGCCGGCGCGGAGCCGGTCGAGCCAGCTGCGCGCCCGCGCGAAGTCGCCCTCGCTCGGGCCGGAGCCGCTGGCGGCGCGCCCGCCGTCGGCGCGCGGGTAGCTGCCCACGAAGCGGACGCGCTCGCAGACGCGGTGCAGGCCCATGAGGGCCTCCCCGACGCGGGCGTCGGCGACGTGGCCGTCGCAGTCGATGGAGAAGCAGTACCGCCCGAGGGCGTCGCCGGCGGGGCGGGACTCGATGCGGGTCAGGTTGATCCCGCGCGTCACGAACTGCTCCAGGGCCTCGACGAGGGCGCCGGGCCGTTCCTCGCGCAGGAACACGACGAGGGAGGTCTTGTCGTCGCCGGTGGGGGCGGGGGTGGTGCCGGCGCCCGGTCGGGAGAGCAGGACGAAGCGCGTGCGGGCCCCCTCGCGGTCCTCGATGCCCTCGGCGAGGACGTCCAGGCCGTGCCGGGCGGCGGCGAAGGGGGCGCAGACGGCACCCTCGAAACCGGCCGGTTCCCCCCCGGCGGCCTCGTCGGCCAGGGCCTGGGCGGAGGCGGCCGTGGAGGTGGCCGGGACGTACCCGACGCCGGGCAGCCGCTCGTTCAGCCAGCGCCGGACCTGGGCGTGGGCGTGGGAGTGGGTGCTGACGCGGGTGATGTCGCCCAGGCCGACCCCGGGGCGGGCGGCCAGGACGAACGTCACGGGGATGACGACCTCGGCGACGACGACGAGCGGGTCACCGACCGCGAGGCCGTCGAGGGTGGCGGGCACGCCCCCTTCGACGGAGTTCTCGATGGGCACGCACCCGACGTCGGCGTGCCCGCGGCGGACGGCCTCGATGGTGGCGTCGACGCTGGGCAACGGCTCGGCGGGCGCGTCGCCGACGACGGTCCGCAGGGCGGCCTCGGTGAAGGTCCCGACGGGTCCGAAGAACGCGTAGCGCAGCACGGTCCCGCACAGTAGTCGTCCCCCTCCCCCGGCGGGGACGACCCGGGCGCGGGTTCAGCCGGCCCGGCGCAGCCTGCGCTTGTCGGTGCGCCCGCTCCAGATGGCGTCGCGCTGGTCCTCGGTCAGCCCGCCCCACACCCCGTAGTTCTCGCGGTGCGTCAGCACGTGCTCGCGGCACTGGCGCAGGACGGGGCACTCGGCGCAGATGGCCAGGGCCGCGGCGTCGCGGTGCTGGCGGGCCGCTCCCCGTTCGAGCTCGGGGTGGAAGAAGAGCTCGGAGTCGGCGTCCCGGCAGGCGCCCGAGAGCTGCCACTCCCAGGCCTCGACCGTGGGGCGGAGTCCCTTGCTGGTCTCACTCACGGCATTGCCCCCCTCAGGTGTCACGTGGCGCGGTGGCCCGTGGCGGTCACGTAGTGGTCCTGTGGACCGGTAGTGCCCTGTCGGGGAAAAATCTAAACGCTATGCGACTGGTTAGTCACTACCCGTGATTGAACAGGGGTGTGTCGGACGACCAGCCGCCACAGGACGACGACCGCGGCGCACGCCCACCACAGGTCCCCGTTCTGCACGACCCGCGCCAGCACCGTCGGCACGCTGCGCTCGGCGAGCAGGTTCGCACCCCACCACGGCCAGGCGACCCACAGCAGCAGCAGACCCGCGACCGCGGCCACGACCCGCGCCCGCACCCGCGCGTCCCCCACGAGCGCGCCGAGCACGACGACCCCCCACAGGTAGTGGTGCAGCCAGGAGACCGGGGAGACGAGCAGGGCCACCAGCCCGCAGGCCGCGACCTCCCCCACGACGTCCCCGCGCCGGTGCAGCGCGCGGGCCAGCGCGAAACCGGCCACCGCCGCGGCCAGGGCCAGCACGCCCCACAGCGCCGTCGTCGCCCCGTCCGAGAGGTACAGGCGCAGGACGAACCCGCGCAGCGACTGGTTGGACGAGCCCGCGTTGGGGCCGAGGCGGTCGGAGTTCAGCAGCGCCGACGTCCAGAACTCCAGCGAGCCCTCCGGGGCCACGGCGAAGGTCGCGACCGTCACCCCGACCGCGGCCAGGACGGCGTTGCGCAGCTCGCGCCACTGCTTCGTCACCGCGAAGTGGACGAGGAAGACCCCCGGCGTCAGCTTGATCGCCACCGCGATCCCGACGAGGGCCCCGCGCGGCCAGCGCAGGGTGAACCGGCCGAGGCGCACCCCGTCGGCACCCTTGACGAGGTCCAGCAGGCACAGCGTGACGAGGACCGCGTTGACCTGCCCGAAGCGGATGTTCTCCCCCACCGGGGAGATCCACACGCACGCCGCGACGACGAGCCCGTGGGCCAGGCCCGACCACCGGCCCGCGCGCGCCAGCAGCGGGCCGAAGGCCAGGCCGACGATCGCGTGCAGCAGCAGGAGCTGGAACCCCGTCCACACCCAGCCGGCCACCGTCCACGGCAGGAGCGCCAGCGGGATCGACAGCACCGCCGAGAACGTGGGGTAGGTGAAGGGCAGGAGCTGGGGCACCTCGGTCTGGAAGAGGTAGACGGGCCGGCCGATGAGCAGCGAGCGCCCGGCCTCCCGGTAGACCTCCAGGTCGACCTGCCACTGGTCGTCGGGGTAGGCCACGAGGTACCGGTGGACGATCGGCGCGACGGCCGCGAGCACGACGAGCACCCCGAGCGCCCGCCACAGGCCCGAGCGCCCCCGGGGACGCGCTCCCGTCGGTCCGGCCGGCTCAGCGGTCCCCTGCGTCAGCACCCCCCGATCCTCCCCCAGCGACACACAGGTCCCGACCATCGGCACCCCTAGCCTGGTGGGGTGCTCCACCCGATCCCCGCCCCACCCGTCCACCGCGCCCCGCGCCCGACCCTCCTGGCCGCCGCCCTGGCGGTCGCGGCGACGCTGGCGGTGCTCCTGGGGACGGCCGTCCCGGCCCACGCCGCGACGGGCGCGGACGGACGGGCACCGCTGGTCGTCGTCGGGTTCTCCGGCGTGCGCTGGACCGACGTCTCCGAGCGGGACACCCCCGCGCTGGCCTCGATGACGTCCGGGGCGGTCGGGACCGTCGCCGTGCGCAGCGTCTTCACCGCCGCGTGCCCGGCCGACGGCTGGCTGGGCCTGTCCGCGGGCCGGCGCGCCACCGACTTCGACGGCACCTCCGCCGAGCACGTCAACGCCCCCTGCGCGCCGGTCCCGGCTCCGGTCGGCACGGGGGACGGGCCCACCGGCCCGGCCACGGTGCCCGGGTTCGAGGAGTTCCGCCGGATCGCCGACGCCGGCACCTTCGGGGCCGTCCCCGGCACCCTCGGCTCCGCCCTGGCCCCGGTGGACTCCCTGGCGGTGGGCCCGGGGGCCGCGCTCGCGCTGGCCGACACCTCCGGCCGGGTCCCCGACCACGTCGCGGCGACCACGCCGGCCGAGATCGGCGGCTACGTCCAGGACGCCCTGGAGAACGGCACCCGCGTGGTCGTCGTGGACGCCGGTGTCGTGCGCGACCCCGGGGACCTGCCCCGGCGGGAACCGGCCCCGGCGCTCCCGCGCGCCCAGCAGGTCGCCGCCGTCGACGCCCGCCTGGCGGCCGTCCAGCGGGCGGTGGCGGACTCGACCGGGACGGGGGCGACGACGCTGCTGGCCGCCTCCCTGGCCGACGCCGGCCGCACCGCCCACCTGCAGTTCGCCGCGGCGACCGGGCCGCAGCCGGGGTCGGGGGACTACGAGGGCTTCCTGGGGTCGCGCTCGACCCGCCAGACGGCCATCGTCCAGACCACCGACCTGACCCCGACCCTCCTGGCGCTGGCCCTCGGCTCCGACCACGGCACCGCCGGGCTCGTCGGTGCACCGGTCACGAGCACCGACGCCGACACGTCCGTGGCCGACCGCGTGGAGAAGGTCCGCGACCTCGACGCGGCCGCGCAGGCCGTCCAGCCGCTCGTGGGCCCCTTCTTCACGGTGTGGGGCATCGCGCAGATCGTCCTGTACGCCGCGGCGACCCTGGCGCTGCGCACGGCCTGGGGCGGTACCGCCGGGCGGCGGCGGGTCCTGGCCTGGCTGCGCGGGGTGGCCGTCGCGTTCGGCGCCGTGTGCGCCGCGACGTTCCTGGCCAACACGATCCCGTGGTGGCGGGCGGGGGACTCCACGGGCAGCCACCTGCTGGCCGTCACCGGCGCCGTCGCCCTGTACGTCGCGATCATCACCGCGCTGGCCCTGCTGGGGCCCTGGCGCCGGCACGCCCTGGGGCCGCTGGGGTTCGTCGGCTTCGTCGTCGCGGCCGTCCTGGCGGTCGACGCCGCGACCGGCTCGCGGCTCATCACCTCCAGCCTCAACGGGCTGCAGCCGGTCGTGGCGGGGCGGTTCTACGGCCTGGGCAACCAGCAGTTCGCCCTGTTCGCCACCGGCGCGCTGCTGTTCACCGTCGCGGTCGCGGACTGGCTCGTGCGCAGCGGCCGGCGGCGCCCGGCGGTGGTGTTCGTGGCCGCCGTCGGGCTGGTCGCGACGTACGTGGACGGGGTGCTGGGCTCGGACTTCGGCGGCCCGCCGGCGATCCTGCCCGCGTTCGGGCTGCTGACCCTCGTCGTGGCCGGGGTGCGCATCACCTGGCAGCGGGTCGTGCTCATCCTCGGTGCCACCGTCCTGGTCCTGGCCGCCATCTCCGTGGCCGACTGGCTGCGCCCCACCGACGACCAGACCCACCTGGGGCGCTTCGTGCAGACCCTCGTCGACGGCGGGGCGTGGCAGGTCATCGAGCGCAAGGGCGCGCAGAACCTGCGCATCCTGTTCAGCAACTGGATCCTCAGCCTCGTCCTCGCGCTGGCCGCGGTGTTCATCGCCGTCGTGCTCGCGCGGCCGCGGGTGCTGGGGGTGGCGGTGCTCGAACGCGCCTACGCCCGCCACCCCGTCCTGAAGCCGGGGCTGGCGTGCCTGCTCGTCCTGCTCGTCCTGGGCTTCGCCGTCAACGACTCCGGGGCCGCCGTCCCGGCCGTCGGCGCGATGCTCGCCGTCCCGCTGCTCATCGCCTGCACCACGCGCGTGGTGGAGGAGGAGACCGCGCGGACCTGACGGCGCCCCCCGCCCGGGACGGGACCGTCCCGGGCGGGGGGCGCTCACCTCACGCCGGCTCCACGCCTACTTCACGCCTACTTCACGCTGCCGGCGGTGAGGCCCGAGCGCCAGAACCGCTGCAGGAGGACGAAGGCGATGACCAGCGGCAGCAGCGCCAGCAGCGAGCCGATGACCACCAGCGGGTAGTACTCGGCGAAGACCGGCGCCGAGGAGTTCCAGCTGTAGATGCCCAGGCTCAGCGGGTACAGCGAGGTGTCGGACAGCATCACCAGGGGCAGGAAGAAGTTGTTCCAGATCGAGGTGAGCTGGAACAGGAAGATCGTCACGAACCCCGGGCCCAGCATCCGCAGCCCGACGAGGAAGAAGCTGCGCAGCTCGCTCGCCCCGTCCATACGGGCCGCCTCCAGCACCTCGTTCGGCACGTAGGACTCGGAGAACACCCGGGCCAGGTACACCCCGAACGGGTTGAACAGGACCGGGATGAACACCGCCCAGAACGTGTTGACCACCCCGAGCTCGGAGGCCATGAGGTACAGCGGCAGGCCGAGCACCGTGGCCGGCACCATGACCGACACCAGCACCAGCGTGAACAGCGCCTTCTTGCCGGCGAACTCGAACTTGTCGAACACGTACCCGGCGGCCGTGCTCAGCAGCGCGCCGACGGCGGCGCCGACCACGGCGTACAGGATGCTGTTGCGGTACCACGTCAGGTACACGCCGCCGTCCTCGGACACCAGCGAACGCACGTTGTCGAGGAGGGCGAAGGAGGAGAAGTCCAGCAGCCGCGAGGCGAACAGGGCCTCGGCGTCCTTCGTCACCGCCAGCAGCAGCCACAGCAGGGGCAGGAGCGCGTAGAGCGCGCCCAGCCCGACCACGGCGTTGGCGACGATCCGCCCCGTCGGGCTGGCCCGCCGGACCCGTCGCACCCTCCCGGGCGGGGTCCGGTCGACGTCGGGTTCCGACCGGGTGCTCGTCGTGGTGCTCGCCGTGGTGCTCACGCCTGGTCCTCCCCCGCACGACGGGACCCGCGGGAGGCCCCGCGCGAGACCAGGTAGGACAGCGCGCAGCACACGATCAGCAGCAGGATCGAGGCGGCCGAGGCCAGGCCGTAGTTGTTGCGGGTGAACGCGGCGTCGAAGATGTACATGTTCGGCGTGAACCTGCTTCCGATGAGGGGGGTCACCTCGCCGAGCAGCAGGGGCTCGGTGAACAGCTGCAGCGCGCCGATGACGGTGAACATCACGACGGTGACCACGGTGGAGCGGATGAGCGGCAGCTTGACCCGCAACGCGGTGCGCACCGGTCCGGCGCCGTCGATGGCGGCCGCCTCGAGGAGTTCACCGGGGACGGCCCGCAGCGCGGCGAAGAAGATGACGGTGGTGTACCCCAGACCGCTCCACAGGGCGATGTTGACCAGCGAGGGGACGAGCAGTTCGAGCCCGAGGAAGTTGATCTGCAGGTCGAGCCGTTCCAGCGCGGCCGTCACCGGGGACAGCCCCGGCGTGTAGAGGTACAGCCAGATGACCGCGGCGATGACCCCGGGCACGGCGTGGGGGACGAACAGGATCGTCTGGCTGACCTGGCGCAGGTGCACCAGCCCGGAGTCCATCAGCAGCGCCAGCGCCAGGGCCAGGACCACCACGACGGGGATGAAGAACGCGACGTACAGCAGCGTGATGCCCACGCCCTGCAGGAAGCTCGGGTCGGCCAGGACGGCGGCGTAGTTGCGCAGCCCGGCGAAGGTCGTCTCCCCGTTGCCGAACCCCAGTCCGGTGTGGGTGCGGGAGAAGAAGCTCAGGTAGGCCGCGTAGCTGACCGGGACCAGGAAGACCGCCACCAGCAGCAGCGAGAACGGCCCGAGCAGCGCCGCGACGGCGATGCGCTGGGAGCGGCGCGAGGGGCGGACGGAGTCGTGGACCACCGCGGGTCCACCGCTCGTGGTGCTCGTGGTGCCCGTGGTGCTCATCCGCGCCGCACCCCCAGCCCGAGGCTGCGCAGGTCGGGCAGCGTCGCCTCCTCCGCCGCGGCCAGGGCCTCCTCGATCGTCGTGCCGTACTCCAGGCGGGCCAGCCCGTCCTGCAGCGAGGCCCCGGTCGCCTGCATCCGCGGCCCCCACAACCAGCCGACGTCCAGCAGTTCGGACTGGCCGCTGACGAAGCCGTAGTAGTCCTGGCCGGAGTAGTAGGAGGTGTCGAGCTGGTCGGCCGCCGGCCCGATGAGCGAGGGGGCGGCGGGGAACATGGCCGAGGTCCCGCTGGACAGGCGCGCGACGGCGCTGTCCGGGGACGTGCTCATCCACTCCAGGAACTCCATCGCCCGCTCCTTGCGGGGGCTGTCGGCGGTGATGACGTGCACCGACCCGCCCTGCACGCCCAGCGACGGGGTCTGCCCGGCCCACTGCGGCAGGGGCGCGGCGCGCCACTTGCCGGCCCCGCCGGGCACCGCGGTGATGAGGTTGGCCGCGCCCCAGGCCCCGACGATGAACGAGGCCGTGCTGTCGTTGGCCAGCGACGCGAGCCACTCCTGGCTGCCCTGCGGGACCAGTTGCACGTTCCGCTCGTCGACCAGGCCCTGCCACAGGGTCGCCACGCGCTGGGTGGGTTCGTCGAGCAGGTCCACGACCCACTCCCCGCCGTCCCCGGCGTCGGGGTCGGTCTGGAACCAGCGGGCGCCCAGCTGCTGGGCGTACCCGGCCAGCCACGGCCAGCCGTTGGGGAAGAACGACGCCAGGTCGACACCGGTGCGCGACTTCAGCGTGGCGGAGGCCTCGGCGAACTCCTCCCAGGTGGTCGGCACGTCCAGCCCGGCCCGGGCCAGCAGGTCCGGCCGGTGCAGGAACACCATCGGTTCCACGTCGAGCGGCACCGCGTAGGTGCGTCCGCTGAACGTCGCGGTGTCCCACGCCTGCGGGAGGATCGCGTCCCGGAACGAGGGGCTGATGAGGTCGGTGAGGTCGGTGGTGACCCCGTCCAGGGTGAAACCCGGCAGGTCGGCGTACTCCATCGACGTCACGTCCGGGGCGTTGCCGGCCCGGGCCGCGTTGGACAGCTTGGCGTTCCCGCCGGCGCCGCCGGAGGGGACGGTGCTGAACTGCACGGGGGCGTCGGGGCGGGCCTCGTTCCAGGCCGCGACGACGTTCTCCGTCCCGCGCAGCGAGGACCAGAACGTCAGCGGCCCGTCGGCGCCACCGGTGGTGGCCGCGCCGCACGCGCCGGTGGCGCCGACGGCCGCGGCCGCTCCGGCACCGGCGAGGACGTGCCGACGGGTCAGTGGCGCCCGGGTCGGGGGCGGTGGCATGAAGACTCCTCAACGACGAGTTGTCGAACGGTCGGTCGGCTGGAACCGGGCTAGAACGTCGCAGCCGGAGCACGACCGGTCAAGGGCGATCGATCACCCAGGATCGATCGATCAGCCCGGTGGACTTTCGCTCAAACAGCCTCGCACCCGCCCCGGCGGGCTCGCCCGGGTGGCGTGCCGGGGGGACCGCCCTACCGTGGTCCCGTGAGCCCGCGGCCCGAGTCCCCGGCCGGGACGGAGCGGTCCGGCGACTGGACCGCACCGGCCACGTGGGACGACGCCGCCGTCGGACGCGCCGTCCGGGCCGGGGACGAGCGCGGCCTGCGCGAGGCCTACGAGCGCTTCGCCCCCCTCGTCAACGGCCTGGCCCGGCGCCGGCTCGGGGAGCAGGACGCCCAGGACGTCGTCCAGGCCGTGTTCGTCGCCGCCTGGCGCTCGCGCGAGCGGTTCGACCCCGAGCGCTCCTCCTTCGCGGCCTGGCTCGTGGGCATCACCCGCCACCGCGTCGCCGACGCCCTGGCCCAGCGGTACCGCGCCGAGGTCGTCACCGAACCGGCCCGGCTGCACGGCGGGGACGCGGCGGTGCTGCACGAACCGCTGCCCCAGGACGCCGCCGCCGACCGGGTGGTCCTGCTGGCCGAGATCGACGAGCTGGGCGAACCCCAGCGCACCCTCGTGCGGCTGGCCTTCTTCGACGACCTCACCCACGCCCAGGTCGCCGCCCGGACGGGTCTGCCCCTGGGCACGGTCAAGAGCCACCTGCGCCGGTCGCTGCACCGGCTGCGCACACGCCTGGAGGCCGACCGTGCCGCCCTCTGAGCCGAACGGGGTCCGGCACCTGGACGAGGACGAGGCGGTGCTGGCCGGTCTGGGCGAACCCCTGGGCGCGGCCGCCCACCAGCACCTGGCCGACTGCGCGCGCTGCCGCGCCGAGGTCACCGGCTGGGCCCGGCTGGGCGCGGCCCGGGTGGCCGAGGACGTCGAGGCGCTCGCCCCGCCGGCGGGGACGTGGGACCGCATCGCCCGCGAGACCGGGGTCGGCGCGGCCACCCTCACCGCCCCCGCCCCGGAGGCGGTCCCCGCCTCGGGACCGGCCTCGGGACCGACCTCGGGACCGGTCCCGGCCGGGCACCCCCGTGTGCGCCGCCCCGCCGACCGGGCCTGGCCCGCCGTGGCCGCGGCCGCCGTGGTGGGCCTGCTGGTCGGCGGGGGCGCCGGGGTCCTCGGGACGCGCCTGTCCAGCGCGGGCGAGCCCGCCGCCGCGGCCCGGACGGTGGCCGTCTCCAGCGCCACCCTGCGCCCCCCGGGCGGGACGACGGAGGGGGCCGACGGTCCCGGCGGCAGCGCCGAGGTCGCCGAGGAGGACGGCACCGTCCGGTTGCACCTGCGGGTGCACGGCGTCGTCGCCCCCGAGGACGGCTACCTCGAGGCGTGGCTGCTCGACGCCGACGGCGGGATGGTGTCCCTGGGGACGGTGGCCGGTGACGACACGACCGTGACCGTGCCCACCGGCCTCGACCTGACCCGGTTCGCCGTGGTGGACGTCTCGCGCGAACCGCTGGACGGCGATCCCGGGCACTCCTCCGACAGCGTCCTGCGCGGCACGCTGTCGGGGCGGGTCTGACCCGCACCCCGGCGCGCGCGGCACCGCGGCAGGCGTACAGTTCCTGCGAATCGTTCCCATCGTCAGGAAGTCGTCGCATGTTGTCGCGCCGCCCCGCCCTCGCCCTCGCCTCCGTCTTGACCGCCACCGCCGTCCTCGGCGCCTGCGGCGACGACGGCAGCGCCTCGTCCTCCTCCACCGCGTCCTCGTCCGCGGACACCGGCCTGAGCATCGTGGCCTCGACGAACGTGTGGGGCTCGGTCGCCTCCTCCATCGCCGGGGACGAGGCCACGGTCACCTCGATCATCGACGACCCCAGCGCCGACCCGCACAGCTACGAGGCGAACACCCGCACCCAGCTCGAACTGTCCCGGGCGACCGTCGTCGTCGAGAACGGCGGCGGGTACGACGACTTCGTCGACACCATGCTCTCGGCCGCCTCGTCCAAGGCGACCGTCCTGAACGCCGTGGACATCTCCGGCAAGGAGGCCGCCGCGGGCGAGGAACTCAACGAGCACGTCTGGTACGACGTCGAGACCGTCCGCAAGGTCGCCCAGGAGATCGAGACCACCCTCGCGAAGGCCTCCCCCGACGACGCCTCGACGTTCGAGGCCAACCTCAAGAGCTTCGACAGCGGCCTGGACACCCTGGAGCAGAAGATCGAGGAGGACAAGGCCTCCACGCAGGGCAAGGCCGTTGCCATCACCGAACCCGTGCCGCTCTACCTGCTCGAGGCCCTCGGCGCCGAGAACAAGACGCCGGAGGAGTTCTCCGAGGCCATCGAGGAGGAGACCGACGTCCCGGTCGACGTGCTGCAGCAGACCCTGGGGCTGTTCACCGGCCGCCAGGTCCAGGCCCTGGTCTACAACGAGCAGACCACCGGCCCGCAGACCGAGCAGGTCCTGGCCGCCGCGAAGGAGAACGACATCGCGGTGGTGCCGGTGACCGAGACGCTGCCCAAGGGCGAGGACTACACGACGTGGATGACGGGGAACGTCGACGCGATCACCGCGGCCCTGAACCGGTCGTGAGGTCGGCACCCTCCGCTCTGCGCCTGAGCGGGGCGTCACTGGCCTACGGCGAGCGCCGGCTCTGGTCCGGGCTCGACCTCGACGTCGCCCCCGGGGAGTTCATCGCCGTCCTGGGGGCCAACGGGGCCGGCAAGTCCAGCCTCCTCAAGGTCGTCCTCGGTCAGCAACCCCTCGAACGCGGGAGCGTCGAGGTCGCCGGTCGGCCCGCGCGGCGCGGTGACCGGCGCATCGGGTACGTCCCGCAGCAGAAGGGTCTGGACCCGGCCACACCGCTGCGCGCCCGCGACTTCGTCCGCCTCGGGCTCGACGGGCACCGGTGGGGGCCGCTGCTTCCGTCCCGGCGGACTCGCGGGACGGTCGACCGCGTGCTGGCCGCCGTGGGGGCCACGGGCTATGCCGACGCCCCCGTGGGCCTGCTCTCCGGCGGGGAACAGCAGCGGTTGCGGGTCGCGCAGAGCATCGTCGGCGACCCCGACCTGCTGCTGGCCGACGAACCCCTGCTGTCCCTGGACCTCAACCACGCCGCGGCGGTGAGCGCGCTGTTCCACGAGTCGCGCCTGCGCACCGGGGCCGCGGTGCTGTTCGTCACGCACGACGTCAACCCCGTCCTGCCGTACGCCGACCGGGTGCTCTACCTGGCCGGTGGGCGGTTCCGCGTCGGCACTCCCGACGCCGTGATGAACTCCGAGACGCTCTCGGAACTCTACGGGTCCCCCGTGGAGGTGCTGCGCTCGGGCGGGCGGCTGCTCGTCGCCGGCGGCGCGGCCCCCAGCGAACACCCTCACGACCCCACTCACGAGGAGGTCTCCTGATGCCCAGCGCGATCGCGTGGGACCGGGTCTTCGACTTCTCCGACTACGGCGCCCTGCTCGAGCTGGTCCACAACTCCCTGTGGGCGGGCGCGCTGCTCGGCCTCATCGGGGGGCTCGTCGGGGTCTTCATCGTCGCGCGCGACCTGCCGTTCGCCGTCCACGGGATCGCCGAGCTCAGCTTCGCCGGGGCCGCGTTCGCCCTGCTCATCGGCGTGAACGTCGTCCTGGGCTCCCTCGTGGGGTCGGTGCTGGCCGCCGTCCTGTTCGGGGTGCTCGGGAACCGGGCCCGCGAGCACAACTCCGCCATCGGCGTCCTCATGCCGTTCGGGCTGGGGCTCGGGGTGCTGTTCCTGGCGCTCTACCAGGGCCGTTCGGCCAACAAGTTCGGGTTGCTGACGGGACAGATCGTCGCCGTGGACAACCCGCAGCTCGTCTCCCTGGCGGTGCTGTCGGTCGTGGTCCTGCTCGCGCTGGTGGTGATGTGGCGGCCCCTGCTGTTCGCCTCCCTCGACCCCGACGTGGCCGCCGCCCGCGGGGTGCCCGTGCGGGCGCTGTCGCCGGTCTTCATGCTCGTGCTGGGCCTGTCGGTGGCGATGAGCGTGCAGATCGTCGGGGCCCTGCTCGTGCTGGCCCTGCTGGTGACCCCGGCCGCCGCCGCCACGCGCGTCAGTTCCTCGCCGTTCGTCGTGCCGCTGCTGTCGGTGGGGTTCGCGCTGACGGCGACGGTGGGCGGGATGCTGCTGTCGCTGGGGTCCTCGGTGCCCATCAGCCCCTACGTCACGACCGTCTCGTTCACGATCTACCTGGTGTGCCGGGTCGTGGCGCGGGTGCGCCGCCCCCCGGCCCGGCCGCAGGCGGCCCGGCCGGTCGTCGCCGAGACGGTCTGACCCTTCCGGGAGGCAGTTCCTCAAGGTGGCTGGAGCGGCTGCCGACACCACGACGTGCCGTCCACGAACGCCCCCTGGTCCGCCCGGTCGGCCTGGGCGTTCGTGGTCCTGGCGCTCGCCGGGGCCGCGGCGTGCCTGCTGGTGCCCGCCCTGCGCCCGACGACCGCCGTCGTGGCCGTGTGCGCGTCCGCCCTGCTCACCCTGGCCGGGACGCTCGTGCACCGGCCCCGGGGGGCCGCGTGGCCGCTGCTCGTCCTCATGATGGCGGTGTGGGCCGCCGGCGTCGTCCTGGTCGGGCACCGGGGCCACCTCGACACGACGTCGACGCTGCTCGTGTGGGCCGGGCAGGCGGCCGCGGTGACGGTCACCGTCCACGTGGCCCGCAGCGGCCGGGCGGACGGACGGTGCCGGGAGACCGCCAGCGCCACCCGCCTCGACCTCGTCGTCATCGGCGCCGTCCTGGCCCTGGCCGCGGCGCAACTGCTCGCGGTCCTGGCCGCCGGTGGCGGCGACGTGACGGGTGTGGTCGTGGCGACGGTGGACGTCGCCCTCCTGGGGGTCCTGCTGCGCTTCGCCCTGACGCGCCGGGGCCTGCCCCCCTCGTCGTGGCTGCTCCTGCTGGCGGCGTGCCTGACCGTCGCGTACGACCTGGGCTCGGCGCTGCAGGGCCGGCGCCTGGCCCTGCCGGGGGAACCGGAGCAGGCCCTGGGCGTGCTCTGCCTCGCGCTGCCGGCCGCCGCGGCGCTGCACCCCTCGATGGTGCTCGCCTTCTCCGAGCGCACCTTCGCGCGCCGGCGCCGGCCCTCCGGGGCGCTGCTGGGGATGCTGCCCCTCGTCCTGGTGCCGGGCGGCACCTGGTGGGTGGCGCAGACCGCCGGGGTTCCCGGGCTGCCCGGCTGGGCCTTCCCCGCGACCGGCGCCCTCATCGCCGGGTTGTGCCTGCTGCGCGCCGCGCAGGCCCTGCGCACCAGCGAGCACCTCGCCGAGCACGACCCGCTGACCGACCTCGCCAACCGGCGCGGGCTGGCCCGGGCCTTCGAGGAGCGCGACGAGCGCACCGCCCACAGCCTCCTGCTCGTCGACCTCGACCAGTTCAAGCAGGTCAACGACACCCACGGCCACGACGCGGGCGACGCCCTGCTGCTGCAGGTCCGCGACCGGTTCCTGGCCGCCACCGGCCGCCGCGGTCTGCTCGCGCGGCTGGGCGGGGACGAGTTCGTCGTCCTCACCCCCGCGAGCGGGGCCCGGCCCGTGGCCGACGCGCTGCTGCACGCGCTCGCCGCGCCCGTCGTCCTGGACCACCTCGTCCTGCGGGTGGGGGCCAGCATCGGCATCGCGCACGAGGACGGCACCCAGGGCGGTACCGGCACCCCCGGGCCGGCCCGCCTCGCCGACCTGCTCACGCACGCCGACGTGGCGATGTACACCGCGAAGGGTTCCGGGGGCGGCCGGGCGGTCGTGTTCCGGCCCGAGATGCGCTCGGCGGTGGCGCACCGCTACACCCTCGGCGGGGAGATCCGCCAGCTCCTGGCGGGCCGGGCCCACGAGGTCGGCGCGCTGGAGATCCACTACCAGCCGCTCGTGGACCTCGCCTCGGGCGGGTGCGTGGGGGCCGAGGCCCTCGTCCGCTGGCGCCACCCGCGCCAGGGCCTGCTGGCCCCGGACCGCTTCCTCGACCTCGTCACCGACAACGACCTCGACGTCGCGCTCGACGCCGCGGTGCTCGAGGAGGTCCTGGACCAGGTGGTCCGCTGGCGCGAGGAGGGCCGGGCCCTGCTGCCCGTCAGCGTCAACCTGACCCCGGACAGCCTGCGCGAACCGGACCTGGCCGACCGGGTGCTCGCGGCCCTGGCCCGCGCGCGCGTCGCCCCGTCGCTGCTGCACCTGGAGATCACCGAGCACGAACGGCTGCACGAGGACGGCCCCGCGACGCGGACCCTGGGCCTGCTCGACGACGCCGGCGTGCACGTCCACCTCGACGACTACGGGACGGGCTGGACGTCGCTGGACTACCTCAGCCGCTTCCCCGTGCGCCTGCTCAAGCTGGACCGCTCGGTGGTCGCGGCGAGCTCCGACCACGACGCACCCCTGGTGGCGGGGGTGCAGGCGATGGCCGACGCCCTCGACCTCGACGTGCTGGCCGAGGGCGTCGAGACGGCCGCCCAGCGCGAGCAGCTGCTGCGGCTCGGGGTCCGCTACGGCCAGGGCTACCTGTTCAGCCGCCCCCTGCCGGCGCGCGAGTTCGCCGACGCCTTCCTACCCCGGCCGGCGACCGCGACCTCGCAGCACCTGCCCACTGGGTAGCCTCCGGGCATGCCGCACCTGTTGCACCTGGACTCCTCCGCCGACCTGGCGACGTCGCGCTCGCGCGCCCTGACGGCGGCCTTCGCGGAGGCCTGGACCGCTCGCGGGGACGGGTTCACCGTGACCCACCGCGACCTGCACCGCGACCCGCTGCCGCACTTCGCCACGAACGAGCAGCACTGGCCCGCCGCGGACCGCCTGCCCGGGGCGCAGGTCCCCGCCGACCAGGACGCGCTGACGGCGCGGATCCACGACGAACTGCTCGCCGCCGACGTCCTCCTCGTGGGCGCCCCGCTCTACAACTACACGGTGCCCTCGACGCTGAAGGTGTGGCTCGACCACGTCCACATCCCCGGTGCGCTGGCCGGGGAGGGTTCCCAGCCCCTGGCGGGCCGGCCCGCCGTCGTCGTCAGTTCCCGGGGCGCCACCTACGACGCGGGCAGCCCCACCGAGGGCTGGGACCACGGCGTCCCCGTCCTGCGGATCGTCCTGGGGAACTCCCTGGGCATGGACGTCCACGTCGTGCAGACCAGCGCGACGCTGGCCGACCGGCTGCCCGAGCTGGCCGGTCTGCGCGAGCGCGGCGACGCCGAGTTCGCCGCCGCGCGCGAGGCCGCGCAGGAGCTCGCGCGCCGGCTCTGACCGTTCCCGGGGTGGGGTCGCGGACACGGTCGGCCCCGTGCTGCCACCATGTCCGGGTGGACCACGACGCCGTGCGCAGGGCCGAGCCGGACGACCTGTTCCTGCTGCCGGACGTCGAGGGTTCCGGGGACGCGATGTTCGAGGCGATCGGGGTGCCGCTGCCCCCGGAGAACGGGTCGGTGGCGGACCTGCGGGCCGCGGCCTGCGTGTTCGTCGTCGGCCGCCCGCCGGTCGGTTTCGCCCGCATCGACGTCGTGGACGGGTCCGCCCACCTGGAGCAGTTGTCGGTGCGCCCCGAGCACGGCGGTCGGGGGCTGGGCGCGGCACTGCTGGCGGCGACCCTGGACTGGGCCCGGGAGCAGGGTTTCGGCCAGGTGACGCTCACGACGTTCCCCGACGTGGCGTGGAACGGCCCGTTCTACCGTCGGCGCGGGTTCGTGCCCCACCCCGGACCCGGGCCGGAGCTGCGGGGCATCCGGGACAGGGAGGTCGCCGCCGGCCTGGACGACCACGCCCGCCGGGAAGTCCTCGTCCACCACCTGACCTGAGGGGTCCGGGGCACGGCGGGCCGGGTGGACGCGGTGCGACCCCGAACGGTTCACACCGGTTCACCGAGCAGGAGCTGTTCGGGCGGTGCGGCGCGGTCGATCGTGGTCACCGCACCCGACAGGGCCCGCAGCAGGGTGGTTCGCGGGGCGTCGGGCAGGTCCGGCGTCCTCGACCGGTCGAGCAGCGAATCCCGGGCGGCGGCGAGGTCCAGGTGACCCGCCTGCACGCAGGACCACCTCCACCTCGGACGTCCGGACCAGGACGAGGCTGCTCGCCGGTGCAGCGCGCCCCACGACCTCGCACCGGCCCCGGTGGCGCCGAGACGACGTCGGCGCGAGGAGCGGGCCTGATCAGTGGCCCGCCCACGAGTGGCCCATCGTCGTCTGCATGACGAGGTCCAGCGCGTAGTCCGGCCACCACGTGCCGGCGGCGGGTTCGCCGGGACGGCAACTGCCGTCGGAGTCACCGGGCACCTTGATCCACAGGTACGCGTCGGTCCGGTCCTGCCCGGTGTCGCCGGTGGGTGCCGGGCCGAGGCTGCGCCCGCGCGGGTTGCACCAGTTCAGGCCCGAGTCGTCACCGGTGTCCGGGCCGACGCCGTTGCGCGAGGTGTCCACCACGAAACGGGCACCCCCGAGCCGGTCGGAGAGCCGGCGCCCGAAGGCGTCGCTGTCCTGCGTCGACTGGAAGTTGGAGACGTTGACGGCGAAACCGGCCGCCTGCTCGACGCCGGAGGCGCGCAGGGCGTCGGCGAGCGCCGCCTCGTCCTGCGCCCACCCGGGGTTGCCGGCGTCGAGGTAGACGAGGGTCCCCGCGCCCGCGCCGAGGATCTCGACCGCCTGGCGCAGGAGGGCGTAGCGGTCCTGCGGTTGCTCGCCACGCACGGCGAGGCACCCGTCCAGCGCCTGGGCGACGGCGTCGGGTTCGAGGACGACCACGGCGGGTCGGTCGCCCACCCCCGCCGCCAGGGACCGCACCCAGTCCAGGTAGGTGGCGCCGTCGGGAGCCCCGCCGTCGGAGTAGAGCCCGCAGTCCCGGCCCGGGACGTCGTAGGCCACCAGGACCGGGACCTGCCCGGCCGCCTGGGCGGCTGTGGTCAGTTCCGCGGCCCGCGCGGCGGGGTCCTCGCCGCCGGCGAACCAGACCGCCGTCGGCACCGCGGCCAACCGGCGCAACCACACGGCCCGGGCATCGCCGGCCGCGTCCCACTCGCGCAGCTGCTGGGGAGCGTGCCCGGTCGGGTCGGCGTAGAACTCCGCGCCGGCGAGGGGACTGCGGGGGGCCGGGCTCGACGGGTCGCCGGAGGGCTGACCGCCGCTGCGGTCACCGTCCGGGAGCAGGGAGGAGGCAGCGGCGGTGGAACCGGTGGCCACGAGCAGCCCCGCCGCGGCGAGCGTGACCCACCGACGCCCGGACCACCGCGGTCGGCGTCCTGCGTCCAGCACGGGCCGGCCGGCACGGGTGCTGTGACGACCGTCGAGACGGCGTCCAGCGCGGGGACGGAGCACGGCGGGAGCCTCCGGGGCGACGGGCCGGGGGTTCCGGCGGGAACGGGGGTCGACGCACGCCGACGGGAACGGCTCGGGACGAGGGAACGGTGGTGCGTCGTGGGAAGAGGATGACGCCTGGACCGCGAGGCGCGGAGCCGGAACCACCCCGACTGGAGCATCGAGGAGCCACGACGTGACGCCTGTGGAGCCTAACACCGCGACGGACGGTGACGAAGGTTTCGGCGCGCACCAGAAAACCACCCCCCGTGACATTGCATGAGCAGCGAGTCAATTCTCCGGCGAACAGGTGTTCCCGGTGTAACGAGCCGTCCCCGCAGGACGATGATGGGGACGTTGCACTGAGGAAAAACCGGTTGCGACACAAAGGATCTGTAGCCATCCGGTGACTCCGAGTAACAAACGGCCCGCTGACGACGCCGCCACCTCGACGGTCGACGTCGCGGCGGGCGGCGTGACCTCGGGTCCGGGTCCGACCGCACCACACGTCCCGGGGGGAAAGTTGTCGAACGTCGCACCGGCGCACGCCGCCGAGGGGGTGCGCCCCGCCGAGCACGCCGCGCCCGACCACAGCCTCATCGCCGGCCCGGTCGAGGAACCCGCAGCGGGGCCGGGCGGGTTCCGGTTGCGCTGGCGGCACCTGAGCGGCCACCACGGCCGACACCGCCGCACCCTGCTGCTGGCCGTCCTCAACATCTGCTTCGAACTGGGTTTCGCCGTCTGGTTGCTCTGGCCGACCCACTACCCGCGGGTCGTCGACAGCACACCCCTGCTGGTCGCGAACATCGCGGTCATCTGCGCCGTCGCCACCGTGGAACTACTGCGGCTGGTGAACGTCGTGTCCCTGTCCGTCGCCTCGGTCATCGCCCGCGACCCCGTTCCGGTCACCGCCCCGCGGGACCTGCGCCTGGCCTTCGTGACGAGTTTCGTCCCCGGCAAGGAACCCCTGGAGATGCTCGAAGGCACGCTGCGCTCGATCCGCGCGGTGCAGGACCCCGCGGGCGGCGGCATCGACAGCTGGGTCCTGGACGAGGGGAACGATCCCCAGGTCCGCGCGCTGTGCGCCGACCTGGGCGTGCACCACTTCAGCCGGCACGGCATCGACCGCTACAACCAGCCGCGCGGCACGTACAAGGCCAGGAGCAAGCACGGGAACTACAACGCGTGGTTCGACGCCGTCGGGTACGAGCGCTACGACGTGATGCTGTCGGTGGACACCGACCACCGACCCACGCCCAACTACGCCGAACGCATCCTGGGCCCGTTCCACGACCCGGACGTCGCCTTCGTCGTCGGTCCCCAGGACTACGGCAACAGCGCCGCGGGGTTCGTCCCCATGGGGGCCGAGAGCCAGCAGTTCCCCTTCCACTCCGTCATCCAGCGCGCCGCGAACACCTACAGCGCCGCCATGCTCGTCGGGACGAACAACGCGATGCGCCTGTCGGCCCTGCGGGCGATCGGCGGCCTGAAGGACTCGGTCACCGAGGACATGGCCACCGGCCTGGTGTTCCACACGAGCAGGAACCCGGCGACCGGCCGCCGCTGGCGGTCGGCCTACACTCCGGACGTCCTGGCCGTCGGGGAGGGCCCGACGTCCTGGGGAGACTTCTTCAGCCAGCAGGACCGCTGGTCCCGCGGGACGTTCGAGGTCCTCCTCAAGGACATGTGGCGACTGGCCTGGAAGCTGCGGCCCGGGCACCTGCTGCACTACTCCCTCATCACGACGTTCTACCCGTCGATGGCGATCGCCTGGCTGCTGGGAGCGGTCTGCGTCATGGTGCAGGCGGTCGTGGGCGCCGGCGGGCTGAGCGTGCCCCCGCAGATCTGGCTCGCCCTCTTCCTCGACGCAACGCTGTTCCAGCTCTGGCTGTACGTCGCCAACCGCCGCTACAACGTCAGCCCCTTCGAGCGGCAGGGTTCGTTCGGCCTGTCGGGGATGCTGATGTCGGTCTTCGCCGCGCCGATCTACGCGGGGTCGTTCCTCAAGACGGTGTTCCGCCGCCCGGCCAAGTTCGCCGTCACCCCCAAGGGTGGGCAGGCCGGGGTCGACGGGTGGTTCACGTTCCGCATCCAGCTGTTCTGGCTCGCCTGGTTCTCGGTCGCCGTCGTCCTGTCGCTGGTCCTGGGCCACGCGACCCCGGCGTCGCTGCTGTGGCCGCTGGTGTCGACGGCGGTGCTGATCGCTCCCGTGCTCATCGCCCGACGCGAACGCCGGTCCTCGGCGCGGCTGCCGGACGACCCGACCGGACCCACCGTCCTCGACCTGCGCTCCGGGCACGTCACCCCCGTCCCCCGCCGGCCGGTGCCCGCCCTGGCCACCACCGCCCTCACCGCCACCACCCTGGAGATCTCGTGACCATCCGCACCCCGCACCTGACCGGCAGACGACGACGAGTCCTGCTCGCCGGTCTGGCGACCGTGGGACTGCTGGCCGTGAACGCTGGTCCCGCCGTCGGGGGCGCCCGGTCCGCGTACACGGCGGTGGAGGTCCGCACGAACGGGTACAAGGCCGCCAACGGCTCGTGGTCGACGCTGGACATGCCGGCCGACGTCCACATCAACGCGATCCACGCCGCGCTGCTGAACACCGGCAAGGTGCTCATCATCGCCGGGTCGGGCAACGACCGGGAGAACTTCGCGGCAGGCACGTTCCGATCCATCGTGTGGGACCCGGCGGGGAACACGTTCGAGGAGATCCCCACCCCGGAGGACATGTTCTGCTCCGGGCACGCCTTCCTGCCCGACGGGCGCCTCGTCGTGGCCGGCGGCACGCAGCGGTACGAGATCCTCGAGGGCGACGTCACCCACGCCGCCGGCGCCATGACGGTGAAGAACGAGAACCCCGACTCCGCGCCGCTGGAGTTCGCCGAGGGTACGCGGTTCACCTCCCCGGACGGTCACGTCTACCAGGCCACGAACGCCTTCACCCTGCCGCCGGCCACCAAGGTGGACCACGGCGGGGGCGACGTGATGATCCACGCCAGTGAGGTCGTCGTCTGGGTCGAGGCCCTGGAGGCGGGCACCGGTCCGGTGACCCTGCAGCGCGCGCAGTACGCCGTCGGCGGCCTCAGCGGGTCCCAGGCCGACGACGTCTACGGCCTGGCCGAGAAGATGACCCTCGACAAGCAGGACTACCAGGGCACCCAGACCACGTACGTCTTCGACCCCAGGACCGAGAGGTACGACCGGGTCGCGGACATGAAGTACAAGCGCTGGTACCCGACGGTCGTGGCCCTGCAGGACGGCAGCCTGCTGGCGAACTCCGGGCTGGACGGCACCGGCCAGGTCCTCACGGGCCAGACCGAGGTGTTCGACCCGAAGACGATGACGTGGGCCGAGCGCGTCGACCTCACGCGGTACTTCCCGACGTACCCGTGGTTGTACCCCATGGCCGACGGGCGGTTGTTCTACAGCGGGTCCAACACCGGGTACGGGCCGGCCGACGCCGGCCGCACCCCTGGCGTGTGGGACCTGACCGACAACACCTTCGACCCGGTTCCCGGACTGGCGGACGCCGACCAGCTCGAGACGAGCGGCTCGGTCATGCTGCCACCGGTCCAGGACCAGACGGCGATGATCGTCGGTGGGGGCGGTGTCGGTGAATCCCCGAAGTCCTCCGCCCGCACGGCCACGGTCGACCTGACGGCCGCGGACCCGCACTACGTCACGGGTCCCTCGCTCCCGGAGGGCACCCGCTACCCCAACCTGGTCAACCTGCCCGACGACCAGACCCTCATCACGGGCGGCTCGAAGGACTACCGCGGCAAGGGCGACAGCGACAACCGCACCAGCCTGCTCTACGACGCCGCGACGGGCGCGATGCGCCAGGTGGCCTCCCAACGGGTCGGGCGGGACTACCACACCGAGGCGCTGCTGCTGCCCGACGGCCGCGTCGTCGTCCTCGGTTCCAACCCGCTCTTCGCCGACGAGGACAACACCGTCCCCGCCGACTTCGAACAGCGCATCGAGGTCTACTCCCCGCCGTACCTGTTCGACGGGACGCAGCCGGCGCTCACAGCCGGGCCGGACGAGATCAGGCGGGGTGGCACGGCGACCTTCACCCTCGGGGGCGACGAACGCGTCGCCACGGCCAAGCTCATGCGCCCCAGCGCGGTCACCCACTCGACCGACGTCGAGCAGCGCACCGTCGCCCTCGAGGTGGAGCGCACCGGGGACCAGCTCACCGTCGGGGTGCCCGGGGAGGCCGGCATCGTCCCGGACGGCTGGTACATGCTCTTCGTGACGACCGCGGCCGGCGTCCCCTCCCAGGCGAAGTGGGTGCACGTCTCCGGGCCGGCCTGACCGACCGGCACCCCGTCCCGACGACGCCCCTCCGCCTCACCGGCGGCGGGGCGTTGTCGTCCCTCGACCCCTGTGCATTGACATTGAGTAAGTGCTTGACTACATGGCGTGAAGACCAGGAGGGGCAGAACCGCCGCACCCACCGCGTCCCGCCCCCGGACCCGCGTCGGTCTCCTGGGAGCCGCGGGCGCCGTCGCGCTGCTCGCGGCCACGCTCGCCGCCGCTCCGTCCGCGAGCGCCGGGGCCGGCCTCGAGGTGCTGCGAGGGTCCCGGGTCCTCGCCGCACCCACCGTCGTCGCCGGGACCACCGCCGGGGCGGGTCTGGAGGTCGTGGCCGCCCGGGAGGCCGAGACGCTCTCGCTCGCCTCGACCCTCGGACGGGTCCAGCCCCACCCCGGGGCATCCGCCGGTGCCGAGCTGCTGATCTGGACGAACGGCACCGCCAACGGGACCGTGCAGTTGCCGCGGGCCGCGACGCACCTGCAGGTCGTCTGGCGCGGGGACCAGTGCCAGGGCGCCCCGAACGCCACCGTCGACGTCGACGGGAAGCGGGTCGCCACGACCACCGTCACGTCCACCACCTTCACGACCCTGACGGTGAGAGGGAACTGGGCGGCCGGCAGCCACCGGGTCGCGGTGGGCTTCACCAACGACCACCAGGCGGGGTGCGACCGCAACCTGCGCCTCGACGAGCTCACCTTCGCCGCCGCGCCCGTGGTGACCAGCCCCACCCCGCTCCCAGTGGGGTCGAACCCGTTGGCCGGTGCCCGGTTCTGGGTCGACCCCGACTCGAACGCGCGCCGCGAGGCGACGAGGAGCACCGGTTCGACGGCGGCCGCCTTCGCCAAGATCGCCGATCAGCCCTCCACCGTCTGGCTCGGGGACTGGAACCGCACCCAGGACGTCCGCGGCCGCGTCTCCGACGTCGTCCGGGCAGCCACCGCGGCCGGCACCGTGCCGGTCTTCGCCCTGTACGCCGTCCCCGGTCGCGACTGCGGGAACCACTCCGCCGGCGGCCTGCCCGACGCCGCCGCCTACGGCGCCTGGATCCGGGAGGTCGCAGCGGGGATCGGGACGAGCAGGGTCGTCGTCGTCCTCGAACCCGACGCCCTGGCGCAGTACGACTGCCTGCCCCCCACCGCCCGTGGGGTCCGCAGCGCGGTGCTGCGCGACGCCGTCGGGGTCCTCGCCGGGGCCCCGGGCGCCGTGACGTACCTGGACGCCGGGACCTCGCGCTGGATCCCCGCCGACACGATGGCCCAGCGGCTGCGCGAGGCCGGGGTGGGCCAGGCGCGCGGTTTCGCGCTCAACGTCTCCAACTTCGGGACCACCGACCAGGAGGCCGCCTACGGCGCCCGGCTCTCGTCCCTGCTCGGCGGTGCGTCCTACGTCGTGGACACCAGCCGCAACGGCAACGGCACGGACGGGACCTGGTGCAACCCGCCCGGACGCGCGCTCGGTGCCCCGCCCACCGCTTCCACAGGCCGCCCGAACCTCGACGCCCTGCTGTGGGTCAAGCGCGTCGGGGAGAGCGACGGGGAGTGCGGACGTGGCGAGCCGGCAGCAGGGACGTGGTGGCCCTCCTACGCCCTCGGGTTGGCGCAACGCGCCAGGTGGTGACGAGTCGGGTAGCACCGGGCCGCTGCCACCCACCGACCCACACCCCACCACGACGGAGGCAGGTTCTCACCGCCCGGACACAGCAGCAGAGGTGGAACCACGACCTGCGTCGTTCCAGTTGCGCCGGGCGTCTCAGGTGGGCAGCGGCTGGGAGAGGAGAGCCCCGAAAGATTCTTCGCTGATGACGGGGATGCCGTACTGACGGGCTCTGCGCGCCTTCCCCGACAGCGAGTCCGGATCTGCAGCCACTACGGCGTCGACCTTCTTGGTCACCCTCTCCGCAACTCGGAACCCGGCGCGCTCTGCCATCTCGACGTACTCCTCACGCGAGTACCTCATCTGCCCGGTGAGCACGATGGAGCTTCCGAGAGGAAGACGAACAGCTCGCGTCGAGGCCGCATCGATCTGGTGCGGCGGGGTGCGATGGGCGACGGGTCGACGATGCGCCTCCCTGGCCGTGCGGTGGGCGGGGATCACCCCCAGCCAGGGGGCCGATGCCGCGCGGCGGTAGAACGAGGTCCACGCAGCACCTGGTTCCGCGCAACGCAAGCAGTGACGAAGGAGCGCGGCAGCTGTGTGTGCGTCCGCCAGAGCCATGTGGGCGTCGACGTGGGAGATCCCCGCCGCCTGCGCGCACGCCGTGAGGCTGCGTCCATCGGCGAACAGGTACTGGTCGCTCAACTCCATCGTGCAAAGCCCTGGGGCTTCGACGACGGGGGCCCTGACCCCCGCCCGTCGAAATTCCGCGTCGATGAACCGGACGTCGAAGGGGAGATTGTGCGCCACCAGGACACGTCCGGCGAGGCGATCGACGAGATGCCCCATGATCTGGTCGAAGGTCGGTGCTGCGGCCGCCTCCGCGGCACGGATGCGGTGGATGTGCTGAGGTCCCATGTCGCGGTGGGGGTTGAGGAGCGTGTGCCACTCCTCTTCCACTGCCCCTCCCGGATCGACCTGCACGACTGCGACCTCGACGACACGGTCAGTCCCATTGGCGTGGAAGCCCGTCGTCTCCACGTCGATGACGGCGTACCCGAGCACGTCGACCCCCTCTCGTGATCACCCCTCGACGAGGGGTGTCACCGAGAAGTCGAACGGCGTCGCAGAGACCTTGAGGTGGCAGTCCAGCCACGCCGGTGCGATCACCCGAACAGCCGGTCCCGCCGGTGGACGGAGGTACTTCCGACGCATCCTGCTGACCTCGGTGTCACGCCACAAGTCCCCGGCAGCGGCCAGGACCTGGGCTTGCTGAAGCGCCTCACCGACCTCGGCGGTGCGGCCGGGACGAGGGCGAATCCGGTAGGCGGTCAGCAGGGTCGCCAAGTCTGAGCCGGCGGGACATCGTGGGAGGTCCAAATCGTAGCTCAGGGTCGCCAACTTCGACGTCGCCCGCGTCTGCTGATGACGCACTCCTTCCGCCATCGCCTCCCGCTCGACAGCGACGAAGCGCTCCACGAGCGCGAGATCCAGCCACGCCTCGGAGTACACCTCAGGCACGACGACCTCGGCCCGGGCGGCGAGGACGTCAAGGACTCGCAGGTCGCGCTCTCGATGATCGGCGGTGCCGCTGACGAGCCGCCGCTCCATTCCGCCCAGCAGTCCTCGGGCGCGCTCCGGGGAGAGGCTGTCCAGGTCATCGATGCGCCAGGCGTTGCTGGGTCGGCCGCTCGGCGTCAATTGCCAGATCGCGACACAAGTCCCGTCCACACCGAAGACGATGTGTCCGTATGCGCCCTCGACGAACTCGACGAGCTGCGGCAGGGATTCCGTGGACGGCATCTCGCGCGTCCTCGCTTTGGTGGTGACTCCAGCCACAGATCGCTCCTCCAGCTCGGTCCCCAGCTCACTCGTCAGCGGTAGAACCATCGACCGTCAGCGCCTGCTTCTTGAGGCTTTCACGCGGCAGCGCCTCACCAGCACGCTCCGGCGGTGACTTCTCGCACGCGTTCACGACGAAGGGGCTGTCGAGAGCGGACGATCGGAGGGCTGCAACCTCGGGGTCCTCGACCCGTCCGCACGAGGAGGAGGCGTCTCGGCAGGTGATCGCCCGACGCCTCAACGACACGGCGAGGAACACCGCCGCCAGTCCCTTCGTCCAGTGAGCCCGGCACAGCGGACGATGGCCACAGCGGAGGAGATGGCTCGCCAGCTCCGAGCCGGCACCTACGAGGTCCCAGGAAGACCTGGCCGACACCGTCACGAAGCTGCTCCAGACTGATCCGGTTCGATCGCGGATCGCGACCGGTCAGTGGTGGCGCAGCGCTCCGGGCGGCAGGTCCTTGGCGAACCAGAGCTGCGCGTGCGGGTTGTCGTTGTACGGCGCGACCTCCTCGAAACCCGCGGACAGGTAGAGCGAGCGGGCGGCGGTCAACGTCCCGTGCGTGTCCAGGACCAGCCGGGTCGCGCCGCGGTCGCGGGCCCAGTCCTCGCACCAGGTGAGCAACCGCCGGCCCAGACCGGTGCCGCGCGCCTGCGGCGTGACGAACAACCGCTTCACCTCCGCCGCGCCGTCGGGCAGGAAGCGCACCCCGACGCACCCCAGCCGCTCCCCCGCCACGACGAACGCGCCGTGCGGGGCGGTGAGGTCCGTCAGGTCCGACCGCGGCGCACCGCCGCCCAGCGGGAGCCCGGTGACGGCGGCCGTCTCGGCCCAGAACGCGGTGCGCAGGAACCGCCCGGCCGGTCCGCCGGGCGGTTCCTCGTGCAGTTCAGCGACGGTCACCCGTGCATGGTGTCAGCCCTGCCGGGCCTTCCACCGCGGGTTGCGCTTGTTGATGACGAACACCTTCCCGTGCCGCCGGACGACGATGGAACCGTCCTTCTGCTTCAGCGACTTCAGCGACTTGACGACCTTCACAGCCTCACCAGCTCGACTTCGTGACGCCGGGCAGTTCCCCGGCGTGGGCCATCTCGCGCAACCGGACGCGCGAGAGGCCGAACTTGCGCAGGTACCCGCGGGGCCGGCCGTCGGCGGCGTCGCGGTTGCGCAGCCGCGTCGGGCTCGCGTCCCGCGGCAGCTTCTGCAGCGCGAGCTGGGCCGCGGCCCGCTCCTCGGCCGGCAGGTGCGGGTTCGCGACGGTGCGCTTGAGCTCGGCGCGGCGGTCGGCCCAGCGCTCGACGACGGCCCGACGCTGCTCGTTGCGGGCGATCTTGGACGTCTTGGCCATCAGCGCTCCTCGCGGAAGTCGACGTGCTTGCGCGCGACGGGGTCGTACTTGCGGATGACCATGCGGTCGGGGTCGTTGCGGCGGTTCTTGCGGGTCACGTACGTGTACCCGGTCCCCGCGGTCGACCTCAGCTTGATCACCGGACGGACGTCGGCGGTCCTCGCCATCAGATGCGCTCCCCTCGCGCTCGGATCTGCGCCACCACGGACTCGATGCCGCGCTGGTCGATGGTCTTGATGCCCCGTGCCGACACGGTCAGCGTGACCGTGCGGCCCAACGAGGGCACGAAGTACTTCTTGCGCTGGACGTTGGGGTCCCAGCGCCGGTTGGTCCGGCGGTGCGAGTGCGAGACGGACTTGCCGAACCCGGGTTCGGCCCCCGTCACCTGGCATCGAGCCGACACGTCATCTCCTCCTGGTCGCCGTGCGGTCTGTGCAACACTACCGCTACTGACAACCATTCCCGACATTGCTCAGGAGTTCGCCGTGCGCCCCGCGATCCACCCCGTCTACGAAGCCGTCGTCTTCCGCGACAAGTCCGCCGGCACCGCGTTCCTCACCCGCTCGACGATCGTCACGCGCGACCTGCCGACGCTGGAGTGGGAGGACGGCCGCACCTACCCCGTGTGGGACGTCGACGTCTCGGCCGCCAGCCACCCGTTCTGGACCGGGACCGCCCGCGTCCTGGACACCGAGGGCCGCGTGGAGAAGTTC
Organism: Kineococcus halophytocola; assembly: GCF_041276425.1. Taxonomy (NCBI): domain Bacteria; kingdom Bacillati; phylum Actinomycetota; class Actinomycetes; order Kineosporiales; family Kineosporiaceae; genus Kineococcus; species Kineococcus halophytocola. The sequence goes on along the minus strand of NZ_JBGFTU010000001.1, from coordinate 244,893 downwards.
CGCCGCCGCTACGCCCGCCCCTGAACCGGGGAGCGCACCCGCGCCCCTCCGAGGGGCCTCGACCGGCACGCGGTGCGCTCCCCACCCCGGTTGTCCCCACCGACGTCGCCCGGCAGGGTGGAGCCGTGCCCGCACCCGCCGTCGAGGTCGACCGCGTCACCCGGACCTTCGGCCCCGTCACGGCGCTGGACGACGTCAGCCTGCACGTCGAAGCCGGGGAGGCCGTCGGCGTCCTGGGCCCCAACGGCGCCGGGAAGTCGACGCTGCTGTCCCTGCTGGCCGGGTTGCGCCGCCCCGACCGCGGCAGCGTCCGCGTCGCCGGCGGGGACCCCCGCGAACCCCGCGCCCGCGGCCGCCTCGGCGTGACCCCCCAGGCCACCGGCCTGCCGCAGACCCTCACCGTCCGCGAGGTCGTCGACTTCGTCGCCGGCCACCACCGCGACCCCGTCCCCCGGCGGGAGGTCCTGGAACGCTTCGCCCTCACCGACCTCGCCCGGCGGCAGTGCGGCGGGTTGTCCGGGGGGCAGCAGCGGCGCCTGGCCGTGGCCCTCGCCTTCGTCGGCCGTCCGCAGGTGGTGCTGCTCGACGAGCCGACGACCGGGCTGGACGTGCCGGCCCGCCTCGCGCTGTGGGAGGCCGTGCGCGGTTTCGTCGCCGGCGGCGGGACGCTGCTGCTGACCTCGCACCACCTCGAGGAGGTCGAGGCCCTGGCCGACCGGGTCGTCGTCGTCGACCACGGCCGCGTGCTGGTCGCCGGGACCGTCGCGCAGGTGCGCGGGCGCACCGACGTGCGCCGCGTCCGGTTCCGCGCCGCGCACGTGCCCGGCGACCTGCTCGCCGGCGCGGAGGTGCTCGTCCACGACGGCGACCGCGTCGAACTCCTCGTCCCCGACGCCGACGGCCTCGTGCGCGACCTCGTGCGCCGCGACGTGGCGTTCCACGACCTCGAGGTCGCCGCCGCCTCCCTGGAGGAGGCGTTCCTGGCCCTCACCGGAACCCCCGGGGACCGGTCGTGACCGGGGTGACCGGGGTCGCCGGCCCGCTGCGGCTGACGTGGCTGCACACCCGCTACCAGGTGCTGGAGACGCTGCGGGTCCCGGTCGTCGTGGTGAGCACCGCCGTGTTCCCCGCCCTCGTCTTCGCCGTGTTCGTCGTCCCGCAGGCCGGGGGCATGTCCCCGGTCGCGGCGACGGCGGCGACCGCGCAGCTCGCGGTGTTCTCCGCCATGAGCGTGGCGTTGTTCACCCACGGCGCGGGCATCGCCGAGGACCGCGCGCTGCCCTGGGACACGCACCTGCGGACGCTGCCGGTCGGCGCCGCCCCGCGGTTCGTCGCGCGGGTGGTGATGGGGGCGTTCTTCACCGTGCTGGGGCTCGTCCCGCTGGTCCTGGTCTCGGCCCTGCTGACGAGCGCCACCGTCACCCCGGCGCAGTTCCTCCGGGCCCTGCTCGCCCTGCTCGCCGCGGGGGTCCCGCTGCTCGCGCTGGGGTTGGCGATCGGGTACTCCCTGCCCGCCAAGGCGGCGCTGGCCCTGGCCCAGGTCCTCCTGCTGCCGCTGGCCTTCGCGGGCGGGTTGTTCGTGCCACCGGACGGGATGCCCGGCTGGTTGCAGGCGATCTCGGTCTGGACCCCGACGCGCGCGGGCCGGGACCTCGTGACGAGCGCGGTCACCGGCCTGGACGCGGGTACCCACGTCGTGCCCGTGCTCCTGGGCTGGGGCGTGGTCCTGGGCGCCGTGGCCGTCTGGGCGATCCGCCGGGACCAGGGCCGCCGGTTCCACTGACCCGCCCCGGGGTGCGCCCACCCGGGCGAACCGCGGCGCCCGTCGTTCAAGACGGTGGCACCGGGTGCCGACCACCGGACGCATGGGACGGAACCGGTGGCGCTGGCCGCGCCTGGACCGTTCCACCCTCGCCCTGACCACCGTCGTCGACGTGGGCGTGGTCCGCTACCGGCTGGCCAGCGGCATCGCCGCAGCGGTCACGCTCCTCACGCTGTGGCTGGCCGTCGTCAACCGGCTGGACCCCGCCAGCCGGGCCGACGTCCCCTCATCGCCGCCGCGACCCTCGTCTGGGCCGCGGTCGCCGTGTGGTTGGCGGTGCGGTCGGAGGACATCAGCCAGGTCGAAGTGGTCATCGCCCTCGCGATGACGATCTGCGCGCTGACGTCGGTCGGGGCCTTCTCCGGGGTCGCGGTGGAGGCCGCCGTCTGCATGACCGCCCTCGCCGGCGTGCCCATCGTCTGCGTCCTGCTGAGCGGGAGCACGAGGAGCTCGCTGTTCCTCCTCCTCCTCGCGCTGTCCGGTGCGCTCGTGATCGCCTGGGAACAGTCCACGGGGTGGAGCGCGTCGACCCTGTGCGCCTTCGTCTCCAGCAGCGCCGCGGTCGCGACCCCCACCGCGACCCGTTGACGAGGCTGCTGAACCGTCGCGGACTGCGGCTGGAGTTCGAGCGTCTCGTCCGCTCGGGGACGACGGGCCCGAACCACCTGGGCGTCGTCCTCCTGGACCTCGACCACTTCAAGGCCGTCAACGACACCCACGGGCACGCGGTCGGGGACGCCGCCCTGGTGGCCGTGTCGGAGGTGATGCGCCGCACGGCCCGCGAGGGGGACGTCCTGGCCCGCATCGGCGGTGAGGAACTCATCTGGTGCTCGACCTGGGCGGACCCGGCGCAGGCTCTCACGGCCGCGTCCGCGTTGCGCCGCAGGCTCGAGGTCGAGATCCAGGAGGTCGTGGGTTTCCTCGTCACGGCGAGCCTCGGCGTCGCCCTCGTCCCGGCTGCGGAGTGCGGTCCCTCCGACGGGGCGGGGCACCTGCTCGAAACCCTGACCTCCGAGGCGGACAAGGCGGTGTACCTGTCGACGTCGGCGGGCCGCAACACGACGAGCGTCCGGGTGCTCGATCGTGCCGCGGTGAGGGCCGACGCGGCGGACGGGGGGTGAGTCCCGGTGGACCCGCGGGGTCGGCGCGGGCTCTCACCGGGGTTCGTGCGCGACCCCGCCGTCCCCGCACGTCGTCCCGTGCGCGGCCTTGACGACCGGGTCGTCGGCGGACAACCCGGTGCCCACCGTGGTCTGCTCCCCGTTCTGGGCCACGGAGTGCTCGGCGCTGACGTGGACCTCGGTGCGGGTGACGGTGAACGCGTCCCCGTCGGCGACGGCGTTCTCGCCGTACAGGTGCAGCCCGTCGCCCTGCGCCTCGCACGTCAGGCCCGTGCCGTAGGGGGTGAACCCCAGGCTGAAGGAGTACGGGTCCCCCTCCACCCCGCGGACCGGGCCCAGCGACGGGCCCTCGACGCGGTAGACGTACAGCTCCACCGACCGGCCCGTGTCGAGGAGGACGACCGGTGCACCGGAGGCGAGGACGGCCGCGCTCGCCGACGCGGTCTGGGGGGCGGCGGAGGTGAAACCGGTGAAGACCGTCCCGTGCGAGGTCGTCGTGACACCGAGGTTGCGGTGCCCCTCGGCGTCGCCGGCCAGCCACACCGTGTCCGGCCGCCCGTCGCCGTCGAGGTCGACCGTCGTCGCGCTCCCCGCCCCGTCGGGGACCCCGGCGGTGGGGCCGGGGGAACCGGGGGCGGCGGCGCCCGTCGAGGAGGGCGACGCAGGGGTGCTCGTGCCGGTGGACGCGGCGGTGGTGGAGGTGGTGGTGGTGGCGTCGGCCTCGGGGCTGTCCGCGGCGCCCGAGCACCCCGCGGCCAGGGCCAGGGCGGTCAGCGAGGTCAGTGGGGTCAGGGCCAGTCCTCGTGTGCGGCGGGTGCGCATCGTCGTCCTCTCGTTTCTCGAAGCAACCGTTCCAGTCTGCGCCGGAGGACCGCTCCCGGCACTGCGGGCCGCTCGCGGCGGTGGCGTCGCCGGCTGGCAGGGTGACCCCGTGACCGAGGAGATCGTGCGCACGGACCGGCTGGTCCTGACCCGGCCCGCACCGGCCGACCTGGACGACGTCTTCGCCCTGTACTCCGACCCGGCGGTGTGGGAGCACTTCCCCAGCCGGCGCCACACCGACCCGACCACGACGCGGCTGCTGCTCCACGCGATCGAGGAGAGCTGGCGGCTCGTGGGCCTGGGCAGCTGGGTGGCGCGCGACACCGGCGGCACCCTCGTCGGGACGGGCGGGTGCGACCTGCGCCTGGGGTTGGCGTGGAACCTCGGGTACCGGCTGGCCCGCGCGTCGTGGGGGCAGGGGTTCGCCCAGGAGGTGGCCCGCGCCGCGCTGGCTGCGGCGCAGCGGGTCCGGTCCGACATCCCCGTCACCGCCTACCTGCTGGAGCACAACACCCGCTCCAGGTCCGCGACCGAGCGCGCCGGGCTGGACCTCGTGTGGCGGGGACCGGACGCGGGCAACCCCGACCCCGCCGCCGTCCGCCTGCTCTACGCCGACCGCCCGCTCAGCCCCGTCGTCGTGCGCGAACTCACCGCGACCTGAGACGGGCCGACCGCGGCCGGGCCCGCACGTGCATCCGTTCGCCCTGGGGCCCGAACAGCACGAGGCACTCCGTGGGGGTGGTCCCGGGGTTGCTCACCCGGTGCGGCAGGCGGGTGTCGAACTCGGCCGCCTCCCCGGCCGCGACGACGACGTCGTCCTCGGCCAGCCGCAACCGCAACCGCCCGGCCATGACGTAGATCCACTCGTACCCCTCGTGGACCTTCTGCTCGTCCGACTCCTCCCCCGCCCCCGGGTCCAGGACCTGCTTGTAGGCCCGCAACCCGCCCGGGGCGGCCGACAGGGGCAGGAACGTCACCCCGCGGTACGTCGAGCGCCGCGCCGGGCGCCGGTCGGGGCGGGGCGGGCGGACCAGTTCGTCCAGGCCGATCTCGAAGTGCTCGGCCAGCGGCAGCAGGAGTTCCAGGGTGACCTTGCGGCCCCCCGACTCCAGCCGGGACAGGGTGCTGACGGAGATGCCCGTCGCGGCGCTGACGTCGGCCAGCGTCCGGCCCGCGTCCACGCGCAGCCGGCGCAACCGCGGCCCCACCGCCGCCACGGCCTCGTGCACGCTCCCGGCCTCCCCCACGTCTGCGAGTGTCCCCGAGCGTCCGGCCGGGACCGGCACGGGGTTGCCGGACCGGCAACCGGACCGGCGGGCCCGTCCCGACACGCTCGGGCGCGGGGCAGGCGCGGGAACGGTCCGGGGGTGATCGGGCGGCGTGGAGGTCTTGCGCAGGGTTGCTCCTTGCGTGTTAGCTTCCCCACGGCTGCAGCTCACCGCAGCTCCTCGATCGTTCTGAACGCCCGCGGAGTGTGTTGCGGGCGTCGCGCGGGCCGGGAGACCGGCCCGTCGTGGCGTTCCACTCAGCCCGAGTCCCGCACGAGCGTGGGACTTGACCGACTGGAAACGTGTTGGAGAAAGCATGGCTCAGGGCACCGTCAAGTGGTTCAACGCCGAGAAGGGCTACGGGTTCATCGAACAGGACGGCGGCGGCCCCGACGTCTTCGTCCACTACTCCGCCATCGGTGGCAGCGGCTACCGCTCGCTGGAGGAGAACCAGCGCGTGGAGTTCGAGGTGACCCAGGGCCAGAAGGGCCCGCAGGCCGAGTCGGTCGTCGCGCTCTGACCTGCTGACGGCAGTGTTCACGCAGGGCCCTCACCCCGGCCGGGGTGGGGGCCCTGCGTCGTCGGCGGGCTGAACCGGGACGCGCTCAGCCCCGCGCGCCGGGGCGGACGCCCAGGAACCGCCCGATCCCCCGCGTCACGACGACCACGGCGATCGTCTCGGCGGCCAGCAGGCCCACGAGCACGAGCAGCTGCACCCGGGCCGCCTCCAGCGGGCTCGCCCCGCCCAGCAGCAGCCCCACGAACGCCCCCGGCAACGTCACCAGCCCCACCGTCCGGGTCTGGTCCAGCGCCGGGGCCAGGGCACGGCCCGCCGCGGTCCGGCCCAGCGGGGCGACCGCCTCGCCCGTGCGGGCCCCGACCGCCAGCCACCCCTCGACCTCGTGCCAGCCCGCCGCCACGTCGTCGAGCATCCGGCGCCCGGCCAGCGTCGTGGCCGTCATCGCCCCGCCGACGAGCTGCGCGGTGAACGGGACGACCTGCAGCACGTGCGTCGGCAGGGCACCGACCGCGAGCACGACCCCGGCCGCGGCGCCCGCCCCGGTGCCGATGGCCACGACCGTCACCGGCCACACCCGCCGCAGCGCCACCCCGTCGGTGCGCAGCCGGCGCGCCGACGTCCAGCTCGCCACCCCCAGCGCCAGCGCCAGGTAGAGCGGGGCCAGGGCCGGGGTCCGCAGCACCGCCCCGAGGACCAGACCCACCGCCAGGACCTGCACCACGGCCCGGGCCACGGCCGTGACGACGTCCCGGCCGTGGCGCAGGCCCCCGAACGCCCCGACCCCCACGGCGAGCCCGGCGAGCAGGACCACCGCACCGGCCACGGGCAGCACCGGGGCGCCCACGGTCAGGCCCGTCCCCGCCCCTGCGCGCTCACGACGAGCTCACCCGCGCCAGCACCTCCGGGCCGCGCCGGTCCAGGACGGCCCCGCCGTGGACGATCCCCGCCCACGTCGCCACGACCGCCGTCACCAGCCCCACCGGCAGGGCGATCCAGCCCGCCCAGGCCGGGCCGACGAGCGCGACGACGGCGGGCACCAGCGTCGGCAGCGCGATCACCGTCGTCGCGGCGGAGGTCCCGAACTGCACGCCGACGGTGGCGGCGGCGGCCCCCTTGGGGGTCTGGAACGGGTTGGCCCCCGGCGCCGGGGCGGGGTAGGGCACGAGGGCGCTGGCCACCGACGACACCCCCAGCGAGGCGCCGAACAGCGCCAGGCTGGCCCCCAGGACGGCGGGCACCAGCTCCGCGCGCCCGGCCAGCAGGCAGCCCCCGACGGCGGCCAGGAGCAGCAGCGGGAGCTGCCACAGGCCGGCGGCGAGCACCCGGCCCGCGCGGTCGTCGCGGCCGCGCACCCCGGTGGCGACGTGCAGGGCGAACGCGGAGTGGTCGAAGGCCACGTCGTTGTGCAGGGACCAGCCCATGACGAAGGCGATGGCCGGGCCCGCCGCCACCGGCCAGGACCCGATCTGCCCGCCCTGCGACAGCGGCAGCACGACGAGCAGCAGCGGGATGACGACGAGGGAGGCCGCGCTGACGAGGTAGCGCGGGTCCCGCCGCCAGTACCGCGTGCACCGCACGGCCACGGCCGTCACGGGCGCCCACGCCGGGGAGTCCGGCAGCCGGTCCAGCAGCCGGTGGCGCCGGTCGTCGGCGGGGGCCGAGGCGGCCGCGTGCGTGGCCGGGCCCGTCCCGGCGGGTCCGAGCGCGAGCGCCCACGCCGCCAGGACGAGACCCAGGACGAGCAGGGCCAGGACGAACCGCAGCACCGCCGGGCCCCACCGCCCGCCGGCGGCGTCGGCGGCGGCCGCGACCGCGAGCCCCGGCGGGGTCCAGCCCGCCACCCCCGCCACGGCCCGGCCGAGGTCGGCCAGCGCGTTCAGCCCGGACCCGGCGCGGCCGAGGGCGACGTTGGCGAGGGGCCCGAACGAGACGAGCACGAGCCCGCCGACGATCGCGACGGCGTCGCGGGTGCGGCGCCGGTGCAGCAGGGCGGCCGCGGCGGTCGTCGTCGCGCGCGAGGCGGCCACGGCGGTGAGCACGGTGACCGCGAGCGCCGGCACCGCGAAGACCGTCGCGGCCGGGGTCCGCGACAGGGCCACGACGGTGGCCGCGGCCAGCAGCACGGTGACGACGCCGGGCAGGCCGAGCAGCCCGGCCAGCAGCAGCCCGGGGACGAGCCGGCGGCGGGCGACGCCGAGGGTGGCGAACCGCGCCGGGTCGAGCGTCTCGTCGACGCCGAAGGCGACGAGCGGGACGAGCGCCCAACCGAGGACGAGCAGCGTCCCCCCGCCGACGACGACGGGCCCGGCGACGTCGGCCGCGCTGAACCGCAGGGCTAGCAGGCCCGCGCCGACGAGCGCGGTGACGCCCAGGGCCCAGAGGGCGCCGAGGACGAAGGCCACCACCTGCCAGGGGCTGCGGCGGAACCCGTTGCGCAGCAGGGTGAACTTGAGGCGGACGAACGTCCCCACGCCCGGCTGCCCCGTCGCGGCGGCGCTCACCGCAACCAGTCCAGGCCGGTGACGTCGCGGGTCCCGCCGACGAGGTCGACGAACCGCTGTTCGAGGGTCCCCTGCCCGCGGACGGTGGCGAGGTCACCGGCGGCGAGGACCCGGCCGCCGGCGATGACGGCGACGTGGGTGCACAGCCGTTCGACGAGGTCCATGACGTGGCTGGACAGCACGACGGTCCCGCCGCCGCCGACGTAGCCGGTGAGGATGGCGCGGATGGTGGCCCCGCTCACGGGGTCGACGGCCTCGAAGGGTTCGTCCAGGACGAGGACGCGGGGGGCGTGGACGAGGGCGCAGGCCAGCGCGACCTTCTTCGTCATGCCCGCGGAGTAGTCGACGACGAGGGTGTGCGCGGCGTCGGTGAGGCCGAGGGCGTCGAGCAGTTCGCGGGAGCGTTCCTCCACGACGGCGCGCGGCATCCCGCGCAGCAGGCCGGAGTAGCGCACGAGTTCCAGGCCGGAGAGGCGGTCGAACAGCCGCACCCCGTCGGGCAGGACGCCCAGGGCGCGCTTGGCGGCGACGGGGTCGGCCCAGACGTCGGCGCCGGCGACGGCCGCGTGACCGGCGTCGGGGCGCAGCAGCCCGGTCGCCATCGACAGCGTCGTCGTCTTGCCCGCGCCGTTGGGGCCGACGACGCCGTAGAACGACCCGGCCGGGACGTCGAGGTCGAGGTGGTCGACGGCGACCTTCTCCCCGAACCGCTTGACCAGGCCGCGCAGGGCCAGGGCGGGACCGGCGGGCTGTTGGGGGGTCACCGGGCACCCCCGCGCGCCAGCCGGTGCCGCAGGCCGGCGCGGACCGCGGGCCACTCGGCGGCCACGATCGAGAAGACCACGGTGTCGCGCAGCGACCCGTCGGGCAGCACCTGGTGGCTGCGCAGCACCCCGTCCTGGTGGGCGCCGAGGCGGGCGATCGCGGCGCGGGAGGCGTGGTTGTGCCAGTGCGTGCGGAACTCCACCGCGATGCAGCGCAGGTCCTCGAAGGCGCGCGTGAGCAGCAGCAGCTTGGTCTCGGCGTTGATCCCGGTCCGCTGCGCGCTGGGGGCGTAGAACGTCGAGCCGATCTCCACCCGCGGGACGTCGGCCTGGACGTTCATGAACGTGGTGGTGCCGCAGACCGCACCGGTGTCGAGGCGGCGCACGGCCCACGGCGCCATCGTCCCCTCGCGCTGCAGGCGCACCCGCCGCTCGATCTCGGCGTCGACCTGCTCCGGGGCGGGGATGCGGGTGTACCAGGTGCGGTGCAGGTCGTCCTCGGCGACCACGGCCCGCAGGCCGTGGGCGTGCGCGGCCGACAGGGGTTCCAGGGCGACACGGTCACCGGTCAGGGGCACGGGGTCCGCGATCTCGCTCACCCCGCGACCCTACCGACGCACCACCCCGGGCAACTACCGCTCACCCGGGGGACCTCACTTGAGGAACTTGCGCAACTTCTTGCGGTTCGCCGCGTCCCAGGCTTCCTCGACGTCGTGGAACGCGACGGCGGAGCGGACCTCCTCGAGGGCGTGCAGGCGGCCCAGGACGAAGGCACCGGAACCGAACTCGTCGACGAGACCGGCGAGGAACTCCCGCGCCAGGACGGTGTCGGCGTGGTCGTCGAGCAGGTCGAGCAGTTCCTTGAGGACGTCGACGTACTCCTCGGCGGGTTCGCCGACCTTGGGGGCCACGACCCCGGCCGCGTCGCGCGCGGCGGCCACGGCCTCGCGCAGCCGGTGCAGGGCACCGGCGTCGTCGGCGGTGACGTGGTCGACGTCGTGGTCGATCTCGAGGTCGGTGTCGAGGTCGACGTCGCGGTAGGCCTCGCGGGCGGCGCGGTGGGCGTCCGCGACCAGGGGCAGCAGCACCTTGCGGGCCTCGCGGCGGGCGGCCTTGAGGGTCGGGGGGTCGGCGACGAAGGCCTCCAGCGCGGCGACGAGGTCGCGGTAGCGCTGGGAGTCCAGGGCCTGCAGGACGGCCGTGTGCGCGGCGGCGGCGCGGTCGGTGAGGACGGCGCGGACGCGGTCGGCGACGACGGCCGGGTCCCCGGTGCCGGACCCGGCGGTGTGCCCGGCGGCCTCCTCGTCGAGGTCCTCCAGCAGCTTCTCGGCCAGGACGTCGAGGTCGCGGACCGGGGTGGTGACCTCGACGATCCAGGCGAGCTCGTCCTGCAGGGGCGCGGTGGCGCCCTCGGTGAACAGCGGGGCGGTGGTGGTCAGGACGTTGCGCAGGCGGCGGGCGGCCACGCGCAGCGACCGCACGGCGTCGGGGGCGTCGATGCGGGCCAGCGGGTCCTGCGACAGCAGCCAGCCGACGTCCTGGGCCAGGCGGGCCAGGACGACCGCCCCGGCGCTGTCGTCGACGGAGACGGCGTCCAGGCCGTCCTCGTCGTCGGGGCCGTCCAGGACGGTGCGCAGCTGGGCGGTGCGGTCGGACTCCTCGGCGCCGAGGGCCTCCCAGGCGTCGGTGACGGCGTCGAGCAGGTCGCGGCGGCCGTCGACGACCTCGACCTGCCACTCCGCCCACGTCTGCGGGGAGGAGTCCTCCGGGGCCAGGGCCCGCGCCTGCACCTGCCGGGTCGTCAGGCGCGCGACGACGTCACCCTCGGCGTCGAGCAGGTCGCGCTGGCGGGCGGTGGTGGACAGTTCCAGGACGGGGCCGAGGGTGCGCCCGCGGGCGGCGGCCCACGTGAGGCGCTGCAGCGCAGCCGGTGCCGTCCGGACAGCGCGCCCCAGGGCCTGCCGGACCTCGTGCGTGCGGGGGCCGCGGCCGGGCAGTTCCAGGATCCAGCCGCGGGGGGCGGGGCTGGTGCGCGCGGCCGTCTGGCGACGCACCGAGGCCCCGGCCGCGGCCAGGGCCAGGTCGCTGGTGTCGTAGTGCGTCTCCTCGCTGGTCACCTCGACCTCGGCCCGGACGTCGGCGACGCCGGGCAGTTCCCCGCCACCGGGCGCCGGATCGGCCGACGGCGCGAGGTAGGTGCGGGTGAGGGCCAGGCGGGGCGACGGCATGGGCACACACCTACCACGGGGTGGTGAACGGGCCACCATCCGCGCAGGTCAGCGCCCCACCGGCCGGACGTGACGCAGCTCGCGTTGAGGGGTGCGGCCCACGCGCGTACATTGACGATTCATGCACGAACGATCTCCCGGTCCGGCGCCCCGGCACGACGCCGGCACCCCGGTGCGGCTGCGCCGGCCGACGTCGAAGAACAAGGTCGTGGACCTGTTCCTCGACGCGGTGTTCAGCTTCACCGGCCCGGCCCAGGTCTCCCACGAGGAGGGCCCGCAGCGGGGACCGCGCACCGAGGCCGAGGCCCGGGCCGGGTACGCGCAGTGGGAACGCGTGACCCGGGGCGGGCACACCTACCTCGTCGAACGCAGGGACCCCCGGAGCTGAGCCGCCTGCCGGGCGATGGCCACCCCGTCGTCCGACCCCGGCAGCAGCCGCACCTCCAGCACGTCCGGCCCGGACCGGACCCCCAGCACGCGGGTCACGTCGACGTCGCAGTACTTCGTCACCGCCGTGCGCGCCGCCGCGGCGCGCAGGGGTTCCCAGCCCGCCCACTCGGCGCCGACCAGGTCCACCAGGTCGGGGGGCAACGCTCCCAGCCGGCGGCAGTGCGGGTTCGTGCCGAACCGCCGGTGCAGGTCCTCGCGCCCGGCGAAGAGCTCCACGAGGCGCCGGAACACCGCCACGTCCCGGAACGGCCCGGCATCGAGGTTCACGTGGACGGCCGCCTCCAGCGGCACCGAGAAACCCAGGTCCCGGGCCGGCCCGAGCAGTTCTTCGAGACGTTCCCCGTGGTCCTCGGTGAACGGCGGCGTCACGAGTTCGCAGGGGCGCTCGCGCTCCCCCGGCAGGGGCGCGGCGAGGGCGATCGTGGCCCCGGCGACGTCGTCGAGGCGGTGCACGCCACCGACCTCGACGACCGGTGCCCCGAACACCTCCGCGACCGGCGCGAGCACCGACCCGATCCCCTCCTCCGGGTCGGCGTACCGCTGCACGAGCCGCAGCAACCGGGGGTCGTCGCTCAGCACGCGGAACCACCCCGGCCGCGGTGGCGCGGTCGCGTCCAGGTCGGCCACGATCGTCGTGTCGTCCACGAGCGAGCAACGCAGCCGTCCGGCGCCGTCGAGGACGTCGAACGCGGGGGTCAGGTGCCAGAACGTGCGCACACCCGGCGCCGCGGAGGACTCGGTGTCGACGTGGAACCGCCACAGGACCCGCCCCGCGCAGCGGCGGGCGAGCTCGACGGCGAGGTCGAGCCGGCTCGCCCCCCGCGGGGCGAGCAGCTCGACCTCGAACCCTGTGCGGGGCAGAACGTTCAGGGGACCACCGGCAGGGTTTCCCCGGCCAGGAGCAGCCGCCCGGCGGTGACCTTGGCCTCGTACGGTTCCACGTTCCACACCGCCGCCAGCGCGAGCGCGTCGTCGTAGTCGTGGTCCGCGGCGAAGAACGCGTCCACGGCCGCGACCGACCCGTCACCCTCCACGAGGGACGGGTCCGCGACCGGGCTGAACCCCGGGGCGACGGGCAGCGCCTCCCCCGCCGCCAGCCGCCGTCCCGCCTCGGCCTTGGCCTCCCACGAGTCCAGGTTCCAGCGGCCGCCGAGGACGACGGCGTCGTCGTAGGTGTACCCGGCCGCGAAGTACGTCTGCCGGGCCGCGTCGTCGGACGCGGTGTCGGACGCAGCGTCGGGCGAGAGGGGTTCGGCGACGGGTTCGGCGGCGGGTTCGGCGACGGGTTCGGCGACGGGTTCGGCGACGGGTTCGGCGACGGGTTCGGCGACGCCTGCCGCGGCGGGTTCCGCCGCGACCGGGGCGGGACGGTCCGTCCCGGGGTCGCGGACCTGGGCGTAGGCGCTGCCGCCGGCCAGCGCCAGGCCGCCGGCCACGACGGTGGCGGTGACGGCGCGGGCGGCGCGGCGCTGGGCGGGGGTGCGGTGCGGTGTGCGGCTCATGCCCGTCCAGACGCCGCCGGACCGTCCCGGGTTGCCCGGCGCGCTCACGGAGCGGCCGGGATCTCGCCGCCCGACAGCAGCAGCCGGCCGCCCTTGACCTTGGCCTCCCAGGTGTCGACGTTCCACACCCCGGCGAGCCGTTCGGCGTCGCTGTACCGGTACTGCTCGTAGAACCGGTCGACGGCCGCCATCTCCTCGGCCGGCTTCCCCGCCTGCGGGTCCGCGGGCGGAACCGGGGTCCGCGGCGCCGTGGAGGGCGTGGTCGACGGGGTGGCCGGGGACGGGGCCGCCGGTGTCGTGGCCTGCGGGGCCGGACCGGACGTCCCCGCCCACACCGCGCCGCCCGCGGCGGCGACGACGGCCGGGACGGCCACCAGGGCGCGGCGCCGGCTCAGGCGTCGCCGCCCACCGGCGCGCGCCGCGGCGGCGAGGCCGGCCGGCGCCCGCACCTCGCGCACCGCCTGGTCCAGCTCGCGGCTCAGCCGTTCCTCCCAGGCGCTCAACCGGTCGTCCACCGTGCACCCACCTCCTCCCCGACGAGGGTCCGCAGGGTCCGCAACCCCTTGGACGCCTGGCTCTTGACCGTTCCCCGCGACACGTCGAGCTGGTCGGCGATCTGCTCCTCGGACCAGTCCTCGAAGTAGCGCAGCACGATGACCGCGCGCTGGCGCGGCGGCAGCGCGCGCAGCGCCTCGAGGACCCGGGACCGCTCGGCGCGCTCGGCGGCCCCGTCGGCCACGGCCTCGCCGTGCCAGTCCTCCAGCGCCACCTCCCGCGGGCGCCGGCCCCGCTGTCGCCAGCGGTCGGTGACCCGCCGGGCCAGGGCCGTGCGCGCGTAGGCGTGCGGGTCCTCGATGCGCCGCCACCGGACGTACACGCGTTCGAGCACGTCCTGCAGGAGGTCCTCCGCGAGCGCCCGGTCGCCCGTGAGCAGCAGCGCCAGCCGCAGCAGGCGGTCGCTGCCGGCGGTCACGAACTCCTCGAACTCCTCCCCCACGCCGGGGAGGACGACGGGGACCGGCTCCCGGTTGCCTCGCCGGCGCACGGATCTGGCCGTCCTCAGAGCAGGACGGCCAGACCGAGCCCGAAGGCCGCCGCCGTCACCGTCGCCGCCAGGTTCCCCAGCAGGTTCCCCGCGGCCAGGCGCACCGACCCGCCGCGCGCGAGGCGGACCGTGTCCGTCACGGCCGTGCTGAACGTGGTGAACCCGCCGCAGAACCCCGTCCCCAGGACCAGCGCCCACCGCGGGTCGGCCCCGGTCAGCACCAGCCCGGTGAGGAACCCCAGGAGCAGCGAGCCCAGCACGTTGACGAGGAGGATGCCCCAGGGGAACTGCGACGGCCGGCGCGCGCGGACCTCGCCGTCCAGGACGTAGCGGGCCGCGGCGCCGGCTCCCCCGGCCAGGGTCAGCAGGACGATCACCGCGCGGCCCGCCCCCCGAGGGCGGCCCCGGCCAGGACCGCGAGCAGCCCCGCCGCGAGCGAGACGAGCGCGTACCCGGCGGCCGTCCCGACCGCGCCGGTGCTGGCGAGCCGGTCCACCTCCACCGCGAAGCTCGACCAGGTCGTCAGGCCGCCGCAGAACCCCGTGCCCACCCCGAGCCGCCACCGGGTGCCCGCCGCCGTCTCCGGGCCGCGGCGGGTCAGCCGTTCCAGGAGCAGCCCCAGCACGAACGACCCGACGACGTTGACGGTCAGGGTGGCCGCGGGCAGCGCACCCGTCGCGGGCGCCAGGTCCGAGACGGCCCAGCGGGCGAGGGTGCCCGCCGCGCCGCCGGCCGCGACCAGCAGGACCAGGCGCGGGTCGCGGTGCGGGGCCGTCACGCGCGCCACCCTGCCACAGGCCCGCGCGCGGTCCGCGGGCCCGTGGCGGGCGGGGGTCAGGAGGGCCGGTCGGCCAGCGGCCAGCCCCCCGCGGCCAGGTGGGAGGAGACGCGGGCGACGTCGGCCTCGGACGGCTCGTCGAGGGTCGCGGCGGTGACGAGGCGTTCGACGTCGGCGACGGTCGTCACCTCCCCCTGCCGGGCGAGGCCGGCGATCTCGGCCGCGATCTCGCGGACCTCGGTGTCGGTGAGCTCGCGGCGCAGCAGGCCCAGCAGCACGACGTAGTCCTGCTGCGGGACCCCGCCGGGGTAGCCGGCGCGCAGCCAGTCCAGGACGCGGCCGGCCAGGGTGGTGGAGGTCATCGAGGGGTTCCCCTCACTGGTCGACGACGGTCGGGTAGACGTGCTCGAAGCTCAGCGCCTTGCCGAACCCACCGGCGACGATGAACGTGATGCCGAGCGCCACGGCCGCCACGACGACGGCGAAGCACACGGCGGCGAGGACCGTGCCCGCCGGGTGGCCGGGTGCGTGGTCGGTCTCGGCGTCACCACCGGCCCCGAAGGCCATCGCGCGCACGCCGGCCGAGAACAGGACGGGCAGACCGGCCCCGAGGACGAGGGCGGCCAGCAGGATCTTCCAGAGGGCGTCCCCGACGAGGACGAGGGTCTGCGTCACGTGCGTTCCTCCCGGTCAGACGGTGGCCGGGGTGCGTTCGGCACCCGCGGTCGCGTCCCACTCGTCGTTGACGTTGTCCGCGTGGACGGGGCTCTCGTGCGAGTGGCGCACGACGGCCACCGCGAAGGCCAGCAGCAGCAGGCTGATGACGAGCGCCCCGGCGACACCACCCCCGAGCGCGTGCCCGATCCACCAGGTGAGGGCGCCGACGAGACCGGCGGCCGGGATGGTGATGACCCAGGCCACGACCATGCGCCCGGCGACCCGCCAGCGGACGGTGGCGCCGGGTTTGCCGACGCCGGCCCCGAGGACCGAACCGGTCGTCACGTGGGTCGTCGAGAGCGCGAACCCCAGGTGGCTGGAGATGAGGATGACGGCCCCCGACGACGTCTCGGCGGACATGCCCTGGGGCGGGGTGATCTCGATGAGACCCTTGCCCAGGGTGCGGATGATGCGCCAGCCGCCGAGGTAGGTCCCGGAGGCGATGGCGAGGGCGCACGCGGCCTTGACCCAGAAGGGGACGGACCCGGTGTCGCTCCAGTGCCCGGAGGCGATGAGCCCGAGGGTGATGACCCCCATGGTCTTCTGCGCGTCGTTCGTGCCGTGGGCCAGGGAGACGAGGGACGCCGAGCCGATCTGGCCCCAGCGGAACCCCTGGTCGGTGAAGCGCTGCGAGACGCCGGAGACGACGCGGTGGACGAGCCAGGTGCCCACGGTCGCCACCACGCAGGCCAGCACCGGCGACGCGACCGCCGGGATGACGACCTTGCCCACGACACCGTCGATCGTCGTGCCGTCGCCGTTCCAGTTCACGCCCGCCCAGCCGAGCCCGGCGACGGTGGCCCCGATCAGGCCGCCGAACAGGGCGTGCGACGAACTGGACGGCAGACCCAGCAGCCACGTCAGCAGGTTCCAGGCGATGGCGCCGACGAGGCCGGCCAGCACGATGAGGAGCAGGGCGGACCCACCGCCCTGCAAGAGTTCGGGTTTCGGTGACCCGTCGGAGTCCTGGATCTTCACGACGGCGTTCGTGACGGTGAGGGCGACCTCGACGGACAGGAAGGCCCCGACGAGGTTGAGGATCCCGGAGAGAGCGACAGCCGTCGTGGGCTTGAGCGCTCCGGTGGCGATGGACGTGGCCATCGCGTTGGCGGTGTCGTGGAAGCCGTTGGTGACGTCGAAGGACAGAGCGACCACCACGACCAGCACGAGGATGACGGTTGCGGTCTCCACGAGGGAGAGGCTGCACCCGTTGCGGTTGCCCCGGGAACCCGAAAAGGGCCTGCGCGGGAGAGTTCACCGTGAGTTCACCCGACTCGGGGAACTCCCGGTGAACGCCGGCTGCACGCAGGTTCAGGGGGCCGTGGTCTCCGGACGCCGGTCGGCCTCCAGGATCGTGCGGGCGTGCACGACGAGCAGCGGGTCGGGGCGCCCGACGACCTCGGCGTCCTTGCCGGTGTAGTCGAACCGCGCCAGGACGTGCCGCATCGCCGCCAGCCGGGCGCGCTTCTTGTCGTTCGTCCTGACGACGGTCCACGGCGCGACGTCGGTGTCCGTGCGCGTGAACATCACCTCCTTGGCCGCGGTGTACTCGTCCCAGCGGTCCAGGCTCGCCAGGTCCATCGGGGACAGCTTCCACTGCCGCACCGGGTCGATCTGGCGGATGAGGAACCGGGTGCGCTGCTCGGCGCGGGTCACCGAGAACCAGAACTTCACGAGGTGGATCCCGTCGTCGACGAGCATCCGCTCGAACAGCGGGACCTGCGCGGTGAACCGGTCGTACTCCTGCGGGGTGGCGAACCCCATGACGCGCTCGACGCCGGCGCGGTTGTACCAGGACCGGTCGAACAGGACGAACTCCCCGGCGGCGGGCAGGTGCTGCACGTAGCGCTGGAAGTACCACTGCGTCGACTCGCGCTCACTGGGTTTCTCCAGGGCGACGACGCGGGCCCCGCGGGGGTTCAGGTGCTCCATGAACCGCTTGATGGTGCCGCCCTTGCCGGCCGCGTCCCGGCCCTCGCACAGGACGACGAGCCGTTCGCCGGAGTCCTTCAGCCAGCGCTGGAGCTTGAGCAGCTCGATCTGCAGCAGCCGCTTGTCGTGCTCGTACTCGGCGCGACCGAGCCGGGCGTCGTAGGGGTAGTCCTCGCGCCAGGTGTCGACGGCCCGGCCGTCGGCCAGCAGGAGTTCGGGTTCGTCCTCGTCGTCCCGGACGGACATTCCCGGGTCAGGGGTGAGCTGCACGGCTGGCAGGGAACTGCGGTCGGGGTGTCGCAACTCGTCGTCCGGGTGTCCCCGGGGTGAACACCGGAGGAACAGGCGTCGTGGGAGTTCTGCCCGGACCCCTCGACGCCCCTCGTTCCGCACACCGGGTAACGTCGCGACGACGCCGTGTGCTGCTCGTCCGAACAGGTGGTTGACCGTGTCCCCAGGTGAACTCCCGACGTCGGGACTGGACCCGAGCGACGGAGGTGCCGAACGCGGCGACGTGACCATCATCGACGCCGTGGCCCTCAGCTCGCTGCCCGCGCAGTCCGCGGCCTCGCTGTGGGAACTGTCCGTCCCGGCGTGGGTGGTGCCCGCGTCCACCACGTGCGGGGAGCTCGACGCGCGTTTCCGGGCCGGGCGGCCGGAGGAGGACTCCAGCGTCGTGGTGCTGGACTCCCGGGGCCGCCGGGTCGGTTCGGTCCAGCGCGGGCGCTTCGAGCAGGCGATGAGCGGCCCCTTCGGTTTCGGGCGGGCCCTGCTCGCGCGCCGGTCGGTGACGGCGGTCGCCGACGTCGACGGTGCCGCGCTGCCGGCGACCGCCTCGCTCGGGGACGCCCTGGCCGCCGTGTTCGAGCGACCGGAGCAGCGCCGCTACGACGACCTGGTCCTGCGCGACGACCGGCAGTGGCGGCGCCTGCCGGTGACGTCGGTGCTGGAGGCGGCGGCCTCGCGGATGGCCTGGCACGCCAGCCGCGACGGGCTCACCGGCCTGGCCAACCGCAGCGCGTTCTTCAGCCACCTGCAGCACCTGGTCCTGACGGCCCGCTCGGAGCCGGGCGCCCGCGTCGGGGTCGTCTTCATCGACCTCGACCGCCTCAAGGCCGTCAACGACACCCACGGCCACGACGCCGGTGACGCGCTCATCCGGTCGGTGGCACGGCGGTTGCGGGCGGCCTCGCGGCCCGAGGACCTCGTGGCCCGCCTGGGCGGGGACGAGTTCGCCGTGGCCTGCCGGCTGCCGGAGACGTCCCCGGGGGCGGCCGCGCTGGCGCTGGAAGCCGTCGCCCGTCGCCACCTCGAGGCGGTGCGCCTGACCGACGGGGACCTCGCCGCGGGTGCGCGCAGCAGCGCGAGCATCGGCGCCTCCCTGTCCGGTCCCCTGGACGAGGACGTGCAGGTCGACGCCATCGTGCGCGAGGCCGACGCCGCGATGTACGCCGCGAAGCAGGCCGGCGGGGACCGGGTCGCGCCGGTGCAGCGCGTCGACCCGCAGGCCGCCCCCGACGGGGGTCTGGCGCGCGCGCTGGCGGCGGGGGAGGTGGTGCTGCACTTCCAGCCGATCGTGAGCGCCGCCGACGGCCGGCTGCTCAGCGCCGAGGCGCTCGTGCGCTGGCAGCACCCCCGGGCCGGGCTGCTCGGGGCCGACCGAGTGCTGCGGGCGGCCCGGGAGGAGGGGCTGTCGGTCGAGCTGGACCTGCACGTCCTCGGCCTGGCCCTGGCCGAGCAGGCGCGCTGGCGGGGTCGCCCCGGCGCCCCCGGTTCGATCAACGTGAACGTCTCGACGGCCGCCCTGGAGTCGCCGACCTTCGACGAGGACCTCCTCGGGCTGCTGCACCGGCACGCCACCTCCCCCGACCGTCTCCGGCTGGAACTGCCGGAGACGGCCTCCCTCGGCACCGTCCAGGCCGCCGCGCCGCGCCTGCACCGGCTCGCGCGGGCCGGGATCGCCCTGGTCGTCGACGACATGGGCGCGGGCGCGTCCAGCCTGCGCCACCTGTCCGCGTTCCCCGTGCAGGGCTTGAAGATCGACCGCTCGTTCGTCGGCGGGATGCTCACGCGCGACGGCGACCGCGCCGTCGTGGAACTGCTGACGAACCTCGGCGCCGGTCTCGGCGTGCGCGTCACCGCCGAAGGGGTGGAGACGGCCGAGCAGGCCCGGGAGCTGCGCCGGCTGGGCGTGGACGGGCTGCAGGGCTTCCACATCGCCCGCCCCGCCCCGGCGCACGTCGTCTTCGGTGCGCCCACCGCGGTGCCCACGGACCGGGAGTCGTCCCCTAGGTTGTCCTGACATGGAACCCACCACACCCGATGAGGACGGCATCAACTTCCGGACGCGGAAGTGGGTCCGCCCGGAAGACCTCAACGCCAACGGCACCCTCTTCGGCGGCAGCCTGCTGCGCTGGATCGACGAGGAGGCCGCGATCTACGCGATCCTGCAGCTCGGCAACGGCAAGGTCGTGACGAAGTACATCTCCGAGATCAACTTCGTCTCCTCCGCTCAGCAGGGCGACCTCGTCGAGATGGGGCTGCGCGCCACCCGCTTCGGCCGGACGTCGCTGACCATGCGCGCCGAGGTGCGGAACATGATCACGCGGCAGAGCATCCTGACGATCGAGAAGATCGTGTTCGTGAACCTCGACGCGGACGGGCAGCCGCTCGCGCACGGGTACTCGACGATCACGTACGACCGGGACCGGATCCCCAGCTCCATGACGACGGCCTGACCTCGCCGACGCGCGGCGCGAGCGGGGCGTGGGACCGGGCGTGGGGACGGTGCGGGCGTCGTGATCGCGACCGGCGAGCCGGTCCCACGAGTGCACCCACGTCGGACCGGGTGTGGGGGCGGGCACGGGTGTGGGAACACCCGTGGGTGTCCCCTCGACGTCGTCAGGGCGACGTGATCGGGACACCCACAGCTCACTCCACGTGGTGACACCGATGGGTGTCCCCGGGCGTTGTCCCCGGGCGTTCCCGAGGTCACCCCGCCGGAGCCGCGCCGACGACGGCCACCCCACGGCTCCGCAGCCCGAGGCGGTCGGCCTCGAGGTGGGCGAGGAGTCGGTCGCGGGTCCCGCGGGCGTGCTCGCGGACGAGGGCGACGGCCCGGTCGGCGTCGCCCGCCCGGACGGCGGCGAGGATCGCGACGTGCTCGGCGCGGGCCTGCTCCCGGGACGCCCCCGACCGCACCTCCAGCCAGCGGGTCCGGGCCAGGCGGGTGAGCGCCCCCTCCACGGCGTCGGCGAGGAAGTCGTTGCGGGACAGCCGGGCCAGGGCGACGTGGAACTGGGCGCCGTCGCGCAGACCGGTGTCGGCGTCGTCGGCGGCGGACTCCGCGAGCACCTGGACGGCGTCGAGGCCGGCCGGGGTGGCGCGCTCGACGGCGAGGGCGACGGCGCCGCACTCGACGACCTCCCGGTGCTCGACCACGGCCCGGACCTCGTCGAGGTCCAGCGGCGCGACGCGCCAGCCGCGGCCGTCCCGGACGGTCAGCCCCTCGTGCGCCAGCCGCACCAGCGCGGCGCGCACGGGCGTCCGGGAGGCGCCGGCCAGGGACTCCAGCCCCCGTTCGCTGAGGGCCTGACCGGGCAGCAGCTCCATCGTCAGCACGGCCCGGCGCAGCACCTCGTACGCCTCACCCACGGCAGCCTCCCCGTCGACGAAAGTGGTATACCAAGTTGGCATGCCAACCTACACCGACGACGCCGTCCCGCGAGCCGCGTGGCGGATGCTCGGTCTCGGCGTCGCCGCGCAGGCCGCCGGGACCTTCCTCGTGAGCACGCCGGTGTACCTCGTCCCGCTCCTGCACGAGCGCGACGGACTGTCGCTGTCGCGGGCCGGGACGCTGGCCGCCGCCCCCACGTTTGGGATGGTCCTGACGCTCGTCGCCTGGGGTGCGCTGGCCGACCGGTTCGGTGAGCGCTGGGTCATCGCCGGCGGCCTGGCCCTCACGGCGGTGACCGCCCTGGTCGCCGCGCCCGTCGACGACCTCGTGCTGCTGGGCGTGCTGCTCGCCCTGGGGGGTGCCGCCTCGGCGAGCACCAACGCCGCGAGCGGACGGGTCGTGGTGGGCTGGTTCCCGGCCCGGCGGCGCGGACTCGCGATGGGCGTCCGGCAGGTCTCCCAGCCGCTCGGGGTGGCCGTCGCCGCCGTCGTCGTCCCCCCGCTCGCCGCCCGCCACGGCACCGGCGCGCCGCTCCTTCTGGCCGGTGCCGGCCTGCTGGTGCTGGCCGTCGCCTGCGCGGTCGGAGTCCGGAACCCGCCCCGGGCCGCCCGCACCGGGACGACTGCGACCCCGAACCCCTACCGGCGCGACGGGTTCCTCTGGCGCGTCCACGCCGTCTCCCTGCTGCTGGTCGTCCCGCAGTTCACGCTGTCGACGTTCGGGCTCGTCTGGCTGACCGTCGGCCTGGGCTGGGACCCGACGGTGGCCGGGGTCCTCGTGGGGGCCGCGCAGTTCGTCGGGGCCGTCGGCCGCATCGCCGTCGGGGCGCTCAGCGACCGCGTCGGCAGCCGGGTCCGCGTCCTGCGCTGGGTAGCGGTGGCCGGGGTGCTGGCCCTGCTCGTGCTGGCGCTCAGCGGAGCCGGCCACGTCCCGCTGCTCACGGGTGTCGTGCTCGTCCTCGCGACGACGATCTCCGTCGCGGACAACGGTCTCGCCTTCACGTCCGTCGCCGAGGCAGCCGGCTCGCGCTGGGCCGGCCGGGCCCTGGGGGTGCAGAACACGGGGCAGTTCCTCGCCGCGTCCGCGGTCGGCCCCGGGATCGGCGCACTCGTCCCGCTCGTCGGCTTCGGTGGCGCGGTCGCCCTCGTCGCCCTGGCCCCGCTGGCGGCGCTGCCCCTGGTCCCCCGCCGGGACGCCCACGCCTGAGCACCCGGGGGCGTCGGGGAGGATGGGCACCGTGGACCTCCTCGGTGACGCCGTCCTGCACGGCGGGGACCGCGCGACGCTGCGGCTGGCGCGCGAGTACCCGCACTCCGTGGCGACGCTGTGGACGGCGCTGACCGACCCGGCGCTCACGCGCCTGTGGTGGGCCGAACTGCGCGCCGACCTGCGACCGGGCGGGGACTTCTCCCTGGAGTGGCTCTCCGGCCCGCCGGAGGACCTGGAGTGGTGGCCCGGGCGGATCACGGCGTTCGACCCGCCCCGGCTGCTGGAGCACACGAACTCCGAGCACGGGCTGCTGCGCTGGGAGCTGGAACCCCTCGACGCCGGGGCGCTGCGCGCCCGCACCCGGCTGCGGCTGACGAACGACCTGGACGGCGAGGACGAGTGGGTCCCGATGTCGCTCGCGGCCTGGCACCTGCACCTGGACCAGCTCGCGGTCGCCCTCGAGGGGGGTTCGGTCGACTGGAGCGCGTGGGGGACGGCGACGAACCTGCGGTTGCGGGAACTGCGGGCGGCCTACGCCGCGCACCTGCCCGGCCTCGGCGGCTGACCCGGCGCCCCGGGGTCAGTGGACCAGCTTCAACCCCACGACGCAGCCCACCAGCCCGAGGATGAGCAGGACCCTCGCCACCGACACCGCCTCGGCGCCGGTCGCCATGGCGTAGCCGACGGTCAGGGCCGCGCCGATGCCCACCCACACCGCGTAGGCGGTCCCCGTCGGGACGGTGCGCATCGCCCAGGACAGACCGACCATGCTGAGGACGACGGCGACGGCGAACACGGCGGTGGGCCAGGGGCGGGTGAAACCCTCCGACCGGCCCAGGGCGGTGGCCCACACCGCTTCCAGGACACCGGACAGCACGAGCACGAGCCACGCCACGGGAAGACCCTCCCCCACCGTCTTGTCGCAGTCCGGGTACGGCGGGCTCGTCCGGGCACCGGTCACCGGCGCTGGCCCCAGGTTCCCCCGGGGTGGGGCCCGGGTCAAACCGGCGCGACGGGGGTGGGCGGCTCAGCGCACCGAACGCGCCAGCTGCACGAGGGAGTCGGGGGCGTCGTCACGGGGCAGGAACAGTTCCACGAAGTGCGCGTGCCCCCCGCCGGAGTCGCGGTCGGCGCGGACCTTGGCCAGGACCTCGACGAGGTCGGCGGGGGTGCGGGCCTGGAACACCGGGGTCCCCGGCGCGCCCAGGGCGGCGGGCAACCGGGTCCAGTCCCACTCGACGACGTCCTGGTAAGGCGCCTCGGGGCTGCGGATGGCGCGTTCGACGGTGTAGCCGGAGTTGTTGACGAGCAGCACGGTGGGGGTGAGCCCCGACGTCAGCAGCCGGCCGAGTTCCTGGATCGTGAGCTGGGCCGACCCGTCACCGATCACCAGGACGGTCTCGCGCTCGGGGGCGGCCAGCATCGCCCCCAGCGTGGCGGGCAGCGTGTAGCCGATGGAACTCCACACCGGCTGCCCCAGCAGGTCGCACCCGTCGGGCAGCGTCAGTTCCAGCGCCCCGTAGAACGAGGTCCCGGCCTCGGCGACGACGAGGGTGCCCGGGGTCAGCCAGCCCTGCAGCAGCGGCCACAGGTCGGCGTGGGTGAGCGGGCCGTCGGGGTCGGCGGGGACGTGCTCGGGCGCCGGGGCGACGGCGCGGCGCGGCAGCGGGGCCGGGCGCGGGGACCGCGCCTCCAGCACCTCCTCCAGGATGCGCAGCGACTCCTCCAGGAACAGCCCGTAGAACGCGGCCCCGGCGATGCGGGCGTGGTCCAGGTGCAGGTCGACGGCCGCGTCGGGGTCGAACCCGTGGGTGAAGGAACCGGTGAGGAAGTCGGTCATGACGACACCGGCGAGGACCAGCGGCCGGGCCTCGTCGACGCGCCGGCGGGTCTCGGGGTCGCGGGTGAAGGTGCCGGCGTAGACACCGAGGTTGGCCGGGTGGGACTCGTCGAGCATCGCCTTGGACGCCGACTGCGTCGCGATGCGGACCCCGTTCTGGGCGGCCAGGGCCCGCACCCGGTCCTCCAGGTGGCGGCGGTGCAACCGCGGCCCGGCCAGGACGGTCACCTCCTGCGCCCCGTCGAGGAACTCCGCCAGCGCCTCGCGGAACTCCTCGGCGACGGCGGGGTCGCTGCGCAGGACGCGCAGCGGCCGGGCCAGCGGGGCCGCCGGGACCTGCGCCACGGCGACGTCGGCCGGGACGCCGAGGTAGACCGGCTGGGAGGAGCCGACCGCGGTGAGCAGGGCCCGGTCGACGGCGGTGCCGGCGTTCTGGGTGCGGACGACGACGGCCGAGGCGCTGACCTCGGCGGCGACGCGGACGAAGTGGCCGAAGTCGCCGTCGGCCAGGGAGTGGTGCAGCAGCGCCCCCTCGGCCATCGCGCGGGTGGCCGGCAGGCCCACGACGTGCACGACGGGGACGTCCTCGGCGCGGCTGCCGGCCGTGGCGTTGACCGCGGACAGCTCCCCCACGCCGAACGTCGTCACGAAGGCGGCGGGCCCGCGTCGCAACCGAGCGTGACCATCGGCGGTGTACCCGGCGTTGAGCTCGTTGCTCGACCCGACCCACCGCAGACCCGATCCGCCGAGCATCTCGTCGAGCAGCCCGAGGTTGAAGTCCCCGGGCAGGCCGAACAGGTGGCGCAGCCCGAGCTGTTCCAGCCGGCGGGCGAGGTACGTGCCGACGGTGACGGTGGCGGTCATGCCCCCGATGACACGCCAGTCGGTCGGAACGCACAAGAGACGCGCGCCGCGTTGGTCGATCCGACCAGTCCGGTCGGAGATGGGGCACCTAGGCTGGTCGACGTGACCACTCTCGACGACACGGACCGGCGCATCCTCCTCGCGCTGGACCGCGATCCGCGCGCGACCGTGGCCCAGCTCGCGCTGACCCTGCACCTGGCCCGGGGCACCGTCCACAGCCGGCTGGAACGACTGGCGGCCGAACGCGTGCTGCGGGCCAACTCGACCCGCCTGGACCCCGGGCGGGTGGGCCTGCCGATGCGGGCGCTGGTCACAGCGGGTGTCGAGCAGAGCGAGTTCACCGGGCTCGTGGAGGACATCGCCGGCATCCCCGAGGTCGTGGAGTGCCTCGGCATCTCCGGCGACTCCGACCTGATGATCCAGATCGCGGCCCGCGACGCCGACCACGTCTACGACATCACCCAGCGCATCATGCGCTGCCGCGGCATCCGCCGGACCTCGACGTCCATCGTGCTGCGCGAACTCCTCGGCTACCGGATGGACCACCTGCTCGACTGACGCCCCGTGCGACCCGCCGTGCGACCCGCTGGGCGCCCGCGGGGCCGCGTTGCTCGGGGCACCGACCGTGCACCCGGCGTTCGCGGTGAGTTCGGCCGCCGTTCCCCGGGCCCTGTCAGCTTGTGGCTGCCCCCGGAGCCGGCGCTCAGCGCCGGGAACCACTGACGAGAGGTCACTCGTGCCCGACACGCAGAACACCCCGAACGAGGACGGCGCCCAGGAACGGCGCGGGTTCTTCACCCGCCGCGGCCTGCTCGGCACCGGCGGTCTGGCGACCGCCGTCGTCTTCGGCAAGGGCCTGGTGGACGCCTCCTCCGCGTCCGCCGCGCCGGCCTACGTCCCCGCGCAGCTCCACGCCAAGGACGCCCACTTCGGCACCACCGTGCGCCGCATCGTCCGCGCCTCCACCACCTCCGGCAGCGCCGTGCGCGTCCTGCCCATCGACAACGCCAAGTTCCAGGTCGGCGCCACCTTCGACCTGCGCGTCGAGGCCACCGGCGTCGACCCGGAGACGACGAAGATCGTCGTGAAGGTCAGCGACGGCAACGGCCCCGCGCCGCTGCTCAGCCCCGCCCCCGTCCGCACCAGCTCGGCGGCGGACTCGGTCGAGGTCACCTTCAAGAACCTCGTCTACCCGGCCGCGGGCACCTACCGCATCGCCGCCGCCGTCACCTCCTCGGCGGGGTCGGCCTCCCAGGAGGTCGTGCACGAGGTCGTCCTGTCCGAGGCGAAGGGCAAGAAGGCCAAGAACGTCATCTTCCTGCTCGGCGACGGCATGGGCCAGGCCGCCATCACCGGCGCCCGGATCCTGTCCAAGGGCATCGTGGAGGGCAAGTACAAGGCCCTGCTCGAGATGGACACGATGGACCACCGGGGCAACGTCACGACCTCCGGCATGGACTCCATCGCCACCGACTCGGCGAACTCCATGTCCGCGTACATGACCGGCCACAAGTCCGCCGTGAACGCGATGGGCGTCTACCCCGGCAACTCCGAGGACCCCACCGCCAGCCCCCACGTCGAGACGATGGCCGAGGTCCTCAAGCGGGCCCGTGGCATGTCCGTCGGCATCGTCACCACCGCCGAGGTCCAGGACGCCACCCCCGCCGCCGTGTTCGCGCACACGCGCCGCCGGTCGGAGTACGTCGACATCATGGACCAGGCCCTCGAACCCGGTCAGATGCCCGACGTCTTCATGGGCGGTGGCCGCGCCACCTTCCTGCCGCAGTCGGAGAAGGGCTCGCGGCGCAAGGACGACCGGAACCTCATCGAGGAGTTCAAGGACAAGGGCTTCGCCTACGCCGGGAGCCGCACCGAGCTCGCCGCCGTCATGGCCTCCGGCACCCCGGACAAGCTGCTGGGCACCTTCACCCTGGGCAACCTCAACGTCTACATCGACCGCGAGATCACCCCGAACCCCGAGGTCCTGGGCGCCTTCCCGGACCAGCCCGGTCTGGTCGACATGACGAAGGCCGCGCTGAAGGTCCTGGAGAAGAACGACAACGGGTTCTTCCTCATGGTGGAAGCCGCCTCCATCGACAAGTCCGAGCACCCCCTCGACGGCCCGCGCGCGGTCTACGACACGATCGAGCTGGACCAGGCGCTCGCCGCCGCGAAGGAGTGGGCGAAGGACCGCGACGACACCCTCATCGTCATCACGGCCGACCACAACCACGCCATGAGCATCGCGGGCACCCACACCCTGTCCAAGGAGGGTTCGCCCGCCCGCCAGCAGAACGGCGTGTACGCCGACGCCGGGTTCCCCACCTACGTCGACTCCAACGGCGACGGGTTCCCGGACGACCCGAACCCGGACGTGCAGCTGTTCTTCGGCTGGTCCAACCACCCCGACCACCCGGACGACTTCGCGCACAACGCCGTCCTGGCCCAGCCGGCGCTGGAGGACCCGGTGACCGAGCGGGCGTTCCCGAACCCCGCGCGCGACCCGGGCTCGGTCGTCCAGATCGGCAACCTGCCGCTGGACCAGACGAACTGCGTGCACACGGTCGAGGACGTCTACATCGGCGCCTCCGGCCCGGGGTCGCAGGAGTTCGGGAAGCTGCTGGACAACACCGAGGTGTTCCACGCCATCTGCGCCGCGATGGGCCTGCAGATCCCGACGTACTCGCTCAAGAGCAGCGCCGGCAAGCTCGCCGAGACCGAGGTGGCCGCGACGGCCGCCCCGGCGTCGGCTGCGGCCGCGACGACGGGCGCGCTCGTCAGCTGACCGTGCCGCCCCGACGGTGGGCACGCCGGATCCCCGGTCTCGATCCCGAGGCCGGGGATCCGGCGTTCCCGGGCCGCGTCGCCCGGCTAGGGTCGGCCGGGTGACCCCGGTGCTCATCAGGTCCACGACCGAGGACGACTGGCGCGAGGTGCGGGCCCTGCGCCTGGAGATGCTGGCCGACACCCCCCACGCGTACGTCGAGACGCTGCAGACCGCCCTCGGCCACGACGAGGCCGAGTGGCGGGTGCGGGGCCGACGGGGCCAGGCCGGGACGAGCACGGCCCAGGTGGCGATCAACGGGGACGGGCGCTGGGTCGGCACCATGGGTGGGTACGACCCCGGGACCGGCCCGGTGCTGGTCGGCGTGTACGTCACCCCCACCCTGCGCGGTCGCCGCGCCGGGGTCGCCGACGCCCTGCTCGACGCGGTCGAGACGTGGGCCGCCGGTCGCGGCCCGACGTTGCGCCTGCTCGTGCACGAGGACAACACCCGGGCCCAGGCCTTCTACCGCCGCCGCGGGTACGCCCTGACCGGACGGTCCGAGCCGTACGTGCTGGACGCCGGGCAGCGCGAGCTGGAGATGGCGCGCTCCCTGGACCGGTAGCCCCGGCGGGGCTCCCCGGTCCCCGGGGGTCAGGCCGGCACGGACCCCAGGGCGGTGGCGACCCTGCCGCGCAGCACCTGGAACGGCCGTTCCCCCGGCCCCTGCCGGTCGCGCAGCACCGCGACCCGGCGCACGTCGACGAGGGACTCCCCGGCGGTGAACTGGTCCCGGGTCAGGTCGATCTGCACACCCCCGGTGGTCACGTTCCAGTAGTGCACCCCCTCCACCCGCCCCTCGTGCTCGACGCCGGCGACCACCAGGTCACCGCCCAGCAGCTCGTGCAGGACGAGGGCGGTCGGTCCGCACTGCCCGCGGGAGGGCCGCCCCTCGCCCCGCGCCAGGTACTCGGCGGAGGCGAAGCAGGTGTCGGGTCCCCACGAGGCCCGCACGGCGGTCTCGATCGCGGTCAGGGTCCAGACGGGCACGGGCGGGGTGGGCGGGGTGGTCACGGTCGGCATCGTGCCGCACGGGGACGACGCGGACGACGGGCAGGACGGAGGCGCCGGTGCGTCACGGACGTGTGACTCAGGACACGTCCGGACGGGTGTAACGATCCCGCCCGGGGCAGCGATGTCGCGGGTGAGTCCGGGGGGCGTGTCCCGGTCGGGGGGCCTGGCGGCGCGACGGACTCGGGGGGAACGCAGGACGCACGACCGGAGTCCGGTGGTCGGGGGGTCGACCACCGGACGGTCGGACCCGGGAGTCCGGGGGGCGCGTCCCGACCGGGGGGGGTCGGAGAGGACGCGTCGGGCTCGCGGAGTTCGGGGTGACGGCCTGGTGGCCGGGGGGTCGGCCACCAGGCGACCCGCCCCCGGCGTGGAACCCGCAGCGAACCCGAACTCGCCTGTCCGGCAGGTGGACGCAGAACACTCGGCCGCACGGATCCCGCAGGACGCAGACCGTCTCCCGGGCCGGTGACCCCTCCTCAGCGCCGCACCCGCACCCCGCGCCAGACGTCGCGCAGCCCCCGCGGGACGACGACGGCGCTCCACACCACGAGGAACAGCACGCCCCCGAGCGGGGAGAACCACAGCACGACGGGCCCGAAACTGACGTCCGAGGCCGCCCAGCGCGAGGAGCGGTACCACACCCCCTCGACCGGAGCGGGGTTGTCGCTGCGTCGCGTCACCAGCGGACCCCGGTAGGTCGGTGACGGGGCGGGTGTGAAGCACAGCGGGCACCAGGCGTCCCCCGGACGCAGCGCACGGCCGCACTGCGGGCAGTCCGGGACGGACGCGGTGGGATCCACTCCCTCCCCTCGGACGCCCGGGACCGCACCTTGAAGGGTGGGCACCTGGTCAGCGGCCGTCGCACGGGTCCAGACCGGGCCCGGCCGCGGGAGGGGGTCCCCGTGGCGCGAGAGCGGATCGTCGGTGTCCCGCGGCGAGCGCACGTCCTCGGTCCTGCGGGATCCCGGCCCGTCCCGGCGGTGAAACCCGGTGACCGTCGGCCCCGGGTTCCCTAGGGTGTGCGGATGGCCAGCACGCGCGGCGTCGTCCTCAGCGTCAACGTCGGCCGGCGACGGGCGGTCGCGGCGAAGTCGGGGACGAGCGGCATCGACAAACGACCCGTCGAGGGGCCCGTCGAGGTGCGGGCCCCGGGCCCGAAGGGTGTGGGCGGCAGCGGGCTCTCCGGTGACCACATCAGCGACACCGCGAACCACGGCGGGAACGACCAGGCCGTGTACGCCTACGCCCGCGAGGACCTCGACGGGTGGGAACGGGAACTGGGCCGGGACCTGCCGAACGGTGTCTTCGGGGAGAACCTCACGACGTCCGGGATCGACGTCGACGGCGCCGTCATCGGGGAGCGGTGGCGCATCGGCGACGTCGTGCTTCAGGTCTCGTGCCCGCGGATCCCGTGCGTGACGTTCGCGGTGTGGGTGGGCGAGGAGAGGTGGTTGCCGCGCTTCACCCGTGCCCGCGTGCCGGGGGCCTACCTGCGGGTGCTGTCGCCCGGGACGCTCACCGCCGGCACCCCGGTCCGCGTCACGGACGTCCCGGCGCACGGGGTGAGCGTGGCGACGGCGTTCGCGGCCCTGACGACCGAGCCGGAACTGCTGCCGCTGCTGCGGGACGTCCCCGAACTGCCGCGGGAGGACGCCGAGGCGGTGGCGCGTCGGCTGGAGCGGCGCTGAACCGCCCGGTCCGCGGACTCCCCCGGTCCGCTCACCCCTCCTGCCCCACGAGGCCGCCCCCCGGCGGGAGGTGACGCGCCAGCGCCGGTGACGGGCTGAGGAACCGCTGCGCCAGCGCGGCGCGGGTGCGCAGGGCGGCGTAGCGGCCGAGCGCGTGGTCGCACGGCTCGACGACCCACTCGCGGTCGGCGTGGGCCTGGGCGAACGCGTCGACGTCACCGGGGGCCCGGACCAGGTACACCCCGCCCGCTCCGAGCTCCAGCTCGACGTCGTGCACCTCCAGCAGGACGGCCGCCCAGGGCGTCCCGGGCGCGGCGAGCAGGGCCGAGTCCCGGTCCGGTCGCCACAGCACCGTGAACCCGCTGCGCTCGAACCCCGTCAGCGCCTGCCGCAGGTTCGTCACCGGGTGCTTCGCGAACCCCAGTCGCACCGCTCACCCCGCCGCCGCACGCCTCACCAGCGGTGGTGCACGTGCTCGGCGACGAGGTCGCGGTAGACCTCCTCGACCGCGTCGAGCTGGGCGACGGTGGGGGCGGGCAGGTCGGCCGCGGCGGCGTTGCCCCGCGCCTGCTCGGGCGAGCGGGCACCGGGGATGACGACGCTGACGCCGGGCTGCTCGGCGATCCAGCGCAGCGTGAACGCGGCCAGCGGGGTGTCCCCGGCGACCTCGCCGAGCCGCTTCGCCGCCGCCACGCCGGCCGACAGCGGGACCCCCGCGAACGTCTCCCCGACGTCGAAGCTCTCGCCGTTGCGGTTGAAGTTCCGGTGGTCGTCGGCGGGGAACGTCGTGGACTCGTCGATGCGGCCCGTCAGCAACCCGGAGGCGAGCGGCACCCGGACGACGACCCCGACGCCGGCCTCGGCCGCGGCGGGCAGGAACTCGGTGACCGGCTTGAGCCGCAACGGGTTGAGGATGATCTGCACGCTCGCCACGTGCGGGCGGGCGACGGCGGCCAGGCCCTCGGCGACCGTCTCCACCGACACCCCGTAGGCGCGGGTGCGGCCCTCGGCGACGAGGGTGTCGAGGGCGTCGAACACCGCGTCGGTGTGCAGGACGTCGCTGGGCGGGCAGTGCAGCTGGACGAGGTCGAGGGTGTCGACCCCGAGGTTCTCGCGGCTGCGGTCGTTCCAGGCGCGGAACGCGTCGAGCGTGTACGCCTGCGCGACGTGCGGGTCCGCCCGCCGGCCCATCTTCGTCGCGACCACGACACCGTCCGGTGCGGTCGGCAGGAAGCGGCCCAGCAACTGCTCGCTGCGGCCGTCGCCGTAGACGTCGGCGGTGTCGAAGAACGTCACCCCGGCCTGCGCCGCGGCCTGCAGCGTCCCCAGCGCGGCGTCCTCGTCGACCGTCCCCCAGCTGCCGCCGATCTGCCAGCAACCCATCCCGACGACGCCGACGTCGCGGCCCGTCCTGCCCAGTGTCCTCGTCTGCACGGGTCCGACCCTACGAGCGCTCCCGCCCGTCCGCGCGACCGCGCCACCGCCGGGGGGGTGGACGTCACAGCCGCAGCAACCCCGCGACGCGCAGGACGGCGGTGCCGGCCTCGTCGGAGGCGTCGAGGTCGACCTCGGCGACGATCCCCCAGTCGCGGTCACCGGCCGGGTCCTCCAGCACCTGGCGCACGTACCAGTTCCGCGCCGACCCCTTGGGTTCGGGGCCGGAGCCGTCGTCGACCTGGAGCAGGTGCGGGCCGCGGGCGTCGGGGCCGGTCCCGATGCTCTCGTGCTCCTCGTAGTACGCGTCGAGCTGGTCGGCCCACGTGTCCTCGTCGGGGGACCCGTCGAGCTCGGCGAGGGCGGCGGGACGGTCGAGGGCGCACAGCTCGACGAACCGGAACACCGCGTTGCGGACGAGGACGCGGAACGCGCGGGCGTTGGCGGTGACGGGCGGCGCCTCGTCCTCCTGCGGGGCGACGACGTTCTCCACGTCGGCGGCGTCGACGCCGTCGCGCAGCGCCTCCCACTCGGCCAGCAGCGAGGAGTCGGTCTGGCGCACCACCTCACCGAGCCACTCCACGAGGTCGGTGAGCTCCTCGGTGCGGGCGTCGTCGGGCACGGTCTGCTTCAGCGCCTTGTAGGCGTCGGACAGGTAGCGCAGGACCAGGCCCTCGGAGCGGGCGAGCTGGTAGTGCTGGACGAAGTCGCCGAACGTCATGGCCCGCTCGTACATGTCGCGGACGACGGACTTGGGCCGCACCTCGTAGTCGCCGACCCAGGGGTTCCCGGCCCGGTACGTCTCGTGGGCGGCGCGCAGCTCCTCGGCCAGCGGCAGCGGCCACTCGACGTCCTCGAGGAGTTCCATGCGCTCCTCGTACTCGATGCCGTCGGCCTTCATCCGCTGCACCGCCTCGCCCTTGGCCTTCGAGCGCTGCGCGAGCAGCACCTTCATCGGCTCGTCGAGGGTGGCCTCGATGACGGACACGACGTCGAGCGCGTAGGTGGGCGAGGCGGGGTCGAGCAGGTCGTCGACGACGGCGAGCGCGAACGGCGACAGCGGCTGGTTGAGGGCGAAGTCGAGCTGCAGGTCGGCCACGAGCCGCACCTGCCGCCCGTCCGGCATCGGCTCGGGCAGCGTCTCCACGATCCCGGCGTCGAGCAGCGCGCGGAACAGCTCGACCGCACGACGGACGTGCTTGAGCTGGTTCTTGCGGGGTTCGTGGTTCTCCAGCAGCAGGTGCCGCATGGCCTCCACGGGGTTGCCCGGCCGCTGCAGGACGTTGAGCAGCATGGACGTGGTGACGCGGAAGTGGGAGGTGAGCTGCTCGGGTTCGCCGGTGACGAGCTTGTCCATCGTCTGCTGCGACCAGGAGACGAAACCCTCCGGCGCCTTGACCCGCTGGACGCGCTTCTGCTTCTTCGGGTCGTCCCCGGCCTTGGCGACGCGGCGGGCGTTCTCGACCTCGTGCTCGGGGGCCTGCACGACGACGGTGCCGGCGGTGTCGAACCCGGCGCGCCCGGCGCGCCCGGCGATCTGGTGGAACTCCCGCACGCGGTAGTGCCGGTTGCGGCGGCCGTCGAACTTCGTCAGCCCGCCGAACAGCACGGTGCGGATGGGCACGTTGATGCCGACGCCAAGGGTGTCGGTGCCGCAGATGACCTTGAGCAGCCCGGCCTGGGCCAGCGTCTCCACCAGCCGGCGGTACTTCGGCAGCATCCCGGCGTGGTGGACGCCGACGCCCATCCGCAGCAACCGGGACAGCACCTTGCCGAACCCGGCGGCGAACCGGAACCCGCCGATGGCCTCGGCGATGGCGTCGCGCTGCTCGCGGGTGGCGATCTTCGCGCTCGTGAGGGCCTGCGCCTGCTCGACGGCGGCGGCCTGGGTGGCGTGCACGACGTAGACGGGGGCGCGGTCGGTCTGCAGCAGTTCCTCGACCGTCTCCTGCAGCGGTGTCGTCGCGTAGGAGTAGTGCAGCGGGACGGGCCGCTCCACGGACGTCACGAGGGCCGTGGACCTGCCCGTGCGGCGGGTCAGGTCCTCGCGCAGGGCGGTGACGTCGCCCAGGGTCGCGGACATGAGCAGGAACTGCGCCTGCGGCAGCTCGATGAGCGGGACCTGCCAGGCCCAGCCGCGGTCGGGGTCGGCGTAGAAGTGGAACTCGTCCATGACGACCTGGCCGACGTCGGCGAACGCGCCCGAGCGCAGCGCGAGGTTGGCCAGGACCTCGGCGGTGCAGCAGACGACGGGGGCGCCGGGGTTCACCGAGGCGTCACCCGTCATCATCCCGACGTTCTGCGCACCGAAGACCTCGATGAGGGCGAAGAACTTCTCGCTGACCAGGGCCTTGAGCGGGGCGGTGTAGAAGGAGCGGACGCCCGCGGCGAGCGCCGCGGCGTGGGCGCCGGCGGCGACGAGGGACTTGCCGGACCCGGTGGGGGTGGCGAGCACGACGTTGGACCCGGCGACGACCTCGAGCAGGGCCTCCTCCTGCGCGGGGTACAGCGTGATGCCGCGGCCGGTGACCCACTCCGTGAAGGCCGCGAGGACGGCGTCGGGGTCGGCAGGAGCGTCGGCGGGGGCGGGCAGGAGCTCGGGGAGCGTGGGCGCGAGGGTCGTCATGGCCCTCCCATGGTCCCACCGGAGGCGGGACGGGGCCGTGCGTGGTGCGGGACCGCTGCCCGGTAGGACATCCTGTGGGCGAGGGCGGGAGCGTTCACGGGGGGTGGGACCGATCGGCCACGACGACAGCCTGTCGCGCGAGCACCACGTCCGGCGACGGGCCGAACGGGTGCGGGCCGACGTCCAGGAGCTGTGGGGTGACGAACCGCCGCCCGGCCCGGACCCCGAGATCACCTCGCTGGTGGACAGCATCGCCCTCGACGACGACCACGGCCGTCAGGCGGGGCTGCTCGTGCAGGGGGACGCCGTCCCGTTCCACGTGCTGGTCCGGCTGCTGCTGACCAGCCCGGTCGGGCAGGCGGTGCTCGTGGACCTGCCGGCGTCGGTGCGCGCCCGCATCGACCTGGCCGCCTCCACCGTCGACCCCGTCGGGCTGCGGTCCTGGGCGACCAACCGCGGGCTGCCGCAGGTCCCCTCGGGGGCCTTCGCGATGCACGCCTCACCGCAGGTCGTGGACCTGGACGAACGCGTCAGCGGTCTGCTCGGCTTCCCCTCCCGCCAGCACCGGCTGCCGTGGAGGGAGTCCCTGCGGCACGTGCACCCCGACGACAGGGACCGGGTCTTCGCCACCACCCAGGACGCCTTCGCCAAGTCGTCGTCGCTGAGCCTGCGGTTCCGGGTCGTGCTGGCCGACGGGTCGGTGCAGTGGCTCTCGACCGTGGGTCACGCCCTCAAGGGCGAGGACGGCGGGACCGAGCAGGTCGTCGGCTTCACGATGCCCAGTCCCTGAGGGGCAGGGGCGGGTCGAACGTCTCGGGCAGCGCCCGCAGCGCCCGGACCATCGCCGCGGTCCCGTCGAACTGGAACCCCAGCTGCGTGGCGTACGCCGCGCAGGCCTCCACCTTGGCGTCGAGCTCCTCCTCCGTCGGGTACCGGGGCCCGCCCTCGGGGGTCTGCGCCCCGGGCCGCAGGACGTAGGGGGTGTCGGCCCACCGGGCCAGGGGCAGGCCCCGGTCCCGCGCGAGGGCGTCGACCGCGCAGCGGACGTGGCGGTGGTCGACGTGGTCGCCGAGGGCCTGGGGGCCCAGCAGCAGGTCCACCGCACCCCCGGAGCGCTGGGCGAGGAAGGCCTCCAGGACCTCCCGCACCGCGTCCGGGCACCCCTCGTCCCCGGCCACGACGGGCCCGAACAACGCGGCGGCGCTGTGGTACCCGCGGTGCGGGGCCTCCAGCAGGGGCAGGTGGGACCCGACCACGCCGAGGGCGGCCGTGGCGGCGTCGTCCTCGGCCCGGCGCAGGGCCATGTAGTCCACGTCCGCGGTCAGCCCCTTGTCGGTCTGGCACGACAGGGCGAAACCCCGCGGGTCCGCGACGGTGCCGGTGAACACGGTGACCACCGTGACCTCGGCCCCCGCGGCCGCCAGCCCGGTCAGCAGCGCCCCGGCGGAGAACACCGCATCGTCCAGGTGCGGCGAGACGGCCACGACCCGCGCGGGCCCGGCGGCGGGGCTCACAGCAGGTGGGGGGCCAGGAGGAACCGGCAGTCGGCGTCGGCCGTGGTGGGTTCCACCCCTCGTCCGCCGCTGGTGGGGCGCCGCGCGGGCGGGACCTGCGTCCACGAGGAGTCCGGCGGCGTGCCGACGAGGCGGTCGTAGACGGCCTCCACGCGCGCCGTCAGGGCCGGCCAGGACCAGACGTCGCGGACCTCGGCCAGCGCCTGCTGGGCGATCTTGGGCCCCAGCGCCGGGTCCTCGAGCAACCGGCGCAGGGCCCCGACGAGACCCTGGACGTCGCCGACCTCGTGCAGCAGGCCGTTCTCGCCGTCGCGCACGCAGTCCACGACCCCGACGGTGCGGGTGGTGACGACGGGCAGCCCGGCGGCCATCGCCTCCAGGATGGTGTTGGAGAACCCCTCGGACTGGGTCGGGGAGACGAACACGTGCCCGTCGCGGTAGACGGCGGGGGCGTCGGTGTAGGGGACGTACCCGCGCTGCTCCACGGCGTCCTCCAGGCCCAGCTCGGTGACGAGGTCGGCCACGGCGGTGACGTCGGGCCCGATCCCGGAGACGAGCAACCGCACCGCGCGACCCTCCGCCCGCAGCGCCGCCAGGGCGTGCAGCAGGTCCAGGACCCCCTTGCGGCGGTCGACGCGGCCGTGGAACACGAGCGTCACCGGGGCGTCGTCGGGCAGCACGCCCACGGCGGACTCGTCGGCGGGGGTGAACGCCTGCGTGTCGGTGGCCCCGCCGACCAGGTCGAAGCGCGCCGGGTCGGTCCCGTGGTGGTCGGTGACCTCCTCGGCGAACGTCCGGGACCCGATGAGGACCGCCCCGGCGTGGTCGAGGACCGTCCGGATCCCGACGGAGTGGGCCGGGCAGCACAACCCGACCCAGTGCCCGTCGCCGCCCTGCACGCTGACCACCGAGGGCAGGCCGAGCGCGGCGGAGGCCTCCAGGACGGCCATCCCGGTGGGCCAGGCGTACTGGGCGTGCAGCACGTCGAAGGGTTCCTCGGCGTGCAGCCGTTCCACAGTCTCGCGCATCGCGGCGATGTCGGCGTCGAAGTCGGCGGGCAGGCCCTCGCTGGAGCGCTGTTCGCCGAACGCCTCCAGCCCGACCGCGCGCACCCCGGCCGGGACCCGGTCCGCCGGCGGCGGGCCGCCGCCGTAGACCGCGCTGCCGGTGGCATCACCGCGGAACTGCGAGACCAGGACCACCTCGTGGCCCAGGGCGACGAGACCTTCCAGGAGCTTCTCGGCGTACACGCTCATGCCCGACACGGCCGGCCAGTAGCGCCGGGAGACGAGGCAGATCCTCATGCGGTCCATCCTTTCGCGCGGGCCACCGCGGCCGCGTGCAGCGCCGGTTCGCGGTACAGCGGGTACAGCTCCCCCAGGACGCGGTCGAGCGCGGCCCGGTCCAGCCACGCCGGGGCGCCGAGGCGCTCGCGGGCGGCGGCGGTGAGGTGGACGGGTTCGGCCGAGGCGGGGACCCCGTCGGCCCCGGGCACCCCGAGCCCGGCGATGCCGTGCAGCCCCGTGCGGCCGTCGCCGCGCTCGAGCAGGTCGACCAGCCCGCGTTCACCGATCCGGCCGTAGCTGACGATCTCGACCTCCAGACCCGGCACCACGACCCGGGCCACCGCGACGGTGCCCCCGTCCGGGGCCGGGGCGGAGCAGTCGAGCACCAGGACGTCGAAACCCCGCTCGCGCAGGAGGCCGACGAGGTGGGCGCACAGGGCCTGCTGCTCGTCGGCGCCCTCGGGGGCCCGCCACGTCGGCAGGGTGTCGAAGCGGCGCCGGCTGCGCTCGGCCAGCACGACGGGTTCCAGCAGCGCCCGCAACTGAGCGGCGTCCTTCTCCAGCCAGCCGAGCATCCCGCGCAGGGCGCGCTCCTCCTGGGTGGAGGGGTCGGCGGCGTAGCGCTCGACGTACCCGGCGGGGCTGATGTCCCGGACGGCGTCGAGGTCGCCGTGGGTGAACGCCTTGCGCGAGCGGGCCGCGGCGAACTCCAGCACGGCCTTGCGCAGGGCGACCTCGCGGTCGGGGTGGGCGGCCTCCCCGGCGGCGGTCACCATGACCGGTTGCAGCGGGTCGTCGTCGGTGCCGACGACGGTGATGTTGACGATCCCCCACCAGTCGTTGGCCAGCTTGGGCACGACCCGCACGCCCGCGGCCCGCAACCGGGCCAGGGCCTCGCGGGTCACCGGGTCGGTCACGAGCTCGTCGTCGGGACCGAGGTCGAGGACGACCCCGGTGTCCAGCGCGCGGAAGCGGGTCCCGTTGCCGTCGCGCTGCAGGAGTTCGCCGATGCCGTGCGCGACGGCGCGTTCGAGGCTGTCGCCGGCGCCGAGGCCGTTGCCGTGCCGGGTGACCAGGCGGGGCAGGTCGTCGACGAAAGCCTCGGGCAGGCCCTCGGCGTCGCGCAGGACGACGTCGGCGGGGACCCACACGCGTTCCCCGGTGCCGTACCGCTGCAGCGGCAGCCAGTTCAGCGTCGCGTCGGGGGCGTAGGGCGCCCCGGCGTCCAGGCACACCGCCGGCGGGTCCAGGACCGCCTCCGCGCCGAGCTCGGCGACCAGCTCCTCGTGGGAGGCGCGCCGGTGCTCCAGGGTGGACACGGTGCGGCGCAGCAGGCCCAGCTCGGCGGACTCCCCCCAGCTGGAGCGTCGCGCGTCGGCGTCGGTGCCGCCGTAACCGTGGCCGATGGCGGCCATCGCGGCCCCACCGGTCGTGGCGATGGTCCACCACGAGGGGATCCCGACGGTGTCCAGGCGGTAGGTCGGGAACTGGAAGCGGTCGCGCTCGCCCAGGACGTCGCGGAAGCGTTCGGTCGCCCGGTGGTCCCGCCCCTCCTGGACGGGGTGGTCGACGGTCAGCCGGCGGGGTGCGGGGGCGTTCACGAGAAGACCTCCACGGACCGGGTCAGCAGGTCCATCGGCACCGGGGACGCCGACGGGGGGTTGGCGAGCATGTGGTCGACCAGGGCCACGACGTGGGCCGTGGTCACCCCGCGCGCGAACTCGAAGGGGCTGAAGACGGTGTCGAACTCCAGCTGCCCGACGATCTCGCGCATGCTGCGCAGCTCGGCCCGCGACAACGGGATCTGCGCGTGGAACGCCTTGTGGGCGCTCAGCGCCGCGGCGTTCCCGTCCTCGTCGAGGTCGATCTTCAGGGAGTCG
Source organism: Kineococcus halophytocola (assembly GCF_041276425.1). Classification (NCBI taxonomy): domain Bacteria; kingdom Bacillati; phylum Actinomycetota; class Actinomycetes; order Kineosporiales; family Kineosporiaceae; genus Kineococcus; species Kineococcus halophytocola. The sequence continues at coordinate 205,568 of NZ_JBGFTU010000001.1, read as the reverse complement.
CCGCAGAAGAACAACCCGCGGGCGGGGTCGTGCAGCACGCTGTGCCCGGGGAAGTGGCCGCCGGTGCGGTGCAGGGTGATCCCGGGGGCCAGCTCGGTCCGGTCGTCGGCGGGCCACGTCACGCGGAACGCCTTCGTCCAGGTGAGGTCGTGGACCCCGACGGAGACGACGGGCGGGTCGAGCTCGTCCTGCAACTGCCACAACCCGCCGAAACCGTGCACGTGGCTGGAGGCCAGCACGCGCAACCCCCCGCGACGGCGCAGTTCGGCCAGCGCCGCCCCGGAGTACCAGGGGGCGGCCTCGAAACCGAGCAGGCCGTCGGCGGTCTCCAGCACCCAGCCGTGCGACCCCAGCCCGACGACGGGGTCGCACCAGAACTCGGTGACCCCCGGCACGGCCTCGCGCCAGGACGTCGTCACGAGCGCGTCGACCTCGTCCTCGCGCAGGAACTCGAACCCGTCGACGGGCAGTTCGTTGCGCACGTCCGAGCACACCGGGCACGCCGGCGGCGGGGTGTGCGCGAACCAGCGCTGCCAGTGGCCGCAGTTCGTGCAGGAGTAGGCGCGGTGCTGGCGGTGGGCCCGGGTGGGCAGCGGGGCCAGTTCGGCGGCGCGGACGCCGCGCAGCGCGTGGGAGTCGTCCGGTCCGGTCACGCTCGTGCCTCCTCGGGTCGAACGTCCTGGGCTCGGACTTCCTGGGCGGTGAGGACCGGGTCGGGGCGCGACTGCGGGACACCCGCGCCGAGGGCGTCGTGCAGCAGGTTCAGCAGGCGCAGGTCCCGCGACATCGGGAACCGCCACTCCTGCCCGCCGGTGACCGCGGCCTCCAGGGCCCGCAGTTCCCCGGTGAAGGGGGACGTGGTGGTGTCGAACTCCAGGTCGCGGGACTCCCCCGTCCCGGCGTCGACGAACTCCACGCGACCGCCGGCCTCCTGCCCCATGGTGTCGGTGGCGATGAGCTGGCCCGCGGTCCCGACGACCTCCAGCCGGCGGCGCGGGAGGGTCTCGACGGTGTTGAACGAGTTCGAGATGGTCACCAGCACCCCGGAGGCGGTGCTGCCGACGAGGACGGAACCGTCGTCGACGGCGTAGTCGTGGACGCGGTGCTGGACGTGGGTGGTGGCCGTGGCCACGTCCTCGCCCAGCAGGGCCCCGACGAGGTCCAGCCCGTGCGGGGCGAGGTCGACGTAGGCCCCGCCGCCGGCCCGGACGGGGTCGATGCGCCAGTTGTCGCCCGTGCGGCTGCCCGGCGGGGCCCAGCCCGGCGGCAACCAGCAGGCGTAGACGATGCGCACGGCGGTGACGGTGCCCAGGTCGCCCCGGGCGATCGCGCGCGCCATGAGTTCGTGGGCGGGGTGGAACCGCTGGTCGAAGGCCGTCGCCGCCACCACGCCGGCGCGCTCGCACCCGGCGACCAGCGCCGCGGCGTCGGCCAGGTCGGCTGCCAGGGGTTTCTCGCACAGGACGGCCAGCCCGGCGTCGGCCGCGGCCAGGGCGACCTCGCGGTGGGCGTGGTTCGGGGTGGCGACGTAGACGACCTGCGCGCCGGGGGTGGCGAAGGCCGCCTGCAGGTCGTCGTGCGCCTGCGCCCCCGGGAAGCGGTCGGCGAGGGCGGTGGCCGCGGCGAGGTCGCGGTCGACGACCGCGACGACGCGGCTGGTGGGCGACGAGGCCAGGGCGGGGGCCATGTGGTCGCGGGCGACCCAGCCCGCCCCGGCGATGACCCAGCCGGTCCGCTCGTCGGGGTGCTGCTCGTCGGCGGTGTTCGCCTCGGCGGTGTTCACGGATCTCCTCGGTGGACGGGGTGCTCAGCGCACCGGGATGCCGGCGCCGGCGAGGACGCCGAGCTGGAACTGCTGGACGGTGCCGGGGTGGACGATGTCCAGGTCGTCCAGGGCCTGGGCGGCGGTGAACGCCGCCGCGCGGGCGTGGTGGTGGACCTGCAGCACGCGGTCCAGGACGTCGGCGGTGTTGAAGACCCGCCCCACGGCGGTGTCCGTGGTCTCCCGCTGCGGCAGCAGGACCCGCAGCCGTTCCGCGAGGCCCCGGGGCAGTTGCTGCAGGGAACGTTCCTCCAGCGCGGCCAGCACGCTCAGGTAGTGCTCGCCGAGCAGCACCTCACCGCCGAAACCGGCGTCGGGCAGGTCGCCGTTGGGCAGGTGGTGGGCCAGCGCCACGAGGAACGCCTCGCCCCGGCCCACGCCGAAGCGGGGTGCGACGAGCGCGGAGTACACCGCGGTGACGAAGCAGTGGTCGCCGTGGCTCTCGGGGGGTTCGACCACGACGCGGGGCAGCACGGGGTGGGTGGCCCCGGCCCGGGGCTGGCGGACCAGGGCGTTGACGAACGCCGGTGGGGCGGGCAGGAGTTCCTCGGTGCGGGGTTCGGGGTCCAGGGCGGCGCGCAGGTCGGCGAGGTCGCCGAAACCGCCCTCGGCGGTCGCGGTGACGGCGTCGAACGCGCGGCGCAGCACGGTGAGGCGCTCGTCGCGGTCCAGCCCGGCCGTGGCCAGCACGGTCGCGTCCACCCCGGCCAGGCGGGCCGCGACCAGGGCGTGCGCGACCTCGCGCAGCGCCAGGTCCGACACGGCCTCCGGCGAGCAGTCCTGCAGCAGGACCCGCCAGGACCGGGTGAACGCCCGGTCGGCCAGGGACCCCGCGCCGCGGGCGTCGCGCAGGCGCTTGACGTCCGCGACCTCCCGCAGCAGTTGCAGGGTGGACGGTCCCACCACGGGACCGTCGGGGGACGGAAGGGTTCCGGTGTCAGCCCCCGGGACGGGGGCGGGGTTCGGGGCGGTCATCGACAGGGTGGAGCGACTGCGCTCTGCACGGTGAACGTCACGGGCGTCACTGTGCCCGGCCCCCCGGAGGTCCGCACACCGAACCCACGTGACGATGTTCACGGTCCGTGGTTCCGAAACGGCTCTGCGTGAGGTCTCGCGACTGTTCGGGGAGCGCGGCACCGGCCGCACTGCCACGCTGACCAGATCCCTCCCCTTCCCCGCGCCCCACCGCGATCACCAGGAGCACCTGTGCCCCACACGTCCCCGACCCCGTCGACCCCGTCGACCCCGCGCACCCGTCTCGCCTACAACGCGAACGGCCTGCGCTCGGTGAGCCTCGACGACGCCGTCCGCACCCTGGCCGACCGCGGGTACGACGGCATCGAACTCTCCCTCAACGCCCAGCACGTCGACCCGTGGGCGTTCACCGCCGCCGACGCCGGCCGCCTGCGCGAGACCCTGGAGGCGACCGGCGTGGTCGCGTGCAGCCTGGCCACCGGGGACCCCCACCTGCTGAGCGCGGACGCCTTCGAGCCCGCGCTGGTGGACCCCGACCCCGCCGAACGGGCCCGCCGGCTGGACCTGTTGCAGCGCAGCGTGCGCATGGGGGTCCTCGTCGGGGTCCCGCTCGTCGTGTTCTCCACCGGCAGGCGCCGGCCCGAGGTCTCCGCGGCCCAGGCCGACGCGTGGCTGGACGAGGCCCTGGCCGTCCTGCTGGACACGCTGCACGACACGCTCGACGCGGCCGGCCTCCCCCGCGGCAGCACGGTCCTGGGCATCGAACCCGAACCCGGGTTCCACTGCCGCACGAACGCCGACGTCGCGGTCGTGCTGGAGCGCACCGCGAGCCCGGACCTGTGGCTGAGCCAGGACCTCGGGCACTGCGTCGTGGAGGAGGAGGACGCCCTGGGGTCCCTGGCCCGCCACCTCCCCATCACCCGCCACCTGCAGGTCGAGGACATCGCGAACCGCGTCCACGCCCACCTCGTCCCCGGGGACGGCGACGTGGACTTCGACGCCGTCGGCCGGGTCTTGGCCGGCGGGTTCGAGGGCTGGATCAGCGTGGAGCTCTACGACCACGACGCCGTGCACCGCGAGGCCGCCCGGCGCAGCGAGGAGTTCCTGCGCGAGCACTTCCCGTCCCTGGCGCGACCGGTGGACGTGACCGACCTGACCGCCCTGGAGGCGCGGGCCACCGTCCCGGCCCGCTGACCCCGCGCGCCCGCCCCGTCCCCGGGCGGGGACGGGGCGGGCGTGGACGGCGAAGGCCCCCGGGGAGCACCCCGGGGGCCTTCGCGCGCCGGTGTCCCTCAGTCGAGGAAGCCGTCCCGGCGGGCGGCGGTGGCGGCGGCCGCGGAGGAGCGGACGCCGTACTTGCGCCGGACCGAGGCCAGGTGCTGGGCGACGGTGTTCGGGGCCAGGCCCAGGCGCTCGGCGACGACGGAACCGGGGCAGCCGTCGGCGATCATCTGCAGGATCTCCCGCTCCCGCGCGGTGAGGGTCACCCCGGGACGGGTGAGGCCCTGACCGCGCTCGGCCTCCTCCAGCGCCCGGTAGCGGGCCTCGGAGACGAGCACGAAGCGGTGCCCGGCCGCGTCCTCGACGACCACCCGGCGGTCACCGTCGGTGACGGTGCGCAGCACGTCGCCCCACCAGTCACCGGGGACCTGCACGGGGCTCCCGTCCACGACCGCCACCTCGTTCTCCATCTGCGCTCAGACTCCTCAGCCGCTGCTCGACGTGTCCTGCTGCGAGGGACGGTGTCCCACCCCCCGTACGTGGTTCGGGGGGCAGCTGGACGTCCTTGACCGCTCTACTAGAACAACCACCCGTCCGGATGAACCGTTCAAGACGGGCGGTCACCCGGTGCTGCCGAACCATCATCCAGCCCCGGTGGCCGCCGGTGGCACCGACGCGCGGGTACTGGTTGAGACCTCACCCGAGGATGCCACACCGTCACACGTTCGCCACCGAGCGTCGCGACCGAACACCGAGCGCAACGACGGCCAGCAGCGCCGCCCACGCCACCCACGGGCCCACCTCCCGGCGGTACCCCAGCGTCACGGCCTGCACGAGCGGACTCATCCCGTCGACCAGCCCGGGCACGTAGGCCAGCGACAGCACCGTCGAACGCACCACGAGCACCCCCACGAGCAGGCGGGCGGCGGGCGCGGCCGCCCCCACCGCGAGCGCCAGCGGCCCCCACAGCAGCAGGTCGTACCAGGGCAGCTCGTAGGCGGCCCCGAGCAGGTACCCGGCCGCGAGGACGGCACCGACCCCCGCGGCCCGCTCCAGGCGACCGCCGCGCACGAGCGCGGGCCACCACAGGACGGCGACCACGACCACGACGAGGGCGGTCCCCGGCAGGAGCAGCCCGCGCGGCAGCCCGGCGTCGACGAGCGGGCGCCAGACGGTGGCCAGGGACACGTACCGGCTCGCGGTCCGCGTCTGGTCGTAGGCGTGGACCCCGGCCCACACGTGCGCGGGGACGAGGACGACGAGCGCGGCCAGGACCCCGCGCGCCAGCCACCCGGCGCTCAGCCGGCGGGCGGCGACGGCGGCCACGACGATCCCCACCGCCACCACCCCGTAGGGCAGCTTGGTGCCCGCGGCCACGGCGAGCGCCACCCCGGCCGCGACGGGCGCGCCGGCCGCCAGCAGGAGGGCCAGGACGGCGGCGGCACCGGCCAGGACGTCGGCGTGCGCGCCGCCCAGCCCGACCGTCAGCAGCAGCGGGTTGGCGCTGGACAGGACGGCGAACCACGCCCGGCGCCGCGGGTCGGGCAGCACGCGGTGCCCCACGACGGCGACCAGGCCCCACGCCAGCAGCAGCAGCACCTGCCAGGCCCACACCGTCGTGCGGACCGAGTCCCCGCCCACCACCGAGCACAGCGCCATGAACAGCCCGCCGACCGGCCCGTAGACCGACGTCGTGGACCGCCACGGGTCCCGCACGGCGGAGACGACGGGGTCGGCGCCGCCGGCGAAGGCGTCCGGCGGCTGGCTGTACGGGTCCCCGCCCAGGGCGGCGATGCGCCCGTAGGCGGCGTAGCTGAGGTGGTCGGCCGAACCCACGGGCGGGACGAGCACGAGCAGGACGGCCCCGACCCCGGTCAGGAGCAGGAAGCGCCGGGGCCGCCACCCGCGGGCGACGGCCAGGGCCCCACCGCCCAGCCCGACCCCGCCGGCGAGGACCGACAGGGCCATGAGGACGCTGACGGTCGCCGAGGACGGGTGCCGGCCCAGGTCGAGGGCGCCGAACCCCGGCCCCAGCGCGGGCGCGGCGGCCGAGGGGCCCAGGACGGCGACGGTCAGCCAGGCCAGCAGGCACACGGCGGTGCCGGCCACGGCCCAGCGGACCGGCCGCCGCGGGCCGGTGGCCGGGTCAGCGCGCGCCACGGGTCAGCGGGTGCGGCGGCGCACGACGTCCTGCACCCGGCGCCGCGCCAGGGCCCGGGCCACGTCCCGGAACTGCGCGGCCCGGTGCAGCTGGCCGCGCAGGTCGGTGCCCGAGACGCGGTGGTGCAGGTCGCAGGGCACCTCGCGGACGCGGAACCCCGCCCGCAGCAGGTCGATCGTCATCGCCGTCTCGACCCCCCACCCGGGGGCCAGCGGCAGCGCGGCCTCGAAGGCGGCGCGGGTCAGGCACCGCATCCCCGACAGCGGCTGCTCCGGTGACCAGCCGGTCGCGGCGAGCGTGCCGCGCCGGGACAGACCCACGACGAACCCGTGCCCGCCGCCGGCGGTGGCCTGCCGGGGCAGGACGGCGATGGTCATGTCGGCCTCACCGGCCAGGACGGGCACGGTCAGCGGGGCCGTCTCGACGGCGCTGCCGGCCAGGTCGGCGTCGACGAGCAGCAGCGGCCGGGGCCGCACCCCCGGCCGGGGGCGAGCACGCTCCCACTCCGCGACCGCGCGCGCCCCGGTCTGCAGCGCGGCGGCCTTGCCCCGGTTGCGCCGGTGGGCCACGACGACGGCACCGGCGTCGCGGGCGACCGTGGAGGTCAGGTCGGTGGAGCCGTCGTCCACCACCACGACCACGTCGACCACGGGCAGCCCGGCGGCGGCGCGGACGGTCGCGGCGATCCGGTCCTGCTCGTCCTTGGCCGGGATGACGACCGCGACGGTCGAGGACGGATGCAGCGCAGGCACGCCGCGACGCTAGCGCAGCCGCAGCGCCAGGACCGTGACGTCGTCGTCCACGTCCCCCTCCACGCCCCCGTCCCCGTCCAGGTCCCCGTCCAGGTCCCCGTCCCGGCCGCCGGTCCCGACCATCCGGTCCACCAGCGTGCCGACGATGCCGGCCGGCGTCCCGCGGGCGGTCTCGCGGAAGTGCCCCAGCACCTGGGCCAGCCCCTCGTCCAGGGAGCGGGTGCGGGTCTCGACGAGACCGTCGGAGAAGACGACCAGGGCGCTGCCGGGGACCAGCCGCACGTCCAGGACGTCGGTGCGCGGGTCCCCCTCGACACCGACGGGCACCCCCGGCGGCACGTCGAGGTAGTGCGGTCCCGTGCTGCACGTCAGCGGCGGCAGGTGCCCGGCGCTCGCGGCCAGCAGCCGGCCGTCACGGCCCAGGACGCCGTAGAAGATCGTCACGAGGTCCTCCCCGCCGCCGGCGCGGGCCAGGGCGTCCAGCCCCCGCAGCACGGCGGTGGGGTGCGGGTCGACGTGGGCCAGGGTGCGGACCTGGGTGCGCACCTCGCCCATCACCGTGGCCGCCCGGGCCCCGCGGCCCATGACGTCGCCCAGCACGACCGCGACGCGCTCGCCGTCGGGGCCCTCCCCCGCGGGCAGCGGGATCAGCTCGGCCCAGTCGCCGCCGACCTCGACCCCGGCGCTGGTCTGCGCGACCCGGTGCGTGGCCAGCCACGCCACCTCCGGCAGCGGTCCGGGGCGCAGGGCCTCGGCCAGCACGGTGGCGGTGTCGCGCTGCTGCTCCAGCAGCTGCACGCGGTCCAGGGCCGTCGCGGCCTGGCGGGCGAAGGTCAGCAGGAAGTCGCGGTCCTCGTCCTCGCGCTCGTCCGCGGCCCGGTCGGCGGGGTCGGTCCCGGAGGTGAAGGCCAGGACGAGGGTCCCGAGGCGGCGGGTCCGCGTGGCCAGCGGCAGCACCGCCCACGACGTCTCCCCGGCCCGGGCACCGGCCTCGAAGTAGGGCCGGACGTCCGCCGGCAGGGCGGCGACCCCGGACGCGGCGACGGGGAAGGTGCCGCGGTCCCCGGCGAGGGCCGTCACGCCCGAGCGCGTGACCCCGGGCATCTCCAGGCGGGTGCGCCGGCGGTCCGGGCCCATCCGGTGGGCGACCAGCCCGCTCTCGCCCTGCCCCTCGGCGACCGTGACGACGGCGCGCACCGCGCCGGTCCCGTCGAGGCAGGCGTGGAGCACGGCGTCGAGGACCTGCTCGTACCCGCCGGCGGTGGCCAGGGCCGCGGTGAGGGCGTGCAGCGTGCGCGTCTGGGCGCGGGTGCGGACCCGGTCGGTGACGTCGTCGAGGGAGCCGACCCACTCGACGATCCCGGCCGCGGGGTCGGCCGGGTCGGCCAGGACGGGCACCGCGACGGCCGCGATCGTCCGCCAGCCGGTCAGGGCACGCACCCGCACCCGGAACCGGACGGTCGAGCGCTCGCGCGTGCCCTCGCGCAACCGCTCCAGGGCCCCGGGCAGGTCCTCGGGGTGCACGTCGGCCTGCCAGCCGTGGCCGCGGACGTCGGTGCGGCCGGTGAGCGCCGTCCACCCCGGCAGCTCGCTGGTCACGCCCTCGCCGGGACGGGCCGTGAACACGTCCAGGGACCCGGCCTCGGCCAGCGTCCGGTACCGCAGGGCGCTGCGCCGGGCCTCGGACAGCAGCCGCGCCCGCTCGACGGCGAGCGCGCACTGGTCGGCCAGGGTGGCCGCGACGAGCTGCTCGTCGAGGTCCAGGGACCCCTCGCGCAGCAGCCCGAAGCGCAGGACGCCGACGAGGCGGCCGCGGGCGACGAGGGGGTACATGGCCCAGGAGTGCTCCCCGAGGGCCAGGACGGTGTCGTTGAGCCCGCGACCGGGGCCCTGCCCGAAGCGGGCGGCCAGCTCGACCCGGTCCCGCAGGAGCACCGGGCGCAGGGTGCGGGCGGCCTCGGCGCTGGGGGTGGCCGAGTCGAGCGGGACGGGCACCCCGGTCCCGAGACCGGCGAGGTCGGAGCCGTCGCGCGGCGGGGTGGGCACGAGCAGGGTCCCGGTCTCGTCCAGGAGCGTGACCCCGCAGGTGTTGGTGCCGACGACCTCGCGGCCGGCGCGCAGGACCGAGGTCACGGCGTCGCGCACGTCCAGGGCCGCGGCCAGCTCGGCGGCCGTGCGGTGCAGCAGTTCCAGCGGCGGGGGCGCCGTGGGCGAGTCCACGTTGCCGCCTCCCACCGGGTCCACGGTCCGCACCGCGCGAGCCCGTGGACAGAAGGTAGCCGACCGAGCGCACTGCGTGCCGGGTCCTGGGCAGACCGGTGGCCCGGACGGGTGAGGTGACCCGTCCGGAGGTGCCGGGAACCCCGGTCAGTGCGGGTGGTGGCGGGTGGGCCCCCCGAAGGAGGCCCAGACGGTGCGGCTGAGGTTGTCCAGGTCCTCGACCACGCCCCACTCGTGCGCGAGGCCGTCGACGATGAACAACCCGCGCCCGCTGGTGTCGGAGTCCGCCGCCGCCCGGGGGCTGACCACCGACCCCGGCGACCCGCCGTCGGTCACCGCGATCTCCACGTGCGGGCGGTCCTCGGAGACGACCTCGCACTGGACGTGGATGTCCCCACCGACCAGGGGCCGGGCGTGCCGGATCGCGTTGCCGACGATCTCCGACAGCACGATCTCGATCTCCGCCGTGGTCATCTCGTCCAGACCGGCACCGTCCAGGACCATGCGGACCACGTGACGGGCCCGTGGGACGGACGCCGCGTCGTGGGCGAAGGTCGCCCAGTGGGTGGCCGGCACCGGCCGTGCTCCCGTCGGCATGTTCCTCCACTCTCCTGCGGATCGACCGGACGGTGGGTACCCGAGGCCCGCGGAGGTCAAACCTGCGAGGACGCGCACCTCACCCGCACGGACCCGCACCTCACCCGCACCTCACCCGCACCTCACCCGCACGGACCCGAGACGCGCCGGACAACGGGCCGCAACGTGGCCGCAACCTGGGCGGGCCCGGACCGGGCCCGTGTTGCGCGGGCGTGAACTCTGCCGCCGGCGGTGGTCGCCGCCGACCGCCGCGTGCCACGGTGGACGGGGCCGACCCGGCCCCGAGGTGACGGAGGACCCCGTGAAGCTTCCCGTGCAGGCCTGGTTCGGCCGGTCCACCTCCCGCGCGCGGGACTGGCCCCTGGAACGGCTGCGCCGCCAGAAGGCCGGGACCCGGGTCAGCGTCGTGCTCCCCGCCCTCGACGAGGAGGCCACGGTCGGCGGGGTCGTGACGATGGTCCGCCGCCTGGCCGAGGACACCGGCCTCGTCGACGAGGTCGTCGTCATGGACTCCGGCTCGACCGACGGCACCGCGCGGGTCGCCGCGGCCGCCGGCGCGGTCGTGCACCACCGCGACGACGTCCTGCCCGAGACCGGCTCGCGCCCCGGCAAGGGCGAGGTGCTGTGGAAGTCGCTGGCCGTCACCACCGGGGACGTCGTCGTCTTCGTCGACAGCGACCTCGTGGACCCCCAGCCCCAGCTCGTGACCGGCCTGCTGGGCCCGCTGCTGACCGACCCCGGCGTCGAGCTCGTCAAGGGCTGCTACGACCGGCCCCTGCAGGGGGCCGGCAGCACGTCCGGGGGCCGGGTCACCGAACTCGTCGCGCGCCCGCTCATCAGCCGCTTCTACCCCGACCTCGCCGGGGTCGTGCAGCCCCTGGCCGGGGAGTACGCCGGGCGGCGCCGGTTGCTGGAGGCCATCCCGTTCTGCGGCGGCTACGGCGTCGAGATCGCGATGCTCATCGACACCCTGGAGTCCAGGGGCCTGCAGGCCATCGCCCAGGTCGACCTCGGCCGCCGCGGCCACAGCCACCAGGACACCGCGGCCCTGGGCCGGATGGCGGCCGAGATCACCCACGTCGTGCACCAGCGCGCGGCCGGGCAGGGGCTGGGCCGGCCCCCCGCCATGACGCAGTTCGCCCGCGACGGGTACGGGCACTACGCCCCCGTCACCCACGTCCTCACCCTCGACGAGCGCCCGCCGATGGTCACGGTCGAGGGGTACCGGGACCGGCCGGCCAAGGTCTCCTGACCCTGCCCCCGCCCCGGGCCGCCCGACTCAGCGAACGAACGGCTCAGCGGACGAACGGCTCCTGGCCGGACTCCGAGACCATCTCCCGGCCCGCCTCGGCCCAGGCCGCCATCCCGCCCTCGACGTTCACCACGTCGTAGCCGTTGTGCTGCAACCACTGCGCCGTGCGCTGGGACCGGCCACCGGCGCGGCACACGACGTGCAGCTGCCCCTGCGGCAGCTCCTCCAGGCGCTGGGGCACCTGCCCCATCGGGATGTGCAGCGCCGAGGGGGCGTGACCGGCGGTCCACTCGTCGTCCTCGCGGACGTCGAGGATCGTCGCGTCCTGGGGCAGGTCGGTCACCGCGGTGGTGGGCACGCCGTCGACGTCGAAGGTCCGGGACTCGCTCATGGACCCGAGCGTACGACCGTCCCGGCGAGCCGTCCCGCTAGCGTGGCGCCCCGTGGCAGACACCCTGCGAGAGATCGCCGTGTTCAGCGGCTCGGCCCACCCCGAGCTGGCCGCCGCGGTCGCCGCGGAGATGGGGGTCGAGCTGTCCCCCACCCGCGTCAGCCGCTTCTCCAACGACTGCCTGGAGGTGCAGCTGCAGGCCAACTGCCGCCAGCGCGACGTGTACGTCGTCCAGCCGCTCGTCCCGCCCGTGCAGGAGGCGCTGGTGGAACTGCTGCTCATGCTCGACGCGGCCAAGCACGCCTCCGCGGCCCGGGTGACCGCCGTCGTGCCGCACTACTCCTACGCGCGCTCGGACAAGAAGGACACCGGCCGCATCTCCATCGGCGGCCGTCTCGTGGCCGACCTGCTGGAGACCGCCGGGGCCGACCACGTCCTGGTCATGACGCTGCACTCCCCGCAGGTGCACGGGTTCTTCCGCGTCCCCGTCGACCACCTGCACGCCCTGACCCAGCTCGCCACCCACTTCGAGGGCGAGGACCTCTCGAACGCGGTCGTCGTCTCCCCCGACCTGGGCAACGCCAAACCCGCCGCGGCCTTCGCCCGGATGCTCGGCTGCGGCATCGCCACCGGCGCCAAGCAGCGGTTCCCCGACGACCGGGTGGTCATCGCGAACGTCATCGGCGACGTGACGGGCAAGGACGTCATCGTGCTCGACGACGAGATCGCCAAGGGCAGCACCGTCTTCAAGCTCACCGACCGGCTGACCGAACTGCGGGCGCGCAGCATCCGCGTCGTCTGCACCCACGGGATCTTCGCCGGCGACGCCCTCGACCGGCTGCTGGCCCACCCCGCCATCGACGGGGTCGTGTGCACCGACACCGTCCCCCTGCGCGGCGGCCCGCGGGAGGGGTTGTCCGTCATCTCGGTGGCCCCGGCGCTGGCGGCCGCCATCACGCGCATCCACGAGGGGGAGTCGGTCAGCGCCCTGTTCGAGCACTGACCCCCCTCACGCCAGTTCCGCGGGCAGGTCCTCGCGGTGCAGGACGACCATCGCGCTCACCGCGCGGGTCAGGCTCACGTAGAGGCGGCGCAACCCGGTGCGCTCGTCGGGTTCGGCGGCCACCACGGCCGCGGGTTCCACGACGACGACCCGGTCGAACTCCAGGCCCTTGACCAGCCCCGCGGGCACGAGGGAGACGCGCTGCTGCTCGGGGTCGGGGTCGTCGAGCCGGGAGAACCGCACCCCCTGCGCGGCCAGTTCCCGGGCCAGCTCCTCCACCGCGGTGGCCGCGGCGACGACCCCGACGGAACCGTCGAGCCCGGCCAGTTCCCGGGCCGTGCGCGCCGCGCGGGCGACGGGGTCCTGCACTCGCAGCACCTGCAGCAGACCGGGATCGGTGCGCACGGACGTCGGGACGGTGAGGTCGGGTGCGATGCGCGGCAGCAACCTCGCCGCGTAGTCGATGACGGCCGACGGGACGCGGAAACCCCGGTCGAGGACCTCCAGGGACCCGCCGGGTTTGCCGAGGTGGTCCAGCACGTCGTCCCAGCTGCGGGCCGCCCACGGCGTCGTCCCCTGCGCGATGTCCCCCAGCACCGTCGCGGCCCCCGTGCTGCACCGGCGCCCCACGGCGCGCAACTGCATGGCCGACAGGTCCTGGGCCTCGTCCAGGACGACGTGCGCGCGCGAGGGCGTGCGCCGCACCTGGTCGCGGACCTCGTCGAGCAGCACCGCGTCGGCCGCCGTCCACCTCGCCGAACCCGCCGTGCGCGGCGGGGTGGGCCAGGTGAGCAGGTCGCGTTCGGCGTCGGTGAGGACGCCGTCGGAGCAGGCCCGCAGGAACTCCGCGTCGGACAGCAACCGGTGCAGCACCTTCGCCGGGTCCTGCACGGGCATGAGCGCCTTGACCGCGCGGCGGACCTCGGGGCTGCGGGCCACGGCGTCCTGCACGGCGTCGTCCGGGGAGTCCCCGGCCGCCTCCAGCAGTTGCAGGACGGCGTGCGCCAGGCGCTGCGGCAGCAGGTTCAGCGCCGCCCCGTAGCGGACGCCGCGGCTGGTCAGCTCCTCCAGCAGGTCGCGCACGACGTACCCGGGGACCCGCCAGCGCCGCGAGCCCCGCGTGACGACGACGGCCCCGGACTCCAGCACCCGCGCGGGGTCCCCGACCGCCGACCACACGGCGCGGCGGACGACCTCGGCCATCCGGCCGTCCCCCTTGAGGGTCGCCACCCCCGGGGGTTCGGTGCCGCGGACGCGGACCTCCTTGCGCCCCTCGGTCGCCACCGTGAGGAGTTCCTCGACCGTGCGCTGTTCCACCTCGACCTCACCGAGGGCCGGCAGCACCGCCGAGATGTGCTGCAGGAACGCGCGGTTCGGCCCGATGACGAGGACGCCCTGGCGGGTCAGGCGTTCCCGGTGCGCGTACAGCAGCCACGCGGCGCGGTGCAGGCCGACGGCCGTCTTCCCCGTGCCGGGCGCGCCCTGGACGCAGACGGTGGTCTGGGCGTCGGCGCGCACGAGGGCGTCCTGCTCGGGCTGGATGGTGGCGACGATGTCGCGCATGGGGCCCGAGCGCGGACGTTCGATCTCCCGGGCCAGGATGGCCGAGGCGGGGTCCCCCTCGGCACCGTCGGGCAGGGCGTCGGTGAGGTGCTCGTCCTCGTAGGCGCTCAGGCGCCCCTGCTCGACGCCGAACCGGCGGCGCAGCCGCACGCCGCCGCGGTCCTCGCGGGTGGCGCGGTAGAACCCGCGGGAGACGTCGGCGCGCCAGTCGATGACGACGGGGTCGCCGGCGGAGTCGGTGACGTGGCGGCGGCCGATGTGCAGGCGCTGGCCGTCGTCGTGGTCGGTGCGGCCGAAGAACAGGGTGGTGGACGGGTCGTCGACGAGACCGGCGGCGCGGCGGTGCAGCGTCCAGCCGAGGGCCTCGTCGGCGCCGGCGTCACCGGCGTGCCCGGGGGCCAGGGAATCGACGAGGGACAGGGTGTGGGCCCGCATGCGGGCCAGTTCGGCGCGGGCGTGGTCGAGGTGCCGCTGCTCGGCGGCCAGCACCTCGTCCGGGGTGTGCTCGGACACGGTTCCTCCATCGGATCGACCGTCGATCCTGCCGGAACCGCTGCGCGACAACAACGTTGCGATCACACGGCGCCCCGCGGGACGATGTCCGTGGTGGCGCGGGGAGAAACCCGACCGCGGGAAATCTCCACCGTACCCCGGCAGGACACCCGGTGTCACCCGTTCCCGCGGCGCCGCGGGGGAACCGTCGCCCGGTCCCGGGCGTCGTACTCCCGTGACCGTACGCAGGACCGTCCAGCGCAGTGCCCGCGCCCGCACCGTCGCCCTCGTGGTGGCGGGGTTCGGCCTGCTCGCGGCCTGCGGTGACCAGCAGGCAGGAGCACCGGTGACCAGCAGCAGCCCCACGTCCGGCGGCAGTTCCAGCAGCGCCCCCTCCGACGGCGTCCCCGCCGCCTCGGCCGGCGACCTCACGGTCGTGGTGGACGACGGCGCGGGCGAGCAGCGCACGTGGACCCTGACGTGCTCGGCCGACGGCACCACCGGCGGGGACCACCCCGACGCGCAGAACGCGTGCGCGGCCGTCGACGCGGCCAAGGCCCCCTGGGCGCCGGTCCCGAAGGACATGGCCTGCACGCAGATCTACGGCGGCCCCCAGACCGCCGTGGTCACCGGGACGTGGCGCGGGGAACCGGTCGACGCGCGGTTCGCCCGCAACGACGGCTGCCAGATCGCGCGCTGGGACCGCCTCGCCCCGCTGCTGCAGCCGGGGACCGCGGTGAGCGAGCGGAGCCGCGGGGGCGCCTGAGGGGCCCCGACCGCCGTCGCGCCGGCGCGCGGTCGTGCATCATGGCGCCTGACGACCTGGACATCCGGTGCAGGCACCCGCACCCGGGGGGACCGATCGTGAAGTGGCCGTCCGCGGTGATGCTGCCGCCCGAGCCCGATGCGCTGCTGGACCGCTTCGCCTCCCTGGCGGCCCGCACCCTGCGCGCGCCGATGGCGGTGCTGTCCCTCCTGGACGAGACCGACCGGGTCGTCCTGCCCGGGGCCGCCGGGATGCCGGACCCGTGGCAGAGCGAGCGGACGATGCGGTGGGGGGAGTCCCTGTGCCGCTTCGCCACCGACGGCACGGGCGGTCTCGTCGTCGTCGACGACGTCGCCGACGACCCCCGGGCCCCGCAGTACGCCGCGGCCGTCGAGGCGTTCGGGGTGCGGTCCTGGATCGCCGCCCCGCTGCGCTTCACGCACGACTTCACGCGCCTGTTCGACGACGGCCCCGGGGCGCGGGACGCGGGGACCGGGGAGGACGCCGTCCTGCGGGACGTGCAGGTCGTGCTGGACCTGCCCGAGATCCACGAC
Organism: Kineococcus halophytocola; assembly: GCF_041276425.1. Lineage (NCBI taxonomy): Bacteria > Bacillati > Actinomycetota > Actinomycetes > Kineosporiales > Kineosporiaceae > Kineococcus > Kineococcus halophytocola. Next base: position 189,799 of record NZ_JBGFTU010000001.1, on the reverse strand, counting down.
CTCGACGACCTCGACGACCCCGGCGCCCCCCGCGACGGGCGGGCGCCCGGGGAACCCACGGTGGTGTGGGGGGTGCTGTGCGTCCTGGACACCGCCCCCCGGCACTGGGACGAGCGCGACCGCGAGCTGGTCACCGACCTGGCCGCCGCGGCCGCCGCCGAACTGCGCTCCAGGGTCCTGACCAGCCGCGCGGTCTCGGCCGAGCAGCAGATGGCCGTGGCCCTGGCCGCCACCCGCGCCGTGCAGAACCGCAGCCGCCTGCTGCTGAGCCTGTCCCGCGGGCTCTCGCGCGCCGAGACCGTCCAGGACGTCTCCGACATCCTCACCGACCTGCTGCGCCGGCAGCTGGGCGTGGACCACTTCGGGTTGCTGCTGCACGAGGTGGAGCACCACCGGGCCCGCTACGTGGACATGTCCACGTTCCCCCCGGGCACCGACCCGGCCTGGGAGTCCTTCGACCTGCGCGCCTCCACCGCCCCCGCCGCCCGCGCCGTGGCCGAGGGCACCGCCTTCTTCTGCGACGACCGCGACGCCGTGCTCGCCACCGACCCGCACCTGACCAGCCAGGGCGCGTGGGACTTCCCCGGCGCCGTCGTGATCCTGCCGCTGCTGTCCGGCACCCCGGGCCCGCACCGGCAGACCTCCGGGGCCCTCGTCCTGGTCTGGCCGGCCCCCCGCGACACCGCCGACCAGGCCGACCGGGCGCTGTGGCTGTCCCTGGCCGACTACACCGCCCAGACCCTGGCCCGGGTGCAGTACGCCGCCCGGCTGCGCTCCAGCGCCGAGACGCTGCAGCGCTCGATGCTGACCCGGCTGCCCGAACCGGACAGCCTGGAGGTCCGCGCCCGGTACGTCCCGGCCGCCAGCGGCGAGAGGGTGGGGGGCGACTGGTACGACGCCGTCGTCACCCCCGACGGGGCGACCACCCTGGTCATCGGCGACGTCACCGGTCACGACATGGCCGCCGCCGCCGGCATGGGGCAGGTCCGCGGGCTGCTGCGCGCCTTCGCCTACGACCGCGACGAGGCGCCGGCGGCCCTGGTGGGCCGCCTCGACCGCGCCGTGACCGGTCTGGGCGTGGACACCCTGGCCACCCTCGTCCTGGCCCGCATCGAACAGACCGACGCCGACGCCGAGGCCGGTCTGCGCCGGCTGCGGTGGACCAACGCCGGGCACCCGCCACCGGTGCTGCTCCTGGCCGACGGCAGCACCCGGGTGCTGGACTCCACCCCCGAACTGCTCATCGGGCTGCTGGAACGCACCGGCCGCAGCGACCACGAGGCCGTCGTGCCGCCGGGGTCGACGCTGCTGCTGTACACCGACGGGCTCATCGAGCACCGCGGCCGGTCCCTCACCGACGGGCTGGAGGAGCTCGAGCGGGTCCTGAGCGCCGGTCACGCCGACGGCGCGGTCACCCTGGAGGACCTGCTGGACCACCTGGTCCGCGAACTCGTCGGGGACGACCCCGACGACGACTGCGCCGTCCTGGCCGTCCGCGCCCACCCGCAGGGCCGCTGAGGGCCCCGGCCCGCGTCACCGGCGGCCCCGTCGACGCCGCCGCAGCCTCGTCCCGACGACGACCAGGTCGAGAGCGGCCAGCACGGCCAGGGCGGCGAACAGCCACCCCGGTGCCCGGCTCGACAGCGCGGGGTCGTCGGCGGTGAACCAGACGACGGCCAGGACGGTGCACACGAGGAGACCGAAGGTGGCCAGGACCAGCCGCAACCGCAGCGGGGACCGCGCCGTCCTGGCCTCGGTCCCGCTCCGGCCGGGCGGCTGGCCGGGGTCGTCCGGCGCCGCGTCCACCCTCCCGTCCCGCCTCACGGGACGGCCGCCGTCGCGCCCGGAACGGGTTCGCGCCCCGCGGACCACCGCCAGCCGGTGATCTCCTCGGGGTCCTCCCCCGCCCGCCGCACCCCGGCCCGGATGCGCTCGCGCTCGTCCGCGAACCGGCCCGCGAGCCGCTCGGCGGGCCCGGGCCACCCGTTCTCGGCGGCGCGGCGCACCGCCTCGGCCGCGAGGTCGTGGCGGGAGACGCCGTTGCTGGCCAGGAGGTCGTAGGGCGTGGTCGTCGTACCCTCCTCGACGTAGCCCTTGACGTGGAACCGGGTGGGGTCGGGCCGGCCGTGCAGCACCTCGTGCACGGCGGAGGGGTACCCGTGGAAGTCGACCACGACGGGGCAGGCCGTGCCGAACCAGGCGGTGAACTCCGCCGCCCCGGCCCCGTGCGGGTGCCGCTCGGGCGGGGAGAACGCCAGCAGGTCCACCACGTTGACGACCCGGACCCGCAGGTCCGGCGCCTCGCGGCGCAGCAACCACGCCGCGGCGAGGGTCTCGACCGTCGGGATGCCCCCGGCGCAGGCCAGCACGACGTCGGGGTCGCGCCCCGGCTCGTCACCGTTGCCGGCCCACTCCCACACCCCGCCCCCGGCGGCCACGTGGTCCCGGGCCTGTTCCAGCGTCAGCCACTGGGCGCTGGACTGCTTGCCCGCCACCACCACGTTGATGCGGTCGGTGCTGTCGAGCACGTGCTCCATCGTCACCAGCAGCGTGTTCGCATCCGGGGGCAGGTGGACGCGGGCCACGGAACTCTTCTTCTGCAGGACCTGGTTGATGAACCCCGGGCCCTGGTGGGAGTAGCCGTTGTGCTCCTGCCGCCACCCCTCGCTGGTCAGCAGGTAGTTCAGGCTCGCCAGCGGTGCGCGCCACGGGACCTCGCCGGCCGTCTTGAGGAACTTCGCGTACTGGTTGACCATGCCGTCCACGATCGAGACGAACGCCTCGTAGCAGGGGAACAGCCCGTGCCGGCCGGTCAGCAGGTACCCCTGCAGCCAGCCCTGGCAGTTGTGCTCGCTCAACGTCTCCAGCACCCGTCCCGACCGGCTCAGGCCCTCGCTGTAACCGGCGGCGGGCTGCTGCAGGGGCCAGGTGAAGGCCCGTCCCGTCGCCTCCAGCACGGCATCGAGCTTGTTCGAGGCCAGTTCGTCCGGGCACACGATGCGGAAGTCGCGCCGTTCCTCGGTGGCCCGCAGCAGGTCGGCCAGCCACCGGCCCAGGACGGGGGTCGGCCCGGCCTCGACCGCCCCGGGGGCGGGGACGTCGACCGCGTAGGGGCGCAGTTCCGGCAGCGGGAGCGGGCGCCGCAGGGTCCCGCCGTTGGCCTGGGGGACCATGCCCAGGCGCAGGTCCCCGCGCGGGGGGACCGCCAGGACCTCCGGCACCGGTTCCCCGTCGGCGGTGAACAACTCCTCGGGGCGGTAGGAGCGGAGCCAGTCCTCCAGCAGCCGCAGCGCCCGCGGGTCGTCCGCGACCCCCTCGACCGGCACCTGGTGGGCGTGGAACGTCGACTCCAGCGGGTTCCCGTCCACGTCGTGGGCGGGCGCGCCCCAGCCCTTGGGGCTGCGCACCAGCAGGACCGGCCACCGGGGCCCGCTCTCCTCCTCGCGGGGTTCCCCGCCGACCGGGACGACGCGGTAGGCGCGCTGGATCGACCCGATCCGCTCGTGCGCGGCGTCCAGGGCCCGGGCGAGGGCGGCGTCGGGCTCGTCGGCGTCGGGCCCCGTCGTGACGTCGACGATCGTCGGTTCCCAGCCCACCCCCTCGAAGTACGCGGTGAGTTCGGCGTCGCTCATCGCCCCGTACACCGTGGGCGAGGCGATCTTGTACCCGTTGAGGTGCAGGACGGGCAGGACCGCCCCGCTGGTCGCGGGATCGAGGAACTTCGGGGAGTGCCACGCCCCCGCCGTGGGCCCGGTCTCGGCCTCGCCGTCACCGACGATGCAGGTCACCAGCAGGCCCGGGTCGTCGAAGGCGGCACCGAAGGCCGTGGCCAGCGCGTACCCCAGTTCCCCGCCCTCGTGCAGGACGCCCGGCACCTGCGGCGACAGGTGGCTGGGGAAACCCCCCGGCCAGGAGAACCGGCGGACCAGTTCCGCCATCCCCGCGGCGTCCCGCGTCAGGGCGGGGTCGAACTCCTCGTGCGTCCCCTCCAGCCACAGGTTCGCGTGGTTGGCCGGTGCCCCGTGGCCCGGCCCGGTCACCAGCAGCGTGCGCTGGCCCGTGCGCGCCACCAGGCGGTTCAGCCCGGCGTGGACGAACGTGATGCCCGGGCACGTCCCCCAGTGGCCCAGCAACCGCGGTTTCACGTGCTCGGGCCGCAACGGTTCGCGCAGCAGCACGTTGTCCCGCAGGTAGATCATGGCGACGGCGAGGTAGTCCGCCGCTCGCCGGTAGCGTGCCAGGTCCGTGGCGTCCACTGCGTCCTCCAGGGTCGTCGGGTCCGCCGTCGCCGGACCCCTACCCCTGCGCCTGGCGGGCAACCCCGGGGACGGCTCACAACACGGGCACGACGGGCCACGGCGGGCGCGTGCACCCCGGCGCCCACGGGGTGACGCCGTGGCAGCCGTGCACGGACGTGCGGGACTCGCACCGGTCAGGAGGTCGGGGTCGTCCTGCGGGGTCCGCGACGGTGCGACCGGTGTCGTCGGGGCGGACGGGGGTGCTCCCCGGCCGGTCGGTCACCCGTCCTCCCCGGACCGGGCCGGTGCCCGGTGCGGTGTCCGGTGCGGTGGCCGCCGGGTCAGCCCGTCGCGGGCCGCGCCGCGCGCACGTCCTCGCGCAGGCTCGCGACCGTCTCCTCGGGCCACAACGGGCCGACGCGACGCAGTTCGGCCGTCCCCGCCGACACCAGCGCGGCAGCGGTGCCGGCGAACACGAGGGTCCCGGTCACGGCGGCGGTGGTCGGCGGCAGGAACCGGTCGAGCAGCCGCACCACGGCGGCGGCGGACGTGCCGGCCGCCAGGGCACCCAGCACCGCACCACCTCCCAGCAACGCCGCGGCGCGGGAGGCCTCGCGGGCCTTCGACCACAGCTCCTGCTGTCCGCGCCGCACCTCCGCGCGCACCAGGGCCGCGGTGTCGGAGGTGAGCTCGTCGACGAGTTCCCCGGTCGTGCGGTGGGTGCTCTCGGTCATCGTCGTCCTCCCGGGTTTCGCGGGGTCCCAGGTCGGGGACGGACCCGCGGTGGCGCGGTGGGAGGGAACGTCGGCCTCCCGGGTCACCGCCGACGGGTGACCCACCGGCGCGGTGGGCGGACAGCCGCCCGGGATCCACCGGTTCGCGCTTCGGCGGCGCTGCCGTGCTCAACGCCTCGTCGGGACGCTACGCGCACCTCCCCGGCCCCGCACCGCGGGAGCGGCGCCGGGGGTTTCACCGCGTGAAGCGGAGTTCCTCGGCGACGTAGTCGACGGTGATGCTGCCGAACGTGCTCAGCACGTCCGAGCCCAGCAGACCGGCGATCTCCGGAGCACCTCCTCCGCCCTCGCCGCCGGGGCTGGGGAAGTCGATGGCGCCGACGGCCCCGGCGGGCAGCGCCGTGTCCCCCACCGCCCAGTCCGGGACGGTGACCAGTTGCACCTGCTGGGTCCCGGTCACCCCGCTGACGTCGGCGCTGCCACCGGTGGGTTCCAGCCCGAGCTGCTGGACGAGGCCGGAGTTGACCGCCGAGCTGGAGGCGCCGGTGTCCAGGACGAACGGGAACGGCCCCTGCCCGGCGATGGTCACCGGGACCAGGGCGAGGGTCGCCGGGCCCTGCTGGAGCACCTGCAGGTCGACGGTCGTGGTGCCGGCCGGCACGGCGGCCGAACCGGTCGCGGGCGGCGGGGGGTCGTCCCCCCGCAGCGTGAACGAGCAGCCGGACGACAGGCCCGCGGTGAGGACGAGCGCCGCGGCCAGGGACCGTCGACGCCAGGGGGCGGGGGTTCGTGCCGGGGGCCGGAACCGGGGAGTGGACATGCCCCAGGGTGCGCCGGGGTCGGCGGCGGCGCACCGCGGACGAGGACCGGACGACGGCGGGTGAGCGGTTCCCGCACCCGGCGGGCTCACTCGAAGCGCGCCGCGCGGGCCTCCACGTCCAGGAGCACCTCGTCGGCCGTGGCCGGGCTGACGCGACCGGAGCGCCGGGCCTGCAGCACCGTGTCACGCTCCGCGTCGACCGCCGCGACGAACAGGCGCCCCACCTGCTCGACGGCCCCGGGATCGTCCTTCCCCTCGTCGTGGAGGGCCACCAGGGCCGACTGGTGCTCCAGCCGTGCGCGGTACCGACCCACCGCCGTCTCCCGCGCCCGGGCCGAGACCCCCTCCCCCGCGCTCTCGACGGCCCGCAGCGCCGCCTGCGTCGCGTCCCGCCGCAGGCGGCGGACGTCCGCGGCGGCGTCACCGGGCTCGGCGACCCCGAGGCGCCGGACGAGGGGCGCGAGCGTGAGCCCCTGCAGCACCAGCGTGGCGATGACGACGACGAGCGCGACGAGGACCACCTCGGCCCGGTAGGGGAAGTCGCCGCCCTGCGCCGTGAACGGCAGGGCCAGCGCCGTCGCCACGGTGACCACCCCCCGCATGCCGGCCCAGGACGCCACGGTCGCCTCGCGCCAGCCGGCGGGCGTCGCCGACCCCCGCCGGCGCGCGCGCCGGCCGGCCACCGCGGAGGCGGTGTGGACCACGGCGAAGCGCAGCCCCACGAGGGAACCCACCACGGCGGCGGCCACGCCGAGCGAGTGCGCCCCGCTCAGGCGGGAGGTCTCCTCCAGGGCGTTCGTCAGTTCCAGGCCCAGGAAGCCGAACAGCAGGCCGGTCACGGCGAAGTCGACGTAGCGCCACACCGCCCGCCCGAGCAACCACCCCGAGGAGGTCGTGGCGCGGTGACCCCGGGCCCGCAGGAACAGACCGGCGGCCAGCACCGCGAGCACGCCGGAGGCCTCCACCCCGTCGGACAGCAGGTAGACCCCGAACGGCAGGGCCAGCGTGAGCGTCGTCTCCACGGAGGCGTCGTGCACCCGGGCCAGGGCCCAGCGCGCGCAGAACCCCCCGGCCAGGCCGATCAGCACACCGCCGGCCACCTCCAGCGCCAGGCGCCACCCGATCTCCACGATGCCGATGCCGCCGGCGGTGACCGCGATGAGCGAGACCTGGTACAGCGTCAGCGCCGTCGCGTCGTTGAACTGCCCCTCGCCCTCCAGGACCGTCACCAGGCGCGGGGGCAGCCGGAGCTTGCGGGCGACGGCCGTGGCCGCGACGGGGTCGGGTGGGGCGACGATCGCCCCGAGGACGACGGCCACCGCCCACGGCAGACCCAGCAGGTGCCCGACGACCGCCACCACGGCGACGCTGAGGGCGGTCAACCCCACGGCCAGCGTCAGGACGGCGCCGGCGTCCCGGCGCAGTTCGCGCAGGGAACCGCGCTGCGTCGTCGCGAACAGCAACGGCGGCAGCACGATCGGCAGGATGACCTCGGGCGGTACCCGCGGCGCGGGGACGGCGGGGACCAGGGCGAGCACGAGGCCGTACACGGTGAGCACCACCGGCTGGGGGACACCCAGACGACCCGCCAGGGGTGTCAGGACCACGATGCCGAGGACGAGCAGGGCCAGCAGAGCGACGACGTCCACGACAGGCGATGCTGACCCCGGCGGGACGGTCGCACCAGCCGGAACGCGTCCCCGCACGCTGGCGCCGCGCGGTCGGCCTGTCTACCCTGGTCCGGCACCCGCGCACCGGGTGCGGGACCGTCGTCCAACGCGGGGCGACCACTGCTCGTCCTCCCCAGGACCGCCCGGAACCCCGGGGCGGTCGGTGCGGACCCGACGACCGGGAGGAACCGGAGAACGTGCTCTTCGACGGATGGACGGGCCTGCTGCGCGTGCTGCTGGTGGGCACCGCGGCCTACCTGTGGCTCATCGCCGTGCTGCGCGTCACGGGCAAACGCACGCTGGCCCAGTTGAACGCGTTCGACTTCATCGTCACCGTCGCCCTGGGTTCCACGCTGGCGACCGTGCTGCTCTCGAACTCCGTGGCCCTGGTCGAGGGGGCGCTGGCCCTGGCCCTGCTGGCGGTCCTGCAACTGCTCGCCGCCTGGGCCACGACCCGCAGCCGGGCGCTGCGCACGTCCCTGACGTCCCGTCCCACGGTGCTGCTGCGCGACGGGAAACCCCTGCACGAAGCCCTGCAGCAGCAGCGGGTCAGCCTCGACAGCCTGCAGGCGGCCGTCCGCAGCAGCGGCATCGGCGGCCTGGAACTCGTCGCCGCGGTGGTGCTGGAGACCAACGGCGGGATGAGCGTCGTCGCCCGGGACCAGGCCGGGTCCCGGTCCGCGCTGCCCGCGGCGCCCGACGGCGACGCACCGGGTTCCCGCGCCCCGGACGGTTCCCCGGACCGCGACGGCGGGCGGGCGTGACCGGGTCCACCGGGAGCCGCTGCCCGGTGAGCACCGCGAACCCCGCGAACCCCGCGAACCCCGTGGACCCGCGGCGCCGCACGGTTGGCACCCGAACCGCGAAACCGTAACCTGTCACCGCCCCCACGTCCCGACGTGGTGCCGATGCGCCGTCCAAGTCCGTGCGGCTGCCGACATGCCGTCCGCAGACCCGCGCTCACCGAGCGCCCAGGACGACGCGTTCGAAGGATCCCTCGTGACCACTCCACCCGACGACGACCGGCCCACCACTCCTCCGCCACCCCCGGGAAACCCGGTGGGACCGGCCGTGACCGTCCCGCGCCTGCCGGTCCCCGCCCACCACCACCGTCCAGCCACCCGTGACGGCCAGGAGCGTGCGTGATGTCCGCGCCCGCCGACCCGCTCCCCGCCCCGGCCGACGGAGCGTCCGCGGCGGAGCCCGGCAGCGGCGAGGAGTGGCTGTCCCTGGACGTGCGCACCGGGCCGGACCGGGCCGTCATCCGCGTGGCCGGCCGTCTCACCGCGAGCACCGGCGACCTCGTGGTCGGCGTGCTCGACGGCACCCTGCCGCACGCCGGGGGCCGGGGACCGTCCGTGCTCGTGCTCGACCTGGGCGGTGTCGTGGACTGCACCCCGGGCGGTCTGCGGCAGGTGCAGCGCGCCGTCGACCACGCCGGCGCGGCGGCCGTGCCGCTGTCCGTGCGCGACTCCCCGGCGCTCGCGGCCGACCTGCGGCCCCCGCGAGCGCCCCGCTGAAGCGCGGGGCCGGCGGGCCCCGGGGCCCGGCCCGCCGTCGCGCGGCACGGCGGGTGGCAGGCTGGGGACCCACCACCGCCACCACCACCCGAGGGAGCACCCCATCCGCCGCCGAACCGCCCACGGTCTCGTCCTCGCCACGGGGTTGTCCTTCCTCGCCGCCTGCACGGGCGGGTCCGACGACGACGCCGGTGCCCCGTCCGGGGCCGGTGGGTCCCGGGGCGCGGCGGGCTCGTCCACGGTCGCCGGCGCGGTCCTGCGGCAGCAGGCCGACCCCGCGGCCGTGCTGCCCGTGACCCCCGCCGCTCCCCCGGCCCCCCAGGACACCCCGGCCCCCGAGGATCCCGTCGCGAGCGAGGCGGCCGTCGCCCTGAGCGCGCACCTGCTGGACAGCAGCCCCTCGGTGGTGCTGAGCGGGCAGGACCCGGCCGCCCTGGAGTCCGCCGCGGCCCTGGCCGCCGAGGCGGGTGTCCCGCTGCTGCTGCCCGGCCCCTCGACGGCGGCGGAGGTCCGCCGTCTCGGGGCCGGGGAGGTCCGGGCGGTCGGGGCGGAGGCGACGACGTGGGCCCGGGCGACGTTCGAGGGCCGCGACGCCCCCCGGGTCCGCACCCAGGAACCCTCGGCACCGCCCCCCTCGCCGGCCCCGGGCACGGACGACGGCACGACGACCGTGCTCGTGACCGGGGCCGGGTGGGAGGCGGCCGCCGTCGCCACCGCCCGGGCGCTCGGGGCCCGCGTGCTCACCGTGCCGAGCGGGGACCCGCGGGCCGACCCCGGAGCCGTGGACGCCCTGCACGCCGCCGCCCTGCGGGCCGGGGGCTCCGGGGCGAGCGCCCACGTCGTCGGGGTGGGCGCGGTCTTCGGCCCGCCGGCGGTGTTCGCGGGACGTGCGGCCTCGGCGTCCACGGGCATCCACGTCCCCGGCGGGGGGCAGCTGCCGCTGGCGGGCAGGCGGGCGGTCGCCCTCTACGGCACCCCGTCGACCCCGAGCCTGGGTGTCCTGGGGGAGCAGTCCCTGCCCGCGACGCTGCAGCGCGCGAAGGCGCTCGCGGCCCGCTACGACGGCCTGGGCGGGCTCGCCGCGGTCCCCACGCTGGAGATCATCGTCACCGTGGCGGCCGGTTCCCCCGGCGCGGACGGGGACTACTCCACCGAGCTGGACCCCGACGAGCTGGAGCCCTGGGTCGACCGGGCCGGCCGGGAGGGTGTCGCGGTGGTGCTGGACCTGCAGTCCGGTCGCAGCGACTTCCTGTCCCAGGCCCGGCGGTACGAGCGGTTGCTGCGCTACCCGCACGTCGGGCTGGCCCTGGACCCCGAGTGGCGCCTCGGGCCGGACCAGCGGCCCCTGCAGCAGATCGGGTCGGTCGAGGCCGGCGAGGTCGACGCGGTCGGGGACTGGCTGGCCCAGCTGGTCCGCGACCACGCCCTGCCGCAGAAGGTGTTCCTGCTGCACCAGTTCCGGACCTCGATGATCCGGGACCGGGAGACCCTGGACGTCGGCCGCGACGAGCTCGTGACCGTGGTGCACGCCGACGGGCACGGGACCCCCGGCAACAAGCAGGCCACCTACCGGGCCCTGACCACGCCCGGCCCGGCGGGGCTGGTGTGGGGGTGGAAGAACTTCCTCGACGAGGACCAGCCGACCTTCACCCCGCAGGAGACCGCGGCGGTGCGACCCCCACCGCTGTTCGTCTCCTACCAGTGACGCCGGCTGCCCGGCCGGGCGCCGGACCCGCCTGCGCTTGCCGGGTCGTGCGCTGAGGCGGTAGAGAACAGGGGTGGGCCCCTCCGCCCCGGCCGGCCCCCGCCGGACCGGGCCGAGGCGTGCCCCCGGTCCAGAGCAGGGCCTGTCGTCCACCTCGCGTCAGCGGCACCCGGTCGGACGACCTCGGCGGCGGACGGCACGGGACCGGGATGACACAGCAGACGGACGACCAGAACGACCAGGGCCACCAGGGCGAGCGCCAGGGCGACCGGGACGACCGGGACGACCACGACAAACCGGCGCGGCGACCCGGCCCCGCCCCGCGCGAGGTGCGGGTCGTGGCCGCGCTCGCCCGGGGGCGGGCGCGCCTGACGCGCGAGGAGGCCCGGGCGGTCCGCGACCTCGCGGCCACCGCGCGGTCCGGGCGGGCGGGCCCGGCCCGGACCACCGCCCCGCCCCGCCCACCCGGCGCGGCCGCTCCCCCCGCCAACCGCGCCCTGGCGGCGCGCGGTCTGCTCGGGGACCTGTGGGGCGACGAACTGCCCCCGAGCGCGGACCCCTGGCTGACGCTGGTCCAGGACGTCCTGGCCGTCGACGACGACGCGGGGCGCGAACGGGGTTTCGCCGTCTACGCCGACGCCGTCGCCCTGGGTCCCCTCACCGACGTGCTCGTCGAGGCGCTGGCCGGTCACCCGCGTGCCGCCGTCCTGCTGTCACGACTGCCGGTGGTGCTGCGCGAGCCGGTCTGCGAACGCCTGGCGCAGTTCCCCGACCGCGAGCGGGAACGATCCCAGCCGTTCACGTGATGCGAACCCTTTCACACACTGGGTGAACCACGAGCGGGGCGACGAGATTAGGGACGACTCCTGCAATCCGCTGACCGAGGTGCTACGAATGGGTGACGTCAGACTCAGGACCGACCATCGGAGCTCGTCCCATGTTCAAGAAGTCCTTGCTCGTCGACATGATCAACCGGAGCTCTGAAACCCCGGCCGACCGCAGGAACTTCCTGCGCGGGATGGGGCTGCTGTCCGCGGGCACCGTGGGCGCCGGGCTCGTCGGGACGGCCGCGGTGCAGTCGGCCTCGGCCGCCACCACCGCCCCCAGCGAGGCCAGCGTCCTGAACTTCGCCCTGAACCTGGAGTACCTGGAGGCGGAGTTCTACTGCTACGCCGCCTACGGCCACGGCCTCGCGGACGCCCTGGCGACGGGGACGGGGACGCAGGGCGGGGTCACCGGCGGGCACCGGGTCCCGTTCAAGTCCAAGGCGATGCGCTACTACGCCGAGGAGATCGCCAACGACGAGATCGCCCACGTCAAGTTCCTGCGCGGCGCCCTGGGCTCGTCCGCCGTCTCCCGCCCCGCCATCAACCTGCAGGACTCCTTCACCGCGGCCGCCGTCGCGGCCGGGGTCATCGACCAGGGACAGACGTTCGACCCGTTCTCCTCCGAGGCGTTCTTCCTGCTGGGCGCCTACCTGTTCGAGGACGTCGGCGTCACCGCGTACAAGGGTGCCGCGCCGCTCATCTCCACCCCCGCCTACCTCGAGGCCGCCGCGGGCATCCTCGCCGTCGAGGCGTACCACTCCGGGATCGTCCGCACCCTGCTGTACGAGAACGACCTGAGCGAACCCACCAACCTCATCTCCGACGCCCGCGACAGCCTCGACGGCACCACCCGGGACAAGGACCAGGGCATCACGGTCGGGTCCGGCGGCCGGGCGAACCTCGTCCCGACCGACTCCGACGGCATCGCGTTCAGCCGCTCCCCGCAGGAGGTCCTGAACATCGTGTACCTGACGCCGGGTTCCGGGGTCACCCAGGGCGGGTTCTACCCCGCCGGCCTCAACGGCGAGATCGCCACCAGCTGACCCCGCGACCCACAGGAGAACGTTCGATGAAGAAGTCCCTCGTCACCGCCGGTGTCGCCCTGCTCGTGGGCCTGGGAACCGCGGTTCCCGCCCAGGCCGCCCCCGGGTTCGCCTTCGACGACCGCATCTCGGGCCCGGACCGCTTCGCCACGGCCGTCGCCGCGTCGAAGCTGCTCGTCCCCGACGACGGGTCGGCCACCGACCTCGTCGTCGTCAACGGGTACGCCACCGTCGACGGCCTCACCGCGTCCTACCTCGCCGGCCTGAAGTCCGCGCCCATCCTCTACACCGACACCGGTTCCGTCCCCGCGGTCACCGCCGCGGAGATCGACCGCCTCGGAGCCGAGAACGTGTGGATCGTGGGCGGCACCAACCGCGTGTCCCAGGCCCAGGAGGACGCCTGGAAGGACGCGGGCAAGACCGTGACCCGCCTCGCCGGTGCGGACCGGTACGAGACGGCGGCGCTCGTGGCCGAGGCCGACGACTCCGGCCTCGCCCCCGAGCAGGTGTTCATCGCCAGCGGCACCAGCACGGCCGACGCCCTGGCCGCCGGGCCCGTCGCCTGGGCGCGGAACTACCCGATCCTGCTGACCGAGGCCGGTTCGCTGCCGGCCGCCACCGGGGAGGCCCTGGAGGAACTGGGGACGACGAACCGGGTCGTCCTGGGCAGTGCCGCGTCCGTCTCCGACGCCGTCTACGCGCAGGCCGGCGGCACCGAACGCCTGGCCGGGCAGAACCGGCAGGAGACGGCCGCCAAGATCGCCGACGACGCCATCGCCACCGAGTACTTCGACACCCAGAGCGTTGCCCTCGTGGGCGGTACCGACGCCACGGCGGCCGACGCCCTGGCCGCGGCCCCGGTGGCGGGCAGCCAGGGGGTTCCCCTGCTGTTCACCGGGTTCGACGGTTCCCTCGGTGCCAGCACCTCGGCGTACCTGGCCGCCCACAAGGCGAACTACACCACGTCCGGCACCGGCTGGATCTTCGGTGGTCTGCCCTCGGTCCCGCAGGCCGCCGTGGACGCCGCCACCGCCGCCGTGCAGTAAGAGGTTCGGTAACCCGCACCAGTTCGACCCGCACCAGTTCGACCCGCACCAGTTCGACCCGCACCAGTTCGACCCGACCCGGGCCCGGTCCCGCGGTGGAGCACCCGCTCCAGCGCGGGGCCGGGCCCGGCTCACGCCGCGTGGTGACCGGCCCTCGCGCGCACCCGACGACGTTCCTCGAGCCGGACCACCGGGGCACGACGGTCCTCCTGCTCCTGGGCGCGGGTCGCGGCGGCCAGCACCAGGTCCGTCGCGGCCCCGAACCGGGCCCCGCGCGGGGCGACGAGCAACCGCTCGTCCCCCCTCCCCTCCTGCGCGAACCGCCCGGCGGCCGCGGCCACGACGACCAGCACGGCGCCCACCACGCCGGTCACCCCCACGAGAACCGCCACCACGACGTCCATCCCGTCCCCCCTCGCCGGCCGCTGCGCCGATCGCTGCGACCACGACCCGTCCAGGATCGGACCGGCGGTGGGGGTGACGCATCGTGCCCGGGGTGGAAACCCCTCGTCCTCCCGGGGGAGGACGCCCTCCCCCGGGGACCCGACGCGGGAACCCGGCGCGGGGAGGTCACTTCAGCAGTCGCGACAACCGGCGGTCGGCCAGCGGCCTGCCCCCGGTCTGGCACGTGGGGCAGTACTGCAGGGAACGGTCGGCGAAGGAGACCTCACGCACGACGTCCCCGCACACCGGGCACGGCAGCCCGGTCCGCCCGTGCACGCGCATCCCGGCCCGCTTGGCGTCCTTCAGCTCCCCGGCGGGCCGGCCACCGGCGGCGGCGACCGCGTCGGTCAGGGTCGTGCGCAACGCCTCGTACAACCGCGCGACGTCCTCCTCGGGCAACCCTCCCGCCGGGGCGTACGGCGACAGCCCCGCCACGTGCAGGACCTCGTCGGAGTAGGCGTTCCCGACGCCGGCGAGCACGGACTGCTCGCGCAGCAACCCCTTCACCTGCTGACGGGACCCGCGCAGCAGCGCCCGGAACGCGTCGAGGTCGAAGGAGTCCGCGAGCGGGTCCGGGCCCAGCGAGGCGATGGCGGGGACCTGGGCGACGTCCCGGACGACGTGCACCGCCAGCCGCTTCTGAGTACCGGCCTCGGTGAGGTCGAACCCCGGCGGCCGGCCGGGGTCCTCGTCGTCCTGCGGGGCCAGCCGCACCCGCAGGGCGACGGGGTTCTTCCCACCGGGCCGCAACGGGGCCTTCGGCAGCGCGTCGGACCAGCGCAGCCACCCCGCGCGGGACAGGTGGACCGCCAGGTGCAGCCCGTCGACGTCGACGTCGAGCCACTTGCCGTGCCGCCGCACCCCGGTGACGTGCAACCCCTGCAGGGCCGTGGGCGGCGGGTCGTACGTCTTGAGCACGTTGAGCGCGCCGACCTCGACCGTCGCGACGACGCGTCCGCTCAGGCGCTCGCGCAGGAACGCGGCGAGCCCTTCGACCTCGGGGAGTTCCGGCACGGCGCCAGTCTGCTGCACCCGGTGCGGCCGAACCAGGTGTTCGGCCCGCCGAACGCGAGTGCTGGAGCTGTCGCGGCCCGGGCCCGGTGTGCTGGCATGACGCCCGGCCCCCGTCCCGTCCCCCGAAGGAGCCCGCACCGCCGTGGACCTCGCCGTCCTCGCCGCCAGCTTCCTGCCGGTCCTGCTGCTGGAACTGCCCGACAAGACCTTCGTCGCCACGCTGGTGCTCTCCACCCGCTTCCGGCCCCTCACCGCCTGGGTGGGCGTCGGCCTGGCCTTCGCCGTGCAGAGCCTCATCGCCGTGGTGGCCGGCCGGCTGCTGGCCCAGTTGCCCGAGCGCCCGGTCGCCGCCGCGGCCGCCGTCCTGTTCGCCGTCGGCGCGGTGGTGCTGTTCCGGGGCGCGGCGAAGGCGGCCGAGGCCGGCGCGCAGGCCCGCAGCGAGTACGAGGCGTCGATCGGTGGTGGCCGGTCGGGCTGGCGCGGGGTCCTGACCTGCTTCGGCGTCGTCTTCCTGGCCGAGTGGGGCGACCTGTCGCAGCTGTTCACCGCCGGCCTGGCCGCCCGCTACGACGACCCCGTGTCCGTCTTCGTGGGCGCGTGGGCCGCGCTGCTGGTCGTCGCCGGGCTCGCGGCCGTGGCCGGGCGTGCCGTCGTGCGCCGGCTCAGCGTCGCGGCCGTGAGCCGGTTCGGCGGGGTCGTCTGCACGGTCCTGGCGGTCCTGTCGGCCCTGGAGGCGGCCGGGGTGCAGCTCCCCGTGTGACCGGTGGGCCGGGAGGGGCGGCGATCGGTCCGGTGCCGGACGGGGGCGGGATCGGCGCGGGATCGGCCTGGGTGCGGACAAGCGGCGAGCCGAGTGATTGACTGTCAGTCACGCGTCGATGACTGTGCTCACACGCGGGGAGGACGCGCCGCGGGGAGCCGCGGCGTCTGAGTCGCAGCCGGGGGAGGTCGAGGACCGTTGTTCCACGTGGTCCTCCCCCCCAGCCCCCGGTCCGTCGGCGTCGCCCGCTGGCTCATCACCGAGTGGTGCGCGCCGTGGGTCGCCGCCTCCGAGCTCCTCGAGGACACCGTCGAGGCCGCGCTGCTGCTGGCCAGCGAGGTCGTGACGAACGCCGTCGTGCACGGCGACGGGATGGTCCAGCTCGCCGTGCGGCGCGTCGAGGGGCCCTCGTTGCGCGTGGAGGTCTCCGACGACGGCGGGGGGATGCCGCTCGTCGGCAGCCAGCGCGCGGACGCCGAGAGCGGGCGCGGGATGGCGATGGTCGAGATGCTCTCCACGCGCTGGGGCACCGACCTCGCGGTCGGTCCCCTCGGCAAGACCGTGTGGTTCGAGCTGACGGACGAGTCCGTCCGGGCCTGAGGAACGCCGCGGCGTCCTGCACCGTCTACACCGTCTACACCGTCGCGTCGCGGTGCGCGGCCCAGGCCGGCACGAGCTGCCCGAGCGCGACGACGGCCAGCGCCGCCAACGGCACCACCCAGTCCCCCGTCGCGGTGTGCAGGGCGCCGAAGGCCACGGGCCCGACCGCGGCGGCGAGGTAACCGACGGCCTGGGCCATCCCCGAGAGCGCGGCGGCCGTCGGCGCGTCCGCGGCGCGCGCCGAGATCGCGGCCAGGGCCAGGACGACCGTCCCGCCCCCACCCAGCCCGACCAGGGCCACCGCGACCACCGCGAGCGGGGGCGCCACCAGCAGCAGGACGATCCCGGCGCCCGAGCACAGCGTCGCGGCCACGGCCACCCACCGCGTCCGGTGCACCGAGCCGCCCGCGAGCACCGGCACCAGCAGCGAGCCCACGACGCCGAGGACCTGCAGCTCGGACAGCAGGACCCCCGAGGCCGTCGCGTCCAGCCCGGAGCGGTCCCGGGCGATCGTGGCCAGCCAGGACAGCAGGACGTAGAAGAGCATCGACTGCGTCCCCATGAACGCCGTCACCGCCCACGCCAGCGGCGACCGCCAGGGGGTGCGCGCGTGCGGCCGGGCCGGCCCGGCGCCACCCCGGCCGCGGACCAGCGGCAGCCAGAGCACGGCCGCGAGCAGCGCCGGGGCGGCCCACACGACGAGCGCGGTCCGCCAGCCGCCGGCCGCGGTCTGCGCCAGCGGGACCGACACCCCCGACGCGAGGCTGCCCACGACCTGCATCAGCACGACGTAGCCGCTGGTCAGCAGCGGGATGCGGCCGGGGAACTCGGCGCGGATGAGGGCGGGCAGGAGGACGTTGGCCACCGCGATGGCGATGCCCAGCAGCGCCGTCCCGGCGAACAGCGGCCCGACCCCCGGCACCCAGCGCAGCACGGACCCGCCCGTCAGCAGCAGCATCGCCAGCACCAGGGTGGCCCGCGCGCCCAGGCGCGCGGCGACCTTCGGCACGACGAGGGAACTGGCCGCGAAGGCGAGCAGCGGCAGCGACGTCAGCGCCCCGGCCGCCGCGGCGGACAGGCCCAGGTCGGCCGAGACGAGGGGCAGCACCGGCCCGACCCCGGTGATGGGCGAGCGCATCGCGCACGCCACGAGCAGCAGCCCGGCGAGCAGGAGGACGGCGGTGCGGCGCGGGAGGGGGGCCGGGGACAGGGACGGGGAGGGAGTCGACATGACCCGGGCATCATGTCCTGGACCTCGCCACGCACCGCCACCGACCGTCAGGTCGCGGGGACGGGAGGGGTCTCACCCCAGACCCATCGCGTCCAGCACCCGCCGCAACGTCCGGTCGGCCTCCGCGCCCGCCCGCTCCGCCCCCGCGGCCAGCACCGCCCGGAGGTGGTCGTCGGCGCGTTCGAGGTCCCGGCGCCGCCGCCGCAGGGGACGCAGGTGCTCGTTGACCGCCTCGGTGACCACGGCCTTCAACCGGGACGCCCCGCCGTCCCCGATCTGCTCGGCCAGCGCCTCCGGTGTCGACCCCGAGCACAGCGCCGCCGTCAGCAGGAGGTTCGCGACCTCCGGACGGCGGTCGGGTTCGTACGTGATGCGCCGCTGCCCGTCCGTCCGCGCCGACCGCAGCAGGCGGGCGGTCTCGTCCTCCCCCGCGCGCAGGGCGATCGCGTTCCCCCCGCTCTTGCTCATCTTCCGGCCGTCGGTCCCCAGCAGCAGCGGCGCCGGCGACAGCAGCGCCTCCGGCGCGGTCAGCACCGGCCGTCCGGTGCCGTACCGCTCCTCGAACCGGCGGGCCACGAGCCGCGCGGTCTCCAGGTGCGGCAACTGGTCCTGACCCACGGGCACGAGGTTCCCGCCGCAGGACAGGACGTCGGCGGCCTGGTGCACGGGGTAGGTCAGCAGCAACCCGCTCACGGCCCGGCGCCCACCGGCGCGGGCGCTCGCGGCCGCCGCCTCGGCCCGGACCGTGGGGTTGCGCCGGAGCTCGGCCTCGGTGACCAGGCCGAGCAGGGGCACGAACAGCCGGTGCAGGGCCGGGACCGCGCTGTGGACGAACACGACCGCGCCCCCACCGGGCGCCGGTCCCGGCTCCAGGCCGGCGGCGAGGTTGTCGAGCAGCACGTCGCGCACCGCGGCGCGGACGTCGCCCGGGTCGTCGCGGTCGGTGGCCACCTGCAGGTCGGCGATGACGACGAAGACCTCCACGCCGTCGCGCTGCAACCGGACGCGGTTGGCCAGGGTCCCCAGCAGGTGGCCGAGGTGGAGGGGGCCGGTGGGGCGGTCGCCGGTCACGACGCGGAACCGGCGGGGGTCGGCGCGGACCTGCTCCTCCAGCTCGGCGCTGCGACGGAGGGCGGCCCGGACCGGGGCGGTGGAGGGGTGGGACGGGGTGGACGGGGTGGGCACGCTGACTCCTTCGGAGGGGGCCACCCAGCGCCCGTCCGGTGCACCGCCTGCGTCGGCTGCGTCGTCTCGACGTCACCGTGCGTGCCCGAACCGCCGTGGGCGGCTCGGACGGGTTCTCGTCGCAGCCGCTGCTACAGCGACCACCACCAGGTGCGCGGGTTCGACGGCACCCCCGGACCGTAGCCGCGGACGGTGGTCCCGTGGGAGCGGTTTTCCCGCGGCCGGCCCGGTTCCCCCCGCGAGCGGCGCCGGTTTCGGCGTGCGCCCACCGGAACCGCTTCGTAGCGTCTCCGACGACGGGGACGGGTCCCGCGCCGCCCGCGGGACCGTCACCCCCCACCCACGGACCACCCGCTGGAGGAGACCGAGATGACCGAGATCACCGCCCACCACGGACTGTTCAAGAACACCGACCTGCACGTCGACGACACCGGTGGCCCCGGCCGCCCCGTCGTCCTCGTCCACGGCTGGCCGTTGTCCGGGGCCTCGTGGTCGGAGCAGGTCCCGGCCCTGACCGCCGCCGGGTACCGCGTCGTGACGTACGACCGCCGGGGTTTCGGCCGCAGCGACAAGACCCGCAGCGGGTACGACTACGACACCCTGACCGAGGACCTGAACGCCCTCCTGGAACAGCTCGACCTGCACGACGTCACCCTCGTCGGGTTCTCCATGGGCGGGGGCGAGGTCGCCCGCTACGTCGGCACGCACGGCACCGAACGCCTGCGCAGCGTCGTCTTCGCCGGGGCGGTCCCGCCCTACATGGCCAAGACGGAGGACAACCCGCAGGGTCCGCTCACGAAGGAGCAGGCCGACGAGATGGAGGCCGGGCTCAAGGACGACGAGGACACGTTCTACGACGGGTTCATCACCACGTTCTTCTCCGCCGACGGTGAGCTGAAGGTCTCGCAGGCCCAGCGCCAGGACGCGCTCGCCCTGACGAAGCAGGCCGACCACAAGGCCGCCCTGAAGTCGATGGAGTCCTTCGGCACGACCGACTTCCGCGAGGACCTGCCGAAGATCACCGTTCCCACGCTGGTCATCCACGGCGACTCCGACGCCGTCGTCCCGCTGGAGGGTTCCGGCGCCCTGACGCACGCCGCCGTCGCGGGCAGCCGCCTGCACGTCGTCGCGGGGGCCCCGCACGGTTTCAACGTCAGCCACGCCGAGGAGTTCAACCGCGTCCTCCTGGAGTTCCTCGCGGACTGAACCGGCCGGGGACCCGCGCGGTCCCGCCGGCACCGGACACCACGTCTCCAGCAGCGGGGCGCCACCGGAACACCGTGGTGACGCCCCGTCGCCACGACCACCCCGAACCCCTCAGGAGCCTCCCGTGAAAGCACTGGTCTACAACGGCGCGTTCGACGTCACCGTCCAGGACGTCCCCGACGCGCGCATCGAACGGCCCACCGACGCGGTCGTCCGCATCACGTCCACGAACATCTGCGGTTCGGACCTGCACATGTACGAGGGCCGCACCGACATGGAGACCGGGCGCGTGCTCGGTCACGAGAACATGGGGATCGTCGAGGCCGTCGGCGAGGGCGTGGACCGCCTGAAGGTCGGCGACCGCGTCAGCCTCCCCTTCAACGTCGCCTGCGGCAGTTGCGAGAACTGCGTCGCCGGCCGGACGGCGTTCTGCCTGCGCGCCAACCAGGCCGGGACGGCGGGCGCCGCCTTCGGGTTCGCCTCGATGGGTGAGTACGCGGGCGGGCAGGCCGAACTCCTGCGGGTGCCGTGGGCCGACTTCAACGCGCTCGTGCTGCCCGAGGGCACCGAGAAGGAACTCGACTACACGATGCTGTCGGACATCTTCCCGACCGGGTGGCACGGGGTGGAGCTGTCCCGGTTCGAGCCGGGGGACTCCGTGGTGGTCTGGGGCGCCGGACCGGTCGGCCTCATGGCCGCCCACTCCGCCCGCATCCGCGGTGCCGCCGAGGTGTTCGTCGTCGACCGCCACCCCGACCGCCTGGCGCTGGTGCGCAAGGCCGGGGCCACCCCCGTCGACTACTCGGCCGGGGACCCGGTGGAGCAGATCATGCAGGCCACGGGCGGCCGGGGCGTCGACCGCGGCGTCGACGCGATCGGCTACCAGGCGCACGACCCCTCCGGTGAGGAGGACGCCTCGATGGTCCTCAACCAGCTCGTGCAGGTCGTCAAGGCGACCGGTGGCATCGGGGTGGTCGGCGTGTACCTGCCGCAGGACCCGGGCGCCAAGGACGAGCTGTCGCAGCAGGGCAAGATCGCCTTCGACTACGGCACGTTCTGGTTCAAGGGCCAGTCGATGGGCACCGGGCAGTGCAACGTCAAGGCGTACAACGTGAAGCTGCGCAACCTCATCACCGCCGGCGTCGCGACCCCGGGCTTCATCGTCAGCCACGAGCTCGACCTCACCGAGGCGGCCTCGGCGTACGGCACGTTCGACCGGCGCGAGGACGGCTGGACGAAGGTCGTCCTGCACCCGGGCGAACTGGCCACCGCCCGCTGACCCACCCCTTATCCGTGCGCCGCGGCCGGACCCCGAGGGGTCCGGTCGCGGCGCGCGTCCGTGGGACGGGTGGACCCCTCACCCCAGCCCG
Source organism: Kineococcus halophytocola (assembly GCF_041276425.1). Classification (NCBI taxonomy): domain Bacteria; kingdom Bacillati; phylum Actinomycetota; class Actinomycetes; order Kineosporiales; family Kineosporiaceae; genus Kineococcus; species Kineococcus halophytocola. The sequence continues at coordinate 168,386 of NZ_JBGFTU010000001.1, read as the reverse complement.
GGGACGTGCAACCAGTGGACGAGCTGACCGGCGCCGAGCAGCACGGCCGCGAACCGCACGGCGCGCCCCAGCACCCCCACGACGAGGAAGTCGGCCGTGCGCATCCTGGCCAGCCCGGCGCTCACGCTCACCAGCAGCAGCGGCGGCAGGCCGACGGAGGAACTCAACGCCAGCACCACCACTCCGCGCCACCGGCCGCGGGTGAGCATCGCCCCGCTCCAGTCCGCCAGCCGCTGCTGCCAGCGCGGGAGGGGTTTCGCGCGGGGCGTCGACGAGCGCCAGTACCCGAGCCGGAAGTACAGGTACTTCGCCCCCATCTGCCCCACCGCGGCCGCGAGCGCCGCCGGCAGCCACGGCAGGGGGTCCTCCAGCGCCTGCGAGGCGACGAGGGCGGCCTCGGCGTTGACGAACGGGGTGAGCGCCGAGACGAAGGAGACCCCCAGGAGGGACAGCGACCCGACGAGCGGGTTCACGGGCCGGCGACCGCGAACAGGCCCCCGGTCACCACGCAGTCGGCGTCCCGTGGCCGCGGCAGCCGGGACGTGCGCAGCAGCGAGTAGCTCTTGACGGCCACGAGGACCGTCGCGATGGCCGCGGGGACCCACAGCGTCACGTCGGTCAGGAGCAGGACCGCGATGAGCCCGCTGTTGAGCGACTTGGCCACCTTCGACCAGTTCAGCAGGAACACCCGGCGGTCGACGGCACCGAAGTAGTTCGGGCTGTTGATCGGGAACAGGTAGAAGCTGAACGACAGCAGGAAGTCGACGACCATGAACTCGGCGAGGAACAGCACGACGACCAGGGCCGTCTCCGGGTGCAGCGCGGCCCACCCGAGGAAGAAGCAGGCGCCGCACGCCCGGTCGCAGACGATGTCGAACACCGCGCCGAGGGTGGTCTCCTGCCCCAGCCGTCGGGCCAGCGCCCCGTCGGCGATGTCGCCGATCCAGTACACCGCCAGCGCGACCGCGAGCCAGACCTCGGAGCCGACGAGGATCGCGACGGCCGCGCAGGCCAGGCTCCCCACGGTCCGCGCCGCCGTCACGGCGTTCGGGACGTTGAGGACGCCGCCGTCGCCCTCGTGCCGGCACCCCCGGAAGTGACCCACCACGACGAACTCCCCCGCTCGACTGCTGGCGGCACCCGCGGGTGCCAGGACACGGTGCGTTCCGGGTCAGGGGACCCGGAGGTTCTCCAGGGCCGCCGCCTGACGGACCCGGCCCGCGAGCAGACGGGCGAGGAGGTCGCAGGCCAGCGTCGTGACGAGCGCCACGACGACGACCACGACGGCGGGCAGCAGGACGTACGGGGACCAGCCGCCGTCCGCGGCGGAGGCGACCAACCCGAAGGTGTACGGGACGGCGGCGACGACGGTGCCGACGACCGTGGCGGGGACCGCCGTGCGCCGCAGGCGTAGCGCCTGGACGTGGACGAGGCGCCGAGTCTCCACCCCCAGGGCCGCGACGGACGCCACGGCCCGCCGGTTCCCCAGCAACTGGTCGGTGAGGCTCAGCAGGAGGGCCGCGACCGCGACGAGCGCGGCGACGACGCCCACGACGGCGGCCAGGGCGGACCCCGTCAGGTAGAAGGCGACGTCGGACCAGTCGGACCAGTCGGACCCGGCCTCGGCGCTGCGTTCCACCAGGACCTGGGCCGCCAGCGCCGTCTCGACGCCGAAGGACAGCCCGCACACGAACAGGACGCCGGCCGTCCCGGTGATGGCCGCGGTGCTGCCGCGGCGCTGGGCGTCGGTGAGCAGGTGCGCCGCGGTGTCCCGCCGCCACCACCTGCGCGGCGCGGACCGTGCCCGCTCCACCGGCACCGCAGCCCCGGCGGGGTCGACGCGGCGCGCCGCCGCGAACCGGGCCGCGGCCCCACCGGCGGCCAGGAGGAACAGGACGACGGTCAGGACGAGCAGGGCCGGGAACACCTGGTCGGACCGGGCCAGCGCGGGGGCGGCGACGACGAGCCCCACCCCGCCCAGGGCGCTGAGCAGGACGAAGGTCCGCGAGGGGACACCGGCACCGGCTCCGTCCCAGGTCAGCCGTTCGGCCCGGCGGAACCCCAGCACGGCCAGCACGCGCGCCCCCACCGCGAGGACCCCCACGACCGCGAGCCACACCAACGGCATGACCGGGTGCAGGGGCGGCAGCAGCCGTGACCCCGTGGGCAGCGCCCACCCCAGGACGAGCCACAGCAGCAGGTAGACCGGCCCGGCCAGCAGGCCCCCGCGCACGAACGCGGCGCGGGTGCGGGCGATGCGCAGGCGTCGCACGTCCGCCCAGGTGGCCCCGGCGAGCAGGAGCCGCCGGCTGCGGCGCTCGTCGACGACCCGCCCGACGCGGACGGCCTGCACGGCCAGGGCGAGGAAGGGCAGGACGAGCAGGACGGCCGCGATCGCGAACCCCGGGCGCAGGCCGGGTTCGGCCAGGAACGGGGCGAGTCCGCCGGAGGCCGTGACCATCTCCTCGGTGACCCGGGTCCCGTCCACCCTCGTCCAGACGGAGGTCCCGACGACGACGTCGTCGTGGACCGTCGCGGCCGAGGAGGCGATGAGCAGCGCCACCCCGACTCCCGCCGCGGCGGCCGCGGTGGCCCGGAACCGCACCCGGTCGGTCTGCGAGCGCACGGCCGTCATTGCCCGCACCGCGGCCGGCTGCAGCGAGGAGGCGGCGCGGCGACGGGTCGCGAGGTCCGCGCTCACCGCAGCACCGTCTCGCGCTCGACCCGGCCCTCGCGCAACCTGACCTCGCGGTCGGCCGTCGCCGCGACGAGGTTGTCGTGGGTGACGAGGACGACGGCGCCCCCGTCGCGGCGGGCGACCGCCAGCATGAGGTCGAGGGCGTCCGCCGCGGCGACGGCGTCCAGGCTCGCGACGGGTTCGTCGGCCAGCAGGAGCCTCGGGGAGGTGATGAGAGCCCGGGCGATGGCGGCGCGCTGGGCCTGCCCCCCGGACAGCTCCTCGGGCACGGCCTGCCCGGCCTGTTCCAGGCCGACCCGGGCCAGGGCGTCGCGGGCGGCGGTGCGGGAGGCGGCGAGGTCGCCGCCGTCGAGCAGCAGCGGGAGGGCGACGTTGTCCTCCAGCGTCATGTCCGGCACGAGCTGGCCGTACTGCAGGACGATGCCGACGCCCCGGCGGCGCAGGACGGCGCGCGCCGTCTCGTCGAGGTCGTGCAGGTCGGTGCCGAGGAGGTCGACGGAACCGGCCTGCGGGACGAGCAGCCCGGCCGCGACGTGCAGGAGCGTCGACTTGCCGCACCCGCTGGGTCCGGTGACGGCCACGACCTCACCGGGCTCCACGGTGAGCGAGACCTCGCGCAGCGCGGGGGTGCGGGAGTAGGCGTGGCTCACGGAGCGCAGCGCGAGGGCAGGGCCGGGACCGGTCGCGTCGTCGCGGGGCAGGTTCATCGGGGACCCTCCTGGTCGGGGTGCGGGGAACGGGTCTCGAGCGCTGCGGCGGCCTCGTCGAGCCAGCGCAGGTCGGCGTCGAGGTGCAGGGCGGCGTAGCGGCGGGCGAGGCGGGAACCGAGGTCGTCCTGGGCCCCGGAGCGGTCACCGGCCGCGAGCGCCCGGATGCGGCGCAGGTGCGCGGCGCGCTGGTCGTCGACGAAGGAGCTGGCCGGGCGGTCGGGGTCCCTCGTGCGCAGGGCGACGACGGCCTTGCGCACGAGGTCCTCCGTGCCGGCGACGGCGGGCGGGGCCGGCTCGGCCAGCCACTCCCGCAACCGCTGCCGGCCCGCGGCGGTGACCGCGTAGACGGTTCGTTCCGGCCCCCCCTCGGAGCGCGTCTCGACCACCTCGGCCAGACCGTCGCGGACCAGTCGCCCGAGCGTGGCGTACACCTGCCCGAAGGGCAGCGGCTTGGCGTCGGGGAACCACGCGTCGTACGACCCCTTGAGGTCGTACCCGTGCGCGGGCCCCGCCGACAGGAGCGCCAGGTGCAGCTCGGCGAGCGACATGATCGGCAACGTACACCACGTGTATGTACCGAGTGAGTAGTTTGCCGGGATCGACCCGCCGACGCGGTGGGGCGAGGTGAAGCGGTGCGGACGTCAGGCCGGGGGGCGCGCCGCCCGCGACTCCCGCCGCAGGTAGATCAGCCCGAGCACCGGCAGCACCAGGGGGATGAAGACGTACCCCGAGCCGTACCCCGACCACACCGTCGAGCGGGGGAAGGCCTGCGCGTCGGCGAGGCTGAGGGTGCCGACGGTCAGGACGCCCAGCAGCTCGACGCTGCACGCCACCCACGCCACGCGCCGCCAGCGCGGCCCGGACCGGCCCAGACCCACCGTCGCCAGCACGTACACGACCCCGGCGAGGGCCGAGAGCAGGTAGGCCAGGGGGGCCTCGTGGAAGTCGGTGGCGATCTGGACGCCCGCGCGCGAGACGGCGGCGATGGCGAAGACGGCGTACAGGGCGACGAGGACGCGCCCCAGCCCGGTCGTGCGCCCCGGCCGGCCCGGCGTCCGGTCCGGCGCGCTCACCGGGTCACCGCGAAGAGCAGGAAGGCCCGGTAGGCGATGACGAGGACGGCGAAGCAGGCGACGGCGAGCACGAGCGTGCTCGGCCGCGAGCGGTCCGCCAGCGCCCAGAACGTGCCGGCGGGCAGGATGAACGGGGCCACCACGAGGTAGGCGACGGACGTGGCGAGCTCGACGGGGCGGGTGCCGGTGGCCAGCGCCACGACGCCGTCGACGACGGTGGCGAGGACCGACAGCTCCACCACGGCTAGGCCGGTGAGCAGAGCCCGGCCGACGCGGCGGTCGCGGGCGACGGTGACGACGGCCCACCCGCCCAGGACCAGGCACAGCGCGCACGTGATCGCGACGAGGACACCGGACACGGGGGTGAACTCTACGGGGGCGGGAATCCGGACCGGAGTCCGGTTGTTGCAGGTGCACATGGATCTGTTCTCGCCCGTCGCCCTGGGCGACCTCACCCTGCCCAACCGCCTCGTGATGGCCCCCCTGACGCGCACCCGCGCGGACGCCGACGGCGTGCCGAACGACCTGCTCGTCGAGCACTACGCCCAGCGGGCCGGCACGGGCCTCATCGTCTCCGAGGGCACCTACCCCAGCCACGAGTCCCGTTCCTACCCCGGGCAGCCGGGTCTGGCGACGCCGGAGCAGCAGGAGGGGTGGCGCCGGGTCGCCGACGCCGTGCACGCCGCCGGCGGGCGCATCGTCATCCAGGTCATGCACGGTGGCCGCGTCTCACACACCGCCATCACCGGCACCGACCGCATCGTCGCCCCCAGCGCGATCGCCGTCTCCGGAGAGGTGCGCACTCCGCAGGGCAAGAAGCCGTACCCGGTCCCGCACGCGCTGACCGGCGCCGAGATCGACGACGTCGTCGCCGACCTCGTGGCCGCCTCCCGCCGCGCGGTGGACGCCGGCATCGACGGGGTCGAGATCCACAGCGCCAACGGCTACCTGCTCCACGAGTTCCTCGCCCCGGGCGCCAACCAGCGCACCGACGAGTACGGCGGGTCGCCGGAGAACCGCGCACGGCTCACCGCCCGCGTCGCCCGCGCCGTGGCCGCCGAGATCGGCGCCGGCCGCGTCGGCGTGCGCATCTCCCCCGCGCACAACATCCAGGACGCCTGGGAGAAGGACCCCGCCGACGTCGAGGCGACGTACACCCACCTCGTGGAGCAGCTGCAGCCGCTGGGCCTGGCGTACCTGAGCGTCCTGCACGCCGAACCCGCCGGCGAGTTCGTCCAGGGGCTGCGCAAGCGCTTCGGCGGCCCGCTCATGGTGAACACCGGTTTCGCCGAGGTGACGACGCGCGAGGAGGCGACGGGCTACCTCGCCGACGGGGTCGCCGACGTCGTGGCCGTGGGCCGTGCCGTCATGGCCAACCCGGACCTCCTCGCCCGCTGGCAGGGCGGGCACCCCGAGAACGTCCTCGACCCGACGACGTCCTACGGGACCGGACCCGAGGGGTACACCGACTACCCGTTCCTGCCGCAGACCCGCGCCTGACGCGCGTCGCGGCCCCCGGGGGTGGGCCTCGTTGCCTCCACGCGGTCGGTGATCGGCCTCGTGGAGGCAACGAGGACTCCCCCGCGCCGGGGTGGCAGCGGCCGGGGGGGCGGACGAGCGCGGGCTCGGTTAGGTTCCGCGGGTGCCCGAACTCCCCGAGGTCGAATCGGCCCGCCAGGTCGTCGAGGCGGGTGGTCTGCACCGCGAGATCGCCGATGTCGACGACAACGACACCTACGAGTGCCGTCCCCACAAGCCCGGCGACCTGCGCACCGCCCTCGTCGGCCGCGAGCTGACGGCGGCGCACCGGCAGGGCAAGTCGATGTGGTGCGACACCTCCGGCGACGGCCCGGCCCTCGGCATCCACCTCGGCATGAGCGGGCGCATCGTCATCACCTCCGCCGACGGTGAGCGGGTCGTCGGCGGTGACTACGAGGGCACGCCGAAGGTGCCGCGCGTGGCGAAGGACGAGTGGTACCGCTTCACGCTCACGTTCGCCGACGGTGGGACGCTGCGCCTGCTCGACAAGCGGCGCCTGGGCCGGGTGCGCCTGGACCCGGACCTGTCCGCCCTGGGCCCGGACGCCGAGCACGTCGGGCGCGAGGAGTTCCGCGAACGCGTCGGCCGCGGCACCGCCCCGCTCAAGGCCCGACTGCTGGACCAGTCGGTCGTCGCGGGCATCGGCAACCTGCTCGCCGACGAGGTGCTGTGGCGGGCCCACCTGGACCCGCGCACCCCCGCGGGTGAGCTGAGCACCGCCGAGCTCGACGAGCTGCGCCGGCAGTTGCGGGCCGGGATCCGGCACGCCGTCAAGCACGGCGGCGTCCACACCGGCGAGGTCATCCCGCACCGCACGTCCGGGGAGCACTGCCCGCGCTGCGGCGGAGCGATGGTGCGGGCGACGGTCGGTGGCCGGACGACGTGGTGGTGCTCGCAGGAGCAGGGCGCCGCCTGACCGCGTGCCGGGGTATCCCCGGTCAGTCGCCCGCCGCCGGCGTGGTGGGTGGGTCCAACGGGCGGTGCCCGCCACCGCCGAGAGCGGCGGTGAGGGTGTCGACGTCCGGCAACGCGGCGCGTTCCTCGGCGGGCAGGCGGTCGTACGTGTACCCGGCGACGGCCAGCGGCGCGGCCGAGCTGGTGAGGGCGTACCGCACGGCCTCGTTCTTCGGGGCCCGGGTGCAGAGCAGGATGCCGACGGTGGGGGCGTGCCGCTCCGGGCGGCGCAGCCGGTCGTCGACGAGGGCGACGTAGGCCCCGAGCTGGCCCGTGTAGGCCGGGGAGAAGGCACCGACCTTGAGCTCGACGACGACGTAGCGACACTGCTCGACCGCGAAGAGCAGCAGGTCGAGGACCATCTCGGAGTCGTCGACGTCGAAGCGGACCTGCCGCCCGACGAACGCCATGCCGTGGCCGAACTCGGTGAGCGTGTCCTGCAGGCGGTCCACGAGCGACTGCTCCAGGTCGCGTTCGGCCTTGGGCCGGGTCAGCGCCAGGTGCTCGAAGACGTACGGGTCGCGGGTCAGCTGCTGCGCCAGGTCGGAGTCCGGGGCGGGGAGCTGGGCGGCGAAGTTCGACGGCGCCTCCCCCTCGCGGCGGTGCAGCTCGGTGGCCAAGTGGTGCTGCAGGACATTGCGGGACCAGCCGTGCTGGACGGCGGCGGCGGCGTACCACGTGCGTAGATCGGTCCCGTCAAGACGGTCGAGCAGGAGCCGTACGTGTCCCCACGGGAGTTGTGCCACAGGTTGTGGCAGAAAGTCCGCCTCGGTGGGCCACGCCGCTGCCAGGGACCGCATGTAGTGCAGGTTGCGGACCGACCAACCCGTTTGCTCTGGGAAGGCGGCCCGCAGATCAGCGGCGAGCCGGGCGATGACCTTGGCCCCCCATCCGGCGGCCTGCTGCCGATCGAGCACGTCCCTCCCGACGGACCAGTACAGCCGCAGCAGCTCAGTGTTGGCGGCGCGAGCAGCGCGGACCTGGGTCGTCCGGACGCGGTGCTTCAACTGCTCGAGCAGCTCCCTGTAGCCGTCGGGGAGGTCGGAAGGGCACTGGGGGCGGTCTGCGGTCACGAAGCGCACCCTGCACGAGGGGTCCGACAGGAACTCAGCGCACACGACCGGCTACCGACGCGCGAACCCCCGCCGCGACGTCTCCACGTGCTTGACCATCGCCTTACCGGCCTTCGCCTCGTCCCCGGTGGCGATGGCGGTGACGATGCGGCGGTGCTCGGTCCACGCGCGGTGCCCCTGCTGCGGGACGGTCGTGGCGTAGGCCCACTGGATCTGCTCGCTGACCCGGCGCAGCACGAGGGTCATGCTGTGCGACCCCGACAACCGGGCGATCGTCCCGTGGAACCGGGAGTTCAGTTCCGCACCGAGCACCGGGTCGCCGGAGTCGAGCGCGGCGAACCCCGCCTCCACGATCTCCGCCAGCTCCTCGACGACGGCGCTCTCCCCCGCCGCGACCCGGCGGGCGCACCGGCTCGCGGTGATCTCCTCGATCACGCAGCGCACGGCGTACAGGTCGGCGAGGTCGTCGACGGGGACCTCGGCGACACGGGCGCCGGCGTTGGGGCGCAGCTCGACGAACCCCTCACCGGCCAGCGCGCGCAACGCCTCCCGGACCGGCACCCGGGAGGTGCCGTACCGGTCCACGAGGGCCGTCTCCGTCAGCCGCGTCCCCGGCGGGAAGAACCCGCCGAGGACGTCGCGCCGCAACTGCTCGGTGACCCGCTCCGCCGACGCCCCCACGCTCAGGCCGCCGCCCGGCCGGGGATGGCCGACAGCAGCTGGGCGGTGTACTCCTCGCGCGGGTGGTCGAACACGTCCCCGATCATGCCCTGTTCCACGACCCGCCCGGACCGCATCACCAGGACGCGGTGCGCCAGGTGCCGCGCGACGGCGAGGTCGTGCGTGATGAACAGGTACGTCAGGCCCAGGTCCTCCTGCAACTGCTCCAGCAGGTCGAGCACCTGCTGCTGCACGAGGACGTCCAGCGCGGACGTCGCCTCGTCCAGGACGACGACCTTCGGGTTCAGCGCCAGCGCCCGGGCGATGGCGACGCGCTGGCGCTGCCCGCCGGACAGCTCCACCGGACGACGCTGCGCGAGGGTCCGGCTCAGCGACACCTGGTCGAGCAGTTCCCCGACCCGCGCCTTGCGGGAACGGGCGTCGCCGACACGGGCGATGCGCAGGGGTTCGTCGATGAGGCGTTCGAGGGTCTTCGTCGGGTCCAGGGAACCGAACGGGTCCTGGAACACCGGCTGCACGTCGCGGCGGCCGCCGTCCACGGCGATCCGTCCGCTCGTGGGGTCCTCCAGCCCGAGGACGAGCCGGGCCGTCGTCGTCTTGCCCGACCCCGACTCCCCCACGACCGCTGTCGTCGTCCCGGCGGGCACGGTGAACGACACCCCGTCGACGGCCCGCAGCTTCTCGCGCTGGCCCCGGATCCGGTACTCCTTCACCAGGTCGCGCACGACGAGGACGTCCTCGCTCGTCCGTTCGGGCAGTTCGCGCGGCGCGGTGCGACCGGCCGTCGCGGGGGCCGCCGCCACGAGAGCGCGGGAGTAATCGGCGCTCGGCGCCCGCAGCACCCGCCCCGCCGGCCCGGTCTCCACGACCCGGCCCTCGGACATCACCACGACGTCGTCGCACCGGTCAGCGGCCAGGGCCAGGTCGTGCGTCACGAGCAGCAGCGAGGCCCCGCGCGCGGCGGTGAGCCGGTCGAGGTGGTCCAGGATCTGGCGCTGCACCGTGACGTCGAGCGCGGAGGTGGGTTCGTCGGCGATGAGCAGTTCCGGTTCGGCGGCCAACGCCATCGCGATGAGGACGCGCTGGCGCATCCCGCCGGAGAACTCGTGCGGGTACTGACGGGCGCGGCGGCCGGCGTCGGGGATGCCGGCCTCCTCCAGCAGTTCCACGGCCCGGTCCCGGGCGGCGGAACCCTTGGCCAGCCCGTGCATGGCGAGGGTTTCCGCGACCTGGCGCCCGACCCGGGCCGAGGGGTTGAGGTTCGACATCGGGTCCTGCGGGACGAGGCCGATCCGCCGGCCCCGCAGCCGCCGCAACCGGTTCTCGTCCCGGCCGCGCAACGCGGCGGTGATGTCGTCCCCGGCCACGACGACGCGCCCGCCGGTGATGCGCCCGGCGCCCTGGAGCAGACCCATCACGGCGGCGGCCGTGGTCGACTTCCCCGAACCCGACGCCCCGACGACGGCGACGCGGTGCCCGCGGCGGACCGTCACGTCGACCCCGTGCAGGACCGTGGTGGTGCCGTAGGCGACCTCGAGCCCCTCGACCTCCAGCAGGTTCGTCACGCCGTTCACCGCCCCACCGCGTAGCCCTGGGCGCCGCGGGAGTTCGCGGCGGCGTGCAGCACACCCGTCTCGGGGTCCCGGCCGGCGCAGGTCAACCGGCCCAGCGACCAGTCCCCCGAGCGGGTCACGACGTGCCCGCGCTCGGTCAGGCCGGCGATGACGTCGTCCCCGATCCGGCCCTCGACGACCGCGCCACCGGGCGTCCACGTCCGCGGCCAGAACGACCCGGGCATCGACGTCGTGTGCAGGGCGGGGGCGTCGATCGCCTGCTGCGGTTCGTACCCGCCGACGAGCGTGCGCAGCAGGTACATCAGTTGCCACTGGTCCTGCTGGTCCCCGCCAGGGGTGCCCACCGCCTCCACGGGAACCCCGTCGCGCAGCAGCAGGGTCGGGGTCAGCGTCGTGCGCGGACGTTCCCCCGGGCGCAGCGCCGAGGGCGAGTCCTCGTCCAGCCACGTCATCTGCAGGCGCGACCCCAGGCAGAAACCGAGGTCGGGAACGGCCGGGGACGACTGCAGCCAGCCGCCCGACGGCGTGGCCGACACGACGTTCCCCCACCGGTCCACGACGTCGACGTGGCAGGTGTCGCCGCGCGTGGTGCCCGTGCTCTCGACCGTGGGTTCGCCCACCGTCGGTTCTCCCACCCCGACCGCGGACGGGGCGTCGGTGCGCAGCGGCGGGACGTGCGGCGTCCGACCCCCCGGGGACCCCGGGCGGAACTCGTGTGAGGCGCGGTCGGTGATGAGCGCGCGGCGGGCCGCGGCGTACTCCTCCGAGAGCAGGTCGCGCAGGACGTCCGGGTCGGCCGCCGAGCCGTACCAGGCGTCCCGGTCGGCCAGGGCGAGCTTGAGCGCCTCCAGGACGGTGTGGGCGCCGCGGACGGTCGAGGGGTCGAGGTCGGCGTCGTCGAACCCGTCGAGGATGCGCAGCGCCTGCAGCAGCACCGGTCCCTGGCCGAACGGGCCGGTCTTGGCGACGGTCGTCCCGCGGAACTCGATCGTCGTCGCCTCCTCGTACCCGGCGGAGAACGCGGCCCAGTCGGAGGTCTCCAGGACGGCGGCGTGGTCGGTGCCGGAGGAGTGCCGGTGCGGGGTGCGCAGGAACTCCACGGCCTCACGGGCGACGAACCCCTCGCGCCACTCCCGGCGGAACGCCTCGATCCGCTCGACGCGCGAGCCGGCGTTCTTCCCCGCCTCGACCAGCCGCTCCAGCGTGCGCGCCCAGGCGGGGTTCGTGACGACGTCCCCGGCCTGCGGGATGCAACCCTGCGGCATCCACAGCGCCGCCGAACTCGGCCAGTGCTCGCGGAACAGGTCGGCCACCGAGGCGATGGTCGTCCCGACGCGGCCGACGACGGGGTGGCCGTCGCGGGCGTACCCGATGGCGGGGTCGAGGACGTCAGCCGGTTCCCACGTGCCGTGGTCGCGCAGCAGCACCATCCACGCGTCGACGGCGCCGGGGACGGCCGCCGCGAGCCCCCCCGCCCCGGGGACGGTGTCCAGGCCCTCGGCCCGGTAGTGCCCGATGGTCGCGGCCGCGGGCGCGGGGCCCTGGCCGTTGAGGACGACCGGGGTCGGGTCCTGCGCGGTGGCGAACACCCCCGTCATGTCGCCGCCGGGCCCGTTGAGGTGGGGTTCGACGACGTGCAGGACGAACGCGGCCGCGACGGCGGCGTCGAAGGCGTTCCCGCCGCGTTCCAGCACGGACTGCCCCGTCGCCGAGGCGAGCCAGTGGGTCGAGGCCGTCATGCCGAACGTGCCGCGCAGGGTGGGGCGGGTGGTGTTCTCGGTCGGGGGCGTGAAGCTCACCGGTGGTCTCCGCTCGGGTCGAGGGCGTCGCGCAGCGCGTCGCCGAAGAGGTTGAAGGCCAGGCACACGAGCACGATCGCCAGGCCCGGGAAGAGCGCCGCCGTCGGCGCGCGGAAGATGTACTGCTGCGCGTCGGACAGCATGATGCCCAGGCTCGGGGTGGGCGGCTGGATGCCCAGGCCGAGGAAGGACAGCAGCGCCTCGCCGATGACGACGGCCGGCACGATCACCGTGGCCTGCACGACGATCGAGGGCACGGCGTTGGGCAGCACGTGGGTGGCGAGGATGCGGACCCCGGAGGCGTCCATCGTCGTGGCGGCCAGGACGTACTCCGCGCCCCGCAGCCGCAGCGTCTCGGCCCGCACCACGCGGATCACCTGTGGCACGTGGGCGATGCCGAGGGCGATCGCCGCGTTGCCCAGGCTCGCCCCGCGGATCGCGGCCAGGCCGACGGCCAGGACGAGGAACGGGAACGCCAGCACGACGTCGGTCACGCGGGACACCACGACGTCCAGCCCGCGCCAGTACCCGGCGGCCAGGCCGAGCGGCGTCCCCACGACGACCGAGAGCACGACGGCCAGCAGCGCCACCTGCAGCGAGGCCCGCAGGCCGAAGAGGATGCGGGACAGCACGTCGCGGCCGAGGTCGTCGGTGCCGAGCCAGAACCCGACCGTGCGGGGGACCTGGAACGGCGTCTCGAAGTGGACCTGGGTCGGCGGGTACGGCGCGAGGACCGGTGCCAGCAGCGCGGCGAGGACGACGAGGGCGGCGAGCACCATCCCCACGACGCCGGCGGGGTTGCGCAGCATGCGCCGCAGGACGAGCCCGCGGCTGGACCCGAGGTCCACCTCGAGCCGGTCGGCGGCCTGGACGGTCTGGCTCATCGGGCACCTCCGGCGACGCGGATGCGAGGATCGAGGACGGTGTAGAGCAGGTCGACCACCAGGTTGATGACGACGTAGGCGAGCGTCACGACGAGCACGACGCCCTCGATGACGGGGTAGTCGCGGCTGAACACCGAGTCCAGCGTCAGCTTCCCGAACCCGGGCAGGCCGAAGATGCGCTCGGTGACGACGGCCCCGGAGATCAGCCCGCCGAGCTGCAGCCCCACGAGCGTCACGACGACGACGAGGGAGTTGCGCAGCGCGAACCGCAGCACGACGGCCGAACGCGACGCGCCCTTGGCGCGGGCGGTGCGGACGTAGTCGGCCGAGAGGTTCTGCAGCATCGAGGCGCGGGTCTGGCGCATGACGACCGCGGCGATGCCCGCGCCGAGGATGACGGCCGGCAACGTCAGGTGGTGCAGGGCGCGCAGGGGGTCCTCCCCCGGGGAGACGTACCCGGAGGCGGGGAACCAGCCGGTGCCGACGGCGAGGTAGAGGATGGCCAGCAGCCCCAGCCAGAAGCTCGGGACCGACAACCCCAGCAGCGACAGCCCGTTGACCCCGGCCTCGGCCCAGGTGCCGCGCCGGACGGCGGCGACGACGCCCATCGCCAGGCCGAACACGACGGCGAACAGCATGGCGTAGACGGACAGCCAGACCGTGACCGGCAGCGTCGCCCCGATGAGGTCGGTGACCGGGGTCCCGGTGCGGACGGAGTTCCCGAGGTCGCCCCGCAGCGCGTTCGTGAGGAACGTCCAGTACTGGACCCAGACCGGCTGGTCCAGGCCGAGGTCGGCGCGCACGGCGGCCAGCGCCTCGGGTGTCGCCTCCTCCCCGGCCACGGCCAGCGCGGGGTCACCGGGCAGGGCGCGGACCCCGGCGAAGACGACCATCGAGGCGAGCACGAGCGTCACGACGCTCTGGCCCAGCCGGGACAGCAGGAAACGTCCCATCACTCACTCTCCTGGAGGAAGGCGGCGCGCCCGAGGCGGACGACACCGTCGGCGTAGGTCTCGACCCCGGCGACGGCGTCCGCACCGGAGCTCACGTACCCGGTGATGCTGCGCACGCGGTACAGGTAGACGATCGGGTTGTCCCGCTGCACGATCGTGACGACCTGACCGTAGAGGTCGGCGCGCGTCGCGGGGTCGGTGCTGCGCGCGGCCTGCTTCAGCAGCGCGTCGACCTCGGGGTCCGAGTAGCCCGAGTAGTTGTTCCCCGCGCCCGTGGTGAGGAAGTTCGAGGCGTTCCCGTGGGGGTCGACGCGGCCGGACCAGCCGAGCTGGACGGCTTCGAAGGCACCGGAGGACTGCTGGTCGAGCAGCGTGGAGTACTCGACCGGTTCGATGTCGAGGGCGAAGCCCGCCTCCTGCACGCTGGCCTGCAACGCCTGGGAGAACCGCAGGGTGTCGGCGGTGTTCGAGGCCGAGACCCGGATCCGGTAGGGCAGCTCCACCCCGGCCTCGGTGAGCAGCTGCCGGGCACGTTCGGGGTCGTGCGGCGGGCAGGCGTCGGAGGCCCCGGTGGAGTAGGTGCTGTCCGGGGAGACGAACGAGCACGCCGGTTCGTACCAGTCGTTGAACACCGAGTTCACCAGCGCCTCGCGGTCGACGGCCAGGGAGAACGCCTCGCGGATGCGGGGATCGGTCGCCAGCGGGGTGTCGATGCGGCCCGGGGGTTTCCCGACGCCGTCGGTGTTGCCGAGGTTGAAGGTGACGCCCTGGTAGCCGAACGAGCCGGTCTGCAGCAGGCCGATGCCCTTCTCCTGCGCCAGGGCGGCGACGTCCTGGGGGGACAGGGTGTCGGCGACCTGGACGTCCCCGGAGCGCAGGTTCGCGGCCCGGATGTTGGCGTCCGTCATGATCCGGTACGTGATCGAATCGAGGTGGACCTCGTCGGCCGCGTAGTACTCCGGGTCCCGCTCGACGGTGATCGACGTCTGCGGCACGCGGTCCACGAACTTCATGGGCCCCACGCACGTCGGGTGGTCCCCGAAGTCGGTGCCGAGCTCGGCCAGGGCCGTCGGGGACATGACCATCCCGGCGCGGTCGGCGAGGGAGGCGGTGAGCGGGGCGAACGGCGTGGCGTAGCGGACGACGACGGTCGAGGGATCAGCCGCCTCGACGGTGTCGACGGGCCCGAGTTCGCTCTTGCGGGTGCTCGTCTCGAGGGTGAGGTTCCGTTCGAGCGTGGTGACGACGGCTGCCGCGTCGAGCGGGGTGCCGTCGGCGAACCGGACGCCGGAGCGGACGGGGATCGTCACGGTGAGCCCGTCCGGGGACGTCGTCGGCAGCGCGGCGGCGAGCTGGGGGACGAGGTTCCCCTCGGCGTCGATGTCGTAGAGCTTCTCGCAGATCGCGTTCATCACGTAGCGCGTGTAGAGCGAGGACGACGTGGTGGGGTCGAGCCGGTCGGGTTCGGCCGACAGGGCCATGACGAGGTCCCCGCCGTCGCGGACGGGCCGGTCCCCGATGGCGACGCCGGTGACGTCCTCGCGCTCGGGCGCCTGACCGACGGGTTGCACGGGCACGCAGGCCGCCAGGCCCAGGACCGGGACGGTGAGGGCGGCGGGCAGCAGACGGGGCAGGAGACGGAGCAGTGCTGGTCGAGCAGTCATCGCGAACCTCTCGCAGGTCGGACTCAGCAGCCGAACGTATACAATTCGAGCACCGTACTCTTCCTGTGTTTCCCCGGTGTTTCACGAGGCACCCGGGTTCGGAACCCGCCGAGCAGGAGAACGCGATGCCCCCCGAGAAGACCGCCGGACCGCCCACCACGACGACCGGCTCCGGCCCGCGTCGGACGTCCTGGCACCTGGCGCTGATGCTCGTGCTGACGTTCTCGACCGGGATCGTCGACGCCGTCGGTTACCTCGGCCTGGACCGCGTCTTCACGGCCAACATGACGGGCAACGTCGTCATCCTCGGGATGGCGCTCACCGGCTCCGAGGACCTGCCGATCCTGGGCCCCGTGCTCGCGCTGCTCGGCTTCCTCGCCGGGGCCGCGCTCGTGGGCCGCGTGCTGCGCAAGGCCGCGACGGGGTGGACGACCGCCTCGACCTGGGTGTTCGTCGTCGTGGGGGTCGTGCTCGCCGGTCTGGCCGTGGCCACCTCCCAGATGCCGGACCTGCCGGTGCCGCAGGGCACGACCCCGCCGCCCTCGGCCCTGACCGTGACGACCGTGCTCGGCGTGGCGATGGGCGGGCAGGCCGCCGCCGCGCGGCGGCTCGCCGTCAAGGACGTCACGACCGTCGTCGTCACGTCGACGCTGACGGGACTGGCGGCCGACTCCCGGCTCGCCGGCGGCACCGGGGAGGGCTGGCGCCGCCGGCTGGGCGCCGTCCTGCTCATCCTGGCGGGGGCCGCGGCGGGGGCGGCCCTGCTGCGCTGGCACGTCGGCGCCGGTCTCGGCGTCGCGGCCGGCATCTCCCTCCTCGCCGCCGTCCTGGGCCACCTGCGGGCGCACGCCACCCGCTGAGCGCCTGGCCTACACGGGGAAGCGCACCCCGGTCAGCTCCTCGGAGACCGTCCACAGCCGCTGCTGGACGTCCAGGTCGTGCGACTGCGGGCTGGAGGCGACCTGCCGGGGCAGCCCGCGGGACTCCCCCGGACCGCCGGGGCCGAAGTACTGCCCGCCCAGCACGGCCGGGTCCGTCGCCGCCCGCAGCGTCGGCAGCGCGCCCCTCTCGGCCGACTGCGTCAGCAGCGAGCCGAGCCGGTCCATCACCGCACGGACCGGTGCCGGCGAGTTGCGGACCAGCTCGGTGTTCGAGACCCCGGGGTGGGCCGCCACCGCGACGGTGCCCGCCCCGCGCACGGCGAGCCGACGCTGCAGCTCGTAGGTGAACAGCAGGTTCGCCAGCTTGGACTGCCCGTAGGCGCCGACGCGGGAGTAGGACCGCTCCCACTGCAGGTCGTCGAAGTGGATCGCGGCGCGGATGCGGTGGGCGATGCTGCTGACCGTCACCACGCGCGAGCCGGCCACGGGCAGCAGGGCGTCGAGCAGCAGACCGGTGAACGCGAAGTGCCCCAGGTGGTTCGTGCCGAACTGCCGCTCGAAGCCGTCCTGCGTCGTCTCCCTCGGCGTGTACATGACCCCGGCGTTGTTGATCAGCAGGTCCACGCGGGGGTGCTCCTCCCGCAGCGCCTGCGCCGCCTCGCGGACCGACGTCAGCGAGGACAGGTCCAGGCGCTGGACCGAGACGTCCCCCGCCATGCGCTCCGCGGCCGCGGTCCCCTTCCCGACGTCGCGCACCGCCAGCACCACCGTCGCCCCGCGCGCGGCGAGGACCTTCGCGGTCTCGAAGCCGAGACCGGTGTTGGCGCCGGTGACGACCGCCACCCGGCCGTGCTGGTCGGGCACGTCGCCCGCCGTCCACCGCGTGCTGCTCATGCGTCCTCCTGCCTCCGGCGCACCGGCGGTCGGTGCGGTCCTGCGGCCGATCATGCGCCTGCGGCGGGGCAGGTGCGTTCCGAGCCGCCGGCTCACCGCGGGCGGGGGCGGTGGCGGGGCCGGCGCGGGCGGTGCAGCATCATCGGCACGACAGGTGCGAGCCAGACCAGCCGGAGCCCAGGAGTGACGAGGAAGCCATGACGAACCCCCGCGCAGGACAGCACGCCCAGCCCTCGGACCTCATCGACGTCTCGCACGTCGTCACGGCCTACTACGCGACGAAGCCCGACCCGTCCGACGTGGGCCAGCGCGTCGCGTTCGGCACCTCCGGGCACCGCGGTTCCAGCCTCGACGCCGCCTTCAACGAGGACCACATCCTCGCCACGACGCAGGCGATCGTGGACTACCGCCGCGAGCAGGGGTACGACGGCCCGCTGTTCCTCGGCCGCGACACGCACGCCCTGTCCGAGCCGGCGTGGGTGTCCGCGCTGGAGGTCCTCGGCGCGAACGACGTCACCGTCCTCGTCGACGACCGGGACTCCTGGACGCCGACCCCGGCGGTCTCGCACGCGATCCTCGCCGCCAACCGCGAGGGCCGCACGATCCGCACGACCGGGTCCGGTCTGGCCGACGGCATCGTCGTCACCCCCTCGCACAACCCGCCGCGCGACGGCGGGTTCAAGTACAACCCGCCGAACGGCGGCCCGGCCGACACCGACGCGACCGGCTGGATCGCGGCCAAGGCCAACGCCTACCTCGAGGCCGGGCTCGACGGCGTCCGCCGCGTCCCGTTCTCGAAGGCCCGCGCCGCCGCGCAGGGCTACGACTTCCTCGGCACCTACGTCGACGACCTGCCGAACGTCCTGGACATCGACGCGATCCGCGACGCCGGCATCCGCATCGGTGCCGACCCCCTCGGCGGGGCGAGCGTGGAGTTCTGGCAGGCGATCGCCGACCGGCACCGCCTGGACCTGACGGTCGTGAACCCGCTGGTGGACCCGACGTGGCGGTTCATGACGCTGGACTGGGACGGCAAGATCCGGATGGACTGCTCCTCCCCCTCGGCGATGCACTCCCTCATCGACCGGCGCTCGGAGTTCCAGATCGCCACCGGCAACGACGCCGACTCCGACCGGCACGGCATCGTCACCCCCGACGCGGGGCTGATGAACCCCAACCACTACCTCGCCGTCGCCATCCAGTACCTGTTCTCCACGCGGAAGGACTGGCCGGCGGGCGCCGCCATCGGCAAGACGCTGGTGTCCAGCTCGATGATCGACCGCGTCGCGGAGTCGCTGGGCCGCACGCTGCTGGAGGTCCCCGTCGGGTTCAAGTGGTTCGTCCCGGGCCTGCTGGACGCCTCCGTCGGGTTCGGCGGTGAGGAGTCGGCCGGGGCCTCGTTCCTGCGCAAGGACGGCTCGGTCTGGAGCACCGACAAGGACGGCATCCTGCTGGCCCTGCTCGCCTCGGAGATCACCGCGGTCACCGGCCGCACCCCGAGCGAGCACTACGGCGACCTCGTCGAGCGGTTCGGCCGCCCGCAGTACGTCCGCTCCGACGCCGCCGCGACGCGCGAGCAGAAGGCCACGCTGTCGAAGCTGTCGGCCGACCAGGTCTCGGCGACGGAACTGGCCGGGGAACCCATCGTGAGCAAGCTCACCGAGGCACCGGGCAACGGCGCGAAGATCGGGGGTCTGAAGGTCGTGACGGAGTCGGCGTGGTTCGCCGCCCGCCCGTCCGGCACCGAGGACGTCTACAAGATCTACGCCGAGTCCTTCAAGGGTGCCGACCACCTGCGCCACGTCCAGCACGAGGCGCAGGAACTGGTCGACGGGGTCCTGTCCGGGAAGTAGCGGTTCGAGGAGACGCATGACGAGGATCGACGCGTGGACGTGGGCGGTCAGGCTCTACAAGAGCCGGTCCGTCGCGTCCGCCGCGGTGAAGGCGGGACACGTCCGCGTGAACGACGAACGGGCGAAACCCGCGACGAGCGTCCACGTCGGGGACGTCGTCCGCATCCGGGCCGAGGGGTACGAGAAGGTCTTCGAGGTGGTCCAGTTGCTGGACAAGCGCGTGGGTGCTCCCCTGGCCCGGGCGGCGTACGTGGACCACTCCCCGCCCCCACCGCCCAAGGACGAGTTCTTCGGCGCGTTCGGTGTCCGCGACCGCGGCGCCGGGCGGCCGACGAAGCGCGACCGCCGCGAGATGGACGACCTGCGAGGACGACGGTGACGACCCGGGACCTGCCCACCCTGGACCAGTTGACAGCCGCCCAGCGACGCGGCGACGCGCTCGCGGACGCCCTGGCCGACGCGGTGCACGACGACCCCGCGGTCCGCGGGGAGTTCGCCCAGGCGTTGCGGGAGGGCTCGTCCACGGCGGCGCACCCGGCGGTCCGGGCGTTCGTCGCCGAGCAGGAGCGCGTGGCGGCCGCGGGCGAGGCGGACCTGCTGGCGGCCGGGGCCCGCGCGACCTTCACGGCGCCGCTGGCGGTCCACGTGTTCGACGTGGGCGCGGGGGCGCTCATCAGCTCCTACCGGCCGCCGGGACCGGCCGCCGTCCTCACCGGCACCGGCCGCCTCGTGCACGGCACCCAGCACCGGCTGACCGAGACGGCGCGCTGGCTGTCCGCAGCCTCCCTGCCCGGTGGGCTCGTCCGCGGCGCCGAGGGCTGGGTCATGACGGCCTGGGTCCGCCTGGGGCACGCGGTGGCCCGCCGTGACGTCCAGCGGGCCTCGGCGTCCCCCGACGGGGTCGTCCCGATCAGCCAGATGGACTCGGTGCGGACGTGGCTGGACTTCACCGTCGTCGCACCGCGCTCCGCGCACCGGCTGGGGTTCGCCGTCACCGACGCCGAGTACGCGCAGTTCCTCACCTACTGGCGGTTCCTCGGCGGACTGCTGGGGGTCGAACCCGCCCTGATCACCGGCGCCGTCGACCGGCGCTCGGCCGCCGAACTCCTGCGCCGCGTCGACGCGCTCACCGGCCCGCCCTCGGAGGACTCCCGCCTGCTCACCGAGGCCGGGATCGAGGCCCTCGCCGGTGGCCTGCGCGACCTCGTCCGCGTCCCGCTCGGGCCGGGGCGCCTCGCGGCCCGCACCGTGGCCCGCCACCTCCAGGGCCCGGACCTCGGCCGGGCACTGGGGCTGGGCGACCCCGCCCCGCAGGACCGACTGGTCCCGCTGGCGGCGGCCGTGAACCGGGTGGGCCTGTCGGTGCTGCGCCGCTCGGACCGGGTCTGGAACGCGGTCGTCGACCTGAACATCTGGACGAACCGCCGGTTCCTGCGCGAGAGCGCCGAGCTCGTCGCGTGACCGGACGGACGAGGGTGGAGGACCTGCCCAAGGCGGAGCTGCACGTCCACCTCGAGGGGACGCTGGAGGCCGACCACCTCCTCGACCTCGCCCGCAAGCACGACGTCGCGCTGCCGTGGCGGAGCGTCGAGGAGGTGCGCGCGGCGTACGCGTTCACCGACCTGCAGTCCTTCCTCGACGTGTTCTTCGTCGGCTGCCGGGTGCTGCGGGAGCGGGGCGACTTCGCCGACCTCACCCACCGCTACCTGGTGCGTGCCGCCGCCGACGGCGTGGTCCGGGCGGAGGTGTTCTTCGGGGTGCAGACGTTCCTGGCCCTCGGGGTCCCCCTCGCCGACCAGCTCGACGGGATCTTCGAGGGGTTCGACCGGGCCCGGGCCGAGACGGGCATCGACGCCGCGCTCATCACCTCCGCGCAGCGGCACCGCACCGAGGACGACGCCCTGGCGATGGTCGACGCCGTCATGCCGTGGGCGGATCGGATCGTCGGGTTCGGGCTGGGGTCAACGGAACTCGGGAACCCGCCGTCGGGGTTCGCGCGGTACGTCGCGACGGTCCGGGACCGAGGTTTCCGCGCCACCGCCCACGCCGGGGAGGAGGGTGGCCCCGACTACGTGCGCGAGGCCCTGGACGTCGGCGTCGAACGGATCGACCACGGCGTCCGGTCCGTGGAGGACCCCGACCTGGTGGCCCGGCTGGCTCGCGAGCAGGTGCCGCTCACGGTCTGCCCGCTGTCGAACCAGCGGCTGCAGGTGACGCCCGACCTGCGGACCCACCCGCTGCGGGAACTCCTCGACGCCGGCGTCCTCGTCACCGTGAACTCCGACGACCCCAGCTACTTCGGCGGCTACGTCGCGGACAACTACCGCGCCGTGCGCGACGCCCTCGACCTCACCGACGACGAGCTGGAACGCCTGGCGCGCAACAGCCTCAGCGCGACCTGGGCGGGTCCGCCGGAGGCGTGACCTCAGGTCGACCGGACCCGGACGCCGGGTGCCCGCAGGACCCGGACCAGGAGGACCGCGGTCAGGACGGGTGCTCCGAGAGGAGCGACGACCACCAGCGGCAGAGCGACCGTCCAGGCCGCGACGGAACCGATGAGCACGACCAGGGCCCACCGCGACCACCACCGGCCGGGCAGGCGCTCCCTGACCACGGACACGACCGCCAGCGCGGCCAACAGCGCGGCGAGGAACAGCGGCGCGAGCGGTCCGTCCGGACCCTGCAACCGCGCGAAGCACGTCAACGCCAGCGCCCCCACGACGGCTGCCGTGACACGGTTCACGCACCGCCCCCACTGCCGGGCGGCGAGCACGCCTCCCGCGAGGACCCCTGGGATCGCCGCCAGGGTTCCCGCCGCCCACCCCAGGTTCACGCCGGGCAGTCCGAGGACTCCGGCGAACGACGTGGCCGGGCCACCGAGGAAGACGTGCAACGCGCTCGGCACCCCCAGCAGCACGCCGAGCGCGCTGAGGGCGGCGACCCGACGGCGCAACGCCGGGGTCAGCGGTGGAGGACCCCCGCGGGGACCGGGTGCGGCCGCCGTGGACGTCAAGAACACCGGGGTCGCGTCGGGCCGCTCCGGGAACCTGGTGCGGGGACGGCGCACGACGAGGCTCGTCACCAGCAGGACGACCGCGGTGACGGCCCCCGGGCCGGGGGTCACGGACGCGACGCCGAGGGCGACCGCCGAGAACAGGGCGCACGCGACGACCACGGGACCTCGCAGTCCCGGCGGCCGCACGCCCCGCAGCACCCCGTTCCACACCGGGGTGAGGGCGGCTGCGCCGAGCACGAGAGCCACCACCAGGAGCACGGGGAACGCTGCGCTGGAGGTGGTCGGCGGCAGGCCGGCACCAGCACGGTCGAAACCCACGCTCCACGACAGGGCCGCGAGGGCCGCCGCCGCCCACGCCGCGACGGCCAGCAGACCAGCACCGACCGTGCCGGCCACCCCGACGACACCGCCGTGGCGCAGCAACGCCAGGGCGCTCAACGACACCAGCGCCGGCGCGAACCCCGCCGTCGCGACGTGGGCGATCGAGGTCGCCACCGCGGGGGCGGATCCGGTCGCACCGTCCGCGAGCGCCCACGTCCCGGCGAAACCCAGCACGAAGCACGCCAACCCCGCCACGGCGAACCCCACCGCGCTCGACGGGGTGAACCGCTCGGCCAGTCCGTGCAGGCGCTCGGCCTCGCCCGCCAGGGCGCGGCGCCCCCCGTCGGTGATGTCGTACGTGCGGCGGGCCCGGCCGTCCACCACGCCCTCCGCGACGACCCGGACCAACCCGTCCTGCTGCAACCGTTCCAACGTCGCGTAGAGGGTGGTCACCCGCAGCATCGGTCCCCCGTCGCTGAGGTCCTCGACGGAACGCAGGATGGCGTACCCGTGCAGGGGCTCGCGCGCCAGAGCGGTCAGGACCCAGAACGCGGACTCGCTCAACGACGGGCTCACACCGGGGACATTCCCACAGCGGGACCATCCCCGGTGCTCGATCAGCCCGATCCGTTCACCGCGACCTGGACGGGTCCGCCCGCCACGCCCTGACCTCGGCGAGGGTGAGGACGGGCCCGGCGGCACCGAAGGCGATCCGCGCGTCCTTCTCCCCCGGCTTCCCGCTGGTCAGCAGGTACCCGGGGTGGCGGTTCGTCGGCACCTCCACCATCCAGCCCTCGCGGGAGGCCTCGCGGCGCGGCGGGCGGGCGCCGACGGGTCGGCGCGGTAGGCCTGACCGGCGCGGACGACGTCGTCGAGCGTGTCCCGCGTCACCGTCAGCTCCACGAGCTGGGCCTGCACCCGTTCGCGCTCGGTCAGCAGCTGGTCCTGCTCCCCGTCGGTCAGCACTCCGTGGTCCGTGCCCGGCAGGATCCGCAGGACGGCCTTGCTGCCGAGCCCGGCGGCGTGGAGGTCCTGGATGAACCGGACCCGGTCCACCGCGGGGTCGGGTAGTGGCGCTGCCCGCCCAGGCTGCGCTCGGGGTGCAGCAGCCCCCGCTCCTCGCATTACCGCACCACCCGGACGGTGATCCCCTCCCGTCGACCCGGAAGTGGTGCTGTTCGGTCGACGGACGTGGTTGTCCTCAGGCCGAGGTGGGCCGGTCCGCCGGCATGCCAGTCGGCATCCCGCCGGGTGCCCCCGAGGGTGGGGTGCCGCCCGTGCCACCGCCACCACCACCGCCGCCCGCGGGGGCCGCGCCGGCGGTGGGGGTGGTGGAGGTGTCGACGCCGACGGTCAAGGAGACCTGGTAGCCGCTGGTGGTGTCGCCGGTGACGGTGGCCAGCTGGCTGGCGCCGGAGTCGTCGCTGAAGACGTTGTCGCTGGCCAGGGTGACCCCGGCGAGGTTGGTGATGGACTGTTCGTAGCCGGTGGTGGCGTAGACGGTGTCGCAGACCTCTTCGGGCAGGGCGACCTGGGACGTGGCGATGGCGTTGGTGGCGTCGGTGATGTCGTCCAGGGAGGGGTAGACCTCGAAGTGGATGTGCGGCCAGCGTCCGGAGTAGCAGGCGGGGAAGATGCTGGTGAAGGTGACCTTGCCGTCGGCGTCGGCGGACTGGACCCCGCGCAGGTAGTTCTCATCGGTGATGCCGTTGGAGTACAGGGAGTAGTTCCCGTCGCGGTCGCAGTGCCAGACGTAGACCGCGGCTCCCTCCATGGGGGAGTCGTCCTCGACCATGTCCACGATGCTGAGGGTGAGGGTCATGGGGATGCCGGCGGCGGTGGTGGTGGAGCTGCCGAAGCTGGAGGTGATGTCGGAGCGGACGACACCGGACTGGGTCAGGACGTTGACGCCGTTGGAGCCGTCGCCGGGGTAGGGGCCGGCGGTCTCGTCGGGGATCTCGCTCAGGGCGCTGGACGAGCTCGTCGTGCTGCTGCTGGTGGAGGAACCGGCGGTGTCGCCCTCGCCGCAGGCGGCCAGAGCGAGGCCGGCGGCGCCGAGGCCGAGGACGGACAGCACCCGTCGGCGGTTCAGCATCGTGGTGATGTCGAAGGCCAGGCCCTGGTCGTCGACGTCCTCGCCCTGACGGGGAAGGACTCGACCCTCGTAGGTGCGCACCGCGGCGTCGCGAGACGTGCCGAGGTGCATCACGCCGGTGCCGTGGTCGGGGACGGGATTGCGATCGTGCTGGGCCATGGTGGTCCTTCCTGCGGGATTGACGTCGTCACCATCGGAGGCCCACTGAGGAACTTGACGTGCTCGGGGTGTGCGTCAGCTGTGAATGCCAGACGCCGCGTGGTCGTCGGAGCCCCGGCGTCCCCGCTCCTGCCGCGCGGCCCGACCACGGCCCGAGCCAGGGTTCCTGCGCGATGAGGCGCAGCGGACCGCTCCACGACGCGCGGACTCACCACGGTCCTCGGATCGACGGTCCCCCGGCTGCGGAGCTGACGACGAGGGCGGGGAGGTGCGGACGGCCGGCAACGGCCTGGCCGCGGTCCGCGCCGCCCGCACAGGCACCGCCGGCCGACGGAGACCCGCGCTGTGCGCGGACGGGCACCGTGGTGGCACCTGCTCAGGGCCACGACCACTACGTCCAGCCGGCGGAGAGTTCTGTGTCGTCACTGTGAGTCCTTCGCAATCGGCTGAAAGTAACAAATCGACTCTAGGGTTGAACTGCTCACCCGGCCGGTCCCGCCATCGGCCCGTCCACACATCGAGGTTCGAAGGGTTACCCCAGCATGCGTCTGCTCTCCCGTCCCCTCCGCTTCAGCGTCGCTGCGGCAACTGCCGCCGCCGCCGTCGTGGTCTGCAGCACCAGCCCGGCCCTGGCGGCCACCACCGTCACCCGCGTCTACGGCGCCGACCGGGTCGCGACCGCCGTCGCCACCGCAGCGGCGTTCACCGGCCGGAAAGCTCAGGCCGTGGTCTTGACCCGCTCCGACACCTACGCCGACGCCTTGGCCGGAGCGCCCCTGGCTGCCGACAAGAGTGGGCCGCTGCTGCTGACCTCCACCGCCAGCCTCGACCCTGCCGTCGCAGTCTCCTTGCAGGACGTCTTGCCCACCGGTGGCACCGTCTACCTGCTGGGCGACACCAACGCCTTGTCCTCCGACGTCGAAACCGCCGTCCACGAGCTCGGCTTCGAGACGGTCCGCCTGGCCGGCGCTGACCGCTACGCCACCGCCGTCGCGATCGCCGAGGCGATGCCCCAGGCCGACACCGTCTCGGTGGTGACCGGTCAGAACTTCCCCGACGGCCTGGCCGCCGGCGCCTTCATGGGCGTGCAGGACCCCGACACCACCCACGCCCTGGGCGTGGTCCTGCTCAGCGACGGGACGAAGCTGGGCACCGCCACCAGCGCCTACCTGGGCTCACGCACCTTCGAGGTGAAGTACGCCGTCGGTGGTGCCGCCGTCAGCGCGGTCACCACCGGTGCCTCCGGCACCTGGGACGACCTCGCCGGCGCCGACCGCTACGCCACTGCCGCCCTGGTCGCACAACAGTTCACCTCCACCGGCGCCTTCAGCGACGCCACCACCGCCGTCGGAGTCGCCACGGGAGAGAACTGGCCCGACGCCATGGCCGGGTCGGCTCTCCTGGCCTTCGAGGGCGGCCCCATGCTCTTGACGCGCAAGGACACGCTGCCCACCAGCACCGCACAGGTGCTCACCGCTCTGACCGAGGACGCCACCACGGCGGGCACCCCGATCTCTCACGCCCTCGTCTTCGGCAGCGCAGACGCCGTCTCCGACGCCGTCTACACCCAGATCACGGCCGCCTTGCAGTAGCAGGCGAGCTGGGACGAACCCACGGCTCCGCACCTCTTCGGGGTTTCGGAGGCGGTCGCCTCCACGACCTCGGCACCAGCCCGATCACAGCCCGGCTTCGAGCCGGGTCCCAATCCCAGGAGACTCTTCATGAACCCCTTGCAGTGCAACGACGCGGAATCGTTCGTCGACCCCGCTCCGGACCCGGCGCTGGACAACCAGGTAGACAACGCCGCCTACGTCCGCGCGGTGCACGACAACGGCCTGGCCTTCGACCTGGCCACCCTCAGCCGCCGCCGCATGCTCACCGGCCTGGGTAGCGCCGGCGCTGCCGCCGCCGTCGCCGGAATCGTCGGCGCACAGCCCGCGGCGGCGGCCGTCCCTGAGATCGAGTCCGAGACCGCCGGCCCCTACCCCGGCGACGGCAGCAACGGCGTCGAGATCCGCACCGCCGACGGCATCGTCCGGAACGACATCCGCTCCACCTTCGGCACGACCAACAACCTGACCGCCACGGGCATCCCGCTGACGATCAACCTCACGATCACCGACCTCGACGAAAACCCGCTGCCGGGTCACGCGGTGTACCTGTGGCACTGCGATCGCGATGGCAACTACTCCCTGTACTCCACCGGGATCACGGACCAGAACTACCTGCGCGGAATCGCCACGACGAGTGCTGCCGGTCTGGTGAGCTTCACCAGCATCTTCCCCGCCTGCTACTCCGGGCGCTGGCCGCACATCCACTTCCAGGTCTACTCGACCATCGCCGAGGCCACCAGCGGCAGCGGCACCATCCGCAAGACCTCTCAGTTGGCCATCCCCGAAGACGCCGCCGACGCCGTGTACGCCACCACCGGCTACAGCCGGAGCATCACCAACATGGCCCAGGTCTCCTTGGAGACCGACAACGTCTTCGGCGACGACGACGCCGCCACCGAACTGGCCACCGTCACCGGCGACGTCACCGCCGGGTACACCGTGGCCTTGACCGCGCCGATCGACCCGGCCGGGCGAGAAGCCACCGGCGGGGGCGGTGTGCCGGGCGGGCCGGGTGGTTCCGGAGGACCGGGGCAGGGTCCGGGCACCGGGGCCCCCACCGCGCCGCCCACCGCGCCGTCGGTCAACGCCCCCGCCGCGGTTCGGCGAAGCCGCACGCGACGCTGAGGCTGCCCCCCGTCACCTTGTCGACCACCCCGCGAGGGGTGGCGGGCCACCGCCGCCGGTACGACTGAGTCCCCCCGCAGCTCGCGTGACCCGGGGGTGTCGTCACCGGCGGCGGGTGGACGCCGGTGATCGCTCACAGGGACCTGTCTGACTGCTACCGCTGTTCGCGACGTGGCTGCTGACGCGGGCGTCTCGGTCGGCCTGCCGTCGGACGAGAACGACGACACGGAGGTCAGCGGGTGGCGCGGACCGAACACCCCTACGAGGTGTCGTGCGGCATCGACGTCGGCCAGAGCAACCACCACGCCCGCACGATCGAGCGCTGAGCAACGATGAGGCCGAACTGCGGGCCGTCTTCACCGAGCGGCAAACCCACGGACGGATCCTGGTCGTCGTGGACCAGCCCGCCTCGATCGGCGCGCTGGCGATCGCCGTCGCGCGGGCGATGGGCATCGACATCGCCCACCTGTCAAGGCCCGGGTTCCGTAGACGGTGTGAAGCAACGCTCAGGCGGCGGTGACCTCCGCGCGGGCCGCGATCTCGAACTGGGCCTGGAACTCGACCGGCGGGACCATGCCGAGCTCGCCGTGCAGCCGGCGGTTGTCGTACCGCTCGACGTGGCGGGCGACGGCCCGCTCGACGTCGTCCAGACCGCGCCGAGGGCCCTCGCAGCCGGGTCGGCGCGGGCGTTGACGGGTGCGCGGTGGGCGAAGGGGTGCGAACCCCGAGGACCCGACCGAGAAGCAGGCCGCGCAGCTGGAGCGGATCGGGTGGGCGCGGCGGTGCCGGGTCCCGGCGTTCGTGGCGCTGTCGCGCACGATCGTCGGACACCGTCCGGCGATCGAGACGACGTTCGAGCACGGGTTGTCGAACGGGGTGGTGGAGTCGACGAGCACGACGCTCCGGGCGTCGACGCGGTTGGCGTTCGGGTTCCATCCCGCGACGCCGTTGGTGCCGTTGGCGATGCTCACCCTCGGTGGGTTCTGCCCGCCGTCACCGGGCCGTGGGAGCCGCCGACGGTTCACGCACCAGTCAGGAGAGCCACGTGTGAGGCGAGCCACGGGTGGAGGACGCTGGGGGACACCCCCGCTCCGACGGCGGTCTGCGACTGCACCGGGGCCTGGGATTCGGCATCCCCGCGTCCCTGGACGTGCTCGGCGGACGGCAGTGCCGCACCGTTCCCGCCGGCACGTGGGACGAGGGTCCCGAGGTGCGCGACCCCGCCGCTGCGATGCCGGCCCGGGCGGGAACGGTGGCCGGACCGTCGGCGCCCGACGCGCCGACGCTGACTCGGCGGTAGTTCGCCGTCGAGGACGGCCGCCCCGGCGCGCAGGAGGTCCGACCGCGCGGGATCAGAACCCGTTCCCGCGAGGACCCGCTCGACCGACGACCGGTCTCGGTACCGCCTGGCCGTGAGCACCCGGCGCCCGCCCGAGCGACCGGCCCGGTTCCCGCGCTCCGTCCACGGCGTGGGAGACGAACCGGACCCGCGGTTCTCCCCCGCCGACGAGTGCACGTCCCTGGCGCTGCTGGCCGCGGGGGTCGCCCTGGAGGGTCTCTCGACCTGCCGCTGCAGCCGGACCTGCGGCTGGCGGCCTCCCTGCTGCCGGTGGTCCTCGGACTGCTGTCCCGGTGACGGACCGCGAACTGTTCGACCCCGGTCTGCAGCCCGAACGCACCACGCCGGCCTGGCGCCGGACCTGTCTGGCGCCGGACCTGCCTGGCGCCGGACCTGCCTGGCGTCGAGCGTCCTGTCCCTGGGAGGCGCCCGGCTCACCGCGCCCGAGCTCGGAGCGGCCGCCGTCGCCCTCGGGGTGGCGTGCGCCGCGTCGGGGGTCGTCTCGCACCACCTGGCCGGGTCCCGGCAGTGCCGGCACACGGCCCACCTGCTCACGGACGCTCACCTGCGGGACGCGACGACCTCGGCCCACCTCCTGCTGCTCGTGGTGGTCGGGGTCGTCGTGGACGTGACGGCCGTGGCGTTCGTCGTCGCGCGGGGTTTCTCCCCGGCCGGGTGAGGGTCACCCCCAGGGCAGCGCGCTCCGCGTCGCCCAGTACTCCTCGGGCCGCTCCACCACACCGTCCGGCACGGCGGCCGGTGGGCGCGCGGCGAGGTTCTGCGCCAGCTGCTCCCGCGTCACCGCGCCGCTGAGGACGACGTCGACGAACGGCTGGGACAGCGCGGAGCCGAGGGCGAACGCGTCGACGGTCTGGCCGTCGAGGCGGGCGAGCTGCGCGAGCACCGGGGCGGCGCCGTGAACCGTCAGGCGCCCGTTGGCGACGCCCTCCTTGACCACGACGAGCCAGCCCGCCGCGTGCGCCCGGGCCAGGGCCGGGCCGACCGAGCGTTCCAGGAGGTTCCACGTGGACTGCACCGCGGTGAACGGCGTGGACAGCGACAGCGCGCGGTCCACGACGGCGCCCTGCGCCGGCCCGCTCGTGGAGATCCCCACCCGCACACCGGTCCCGGCGAGGTCGGCGAGCGCCCGCAGCAGGGGTTCGTCGTCGAGGGCGCCGGAGTCGGGAGTCACGGAGTGCACGAGGTAGGCGTCCGGCGGACCGCCGAGGGCCTCCAAGGTCTCGGACCACTGCCGCTCGAACAGGGCCGAGGAGTGGTCCTTGCGCTCGTGCACGGCCGCGTCCAGCGTCCAGGCGCCGACGTACTCGTAGCCCCACTTGGACCCGATCGTGAGCTGCTCGCGGCGGCCGGGGTGGGCGGCGAGCCAGGTGCCGAGGAAGCGTTCGGCGTGGCCGTAGGAGCGGGCGACGTCGACGTAGCGCACCCCGGCGTCCCACGCCGCGTCGAGCAGGTCGTGGCAGCGGGCCTGCATCTGCTCCACGGAGCGGCCGGCGGCGAGATCCTGCTCGCGGCCGAGGGTGATGTACGCCGGGCGGCCCACGGCGGCCAGGCCCAACCCGAACCGGTCCGCCCACGGTGTGGTGTTCCTCACGCGGGTAGCGTAGGCGCCGGTCCCGCACCGGGACCCCCGCACGTCCCCCCACGAGTCTCGAGTTGGAGACGCATGAACAACGCGCTGGGCGCCACCACGAGCGCCGGCCCCACCGTCTTCGTCGTCTACGGGGCCAGCGGCGACCTGGCCAAACGGCTCGTCATGCCGGGCTTCGCGGCCCTGGCCGCCGCCGACCTGCTGCCGCAGCGGTGGGTCCTCATCGGCAGCGGTCGCCGCGCCACCCCCGACGAGGAGTACCGCGAGCACGTCCGCGACGGCCTGCGGGAGTTCGCCCGCGGCAAGAGCGGCGTCACCGACGAGGTGATCGACACGATCCTGCCCGGGCTGCGGTTCGCCGGCGGCGGGTTCAGCGAGGACGACCCGGGCGAGCTGCTCGACGCGATCGCGGCGGCGAAGGCGGAGGTCGGCGAGGACGCGCAGGTCGTCCACTACCTCGCCCTGCCGCCCTCGACGTTCCAGTCCTACACGAAGGCCATCGCCGCGCACGGCCTCGCCGAGGGCACCCGGGTCGTCTACGAGAAGCCCTACGGCACGTCGCCGGAGTCGTTCGAGGAGCTGGACCGGCTCGTCCTGTCGGTCTTCGACGAGCAGCAGGTCTTCCGCATCGACCACTTCCTGGGCAAGGAGGCGACGCAGCAGCTGCACGTCATCCGGTTCGCGAACCGGATGATCGAGCAGTTGTGGTCGAACGAGCACGTCGCGCAGGTGCAGATCGACGTGCCCGAGGTGCTCGGGGTCGACGACCGGGCGACGTTCTACGACGAGACCGGCGCCACGCTGGACATGCTCGTCACGCACCTGCTGCAGGTCGCCGCCGAGGTCGCCCTCGAACCGCCGGCGGACTGGACCTCGGACGCGCTGGCCCAGGCCCGCGAGGCGGTGCTGACGAAGATCCGGCCGGTGGACCCCGCCGAGGTCATCCTCGGCCAGGGCACGGGCTACCAGGAGATCAAGGACGTCCGCGAGGGATCGACGACGGACACGTTCGTCGCGGCGCGCGTGTGGGTGGACACCGAACGCTGGCAGGGCGTCCCGTTCGTGCTGCGGACGGGCAAGAAGCTCGCCGAGAGCCACCAGAACGTGACCCTCGTGTTCAAGCGGCCGCTGAACTCGCCGCAGAAGGACGACGAGGCCGCGCCCGAGACGTTGACGTTCACGTTGTCCGGCAACGGGTCCGTGTTCGCCGGGGTCACGGCCCGCCGTCCCGGTGTGTCCGACGACCTCGTCCCGGGCAGGCTCTACCTGGACCTGGCCGAACTGCCGAACGCCGAACCGCTGCCGCCGTACGCGGCGCTGCTGCGCGACGTGCTCATCGGCGACCGTGCCCTGTTCACCACCTCGGCCGGGCTGCGCGACGCGTGGCGGGTCGTCGCGCCGATGCTGGACGAGCGTCCCGAGCTGCACCCGTACGAGCCGGGGACGTGGGGGCCGCAGGCCGCCGAGGCGATCGCCGCCCCCTTCGGCTGGCTGACGGAGCAGCAGAGCTCCTGAACCGGCCCCCCGCGCAGCTCCCGTCCGTGCGCCGTCGCCCTGCGGGGCGGCGGCGCGCGGTCGTGGTCGACCTGGACGGGACGCTGGTCGCCGGGGACGCCTTCGGCGCGTTCCTCCTGCGGCGGTGGCGGCGCTCGCCGCCGCGCCTGGTCGCCGCCCTCGCGCTCGCCCCGCTCCTCCTGCTGGACCGCCGCGCGGAGCTGCTCGTCGTCGCGACGGCCACCGTCGGGACGACGCAGGCGGCGCTCCGGCGGTCGTGGGGCGAGCACGCGGTGCGGCACGCCCGCGCCGGGGTGATCACCGAGACGCTGGACCGGGTCGGGGAGCACCGCGCGGCCGGTGACCGGGTGGTCGTGGCCACGGCGTGCGCCGAACCGCTGGCCCGGCTCGTCCTGGACGCCCTCGGCCTGGCCGACGTCGAACTGGTCGCCACGGCCTACGAGCACCGGCGCTGGCGGACGCCGCGCGCGGCGGCGATCCGGGGCGGGGCGAAGGTCGAGGCGTTGCGCCGGGCCGGGATCGAGCTGCCCGTCGAGCACGCCTACAGCGACAGCCTGCGGGACCTGCCGCTGCTGCTCGCGGCCCGGACCCCGCACCTCGTGCGGCCGCGGCGGCGGGACCTGCCGCGGTGGCGGCGGCGGCTGGGTGACGTGGAGGTGCTGGGCGACCGGTGAGGGGCCCCGGCGGGCGCGCCCTCGCCGTGTCCTGCCGCCCGCACCGGGCCGGAGGGTCCAGGGTGGGGACATGGCGGACGACCTGCTGGCCGACCCGGGCAACTTCCCGGAACTGATGCTGCTGCCGCACCTGGACGACGAGTGGACCGAGGTGCGGCTGGGGCGTCGCAGCGACGGGGCGTGGGAGGTCTACGTGACGATCCGCGTCGACGAGGGCTACCGCAACGAGGCCGCGGCCCAGGCCGTCGCCGACCACTACCGCGAGAACCTCGAGGCGTTCGTCGAGCACCGCCGGCGCCGGCGCCGGCGCCCCTGAGCGGGCGGACCCGCGCTCAGGCCCGGTCGCGCAGGTCCCGCTCGAGCTCGGGGGCGACGGCGGAGGCGGGAGCGGGCAGCGGCTGCGGGGCCACCTGCGCGGCGGGCTGCGCCGCGGGCTGGGCGACGGGCGCGGGAGCGGGGTGGAACCCGGCGACCGGCCCGTTCGGCTGCTCGAAGACCTGGACGACCCACAGGCGCCCGTCCTGGGAGCGGACGGCGCCGAGGCCGACGACGCTGACCTCGGCGCGCAGGATGTTCGCGCGGTGGCCCGGGGAGGCCATGAAGGCGCCCTGGAGCTGGTCGGAGTCGGCACCGACGCCCACGTTCTCCGCGACGAGCGACCACCCCTGGAGCTGCCGGGACAGGTCCGGGTTGTGCTTGAGCTGCGCGTCACCGGCCATCCGGAACGCCCAGTCGGTCGCGACGCGGTTGGCCTCCTCGATCAGCCCCAGCGCCGGCAGACCCGCCTGCGCGCGGGCGGTGTTGACGAGCTCGTAGGAACGCCACGCCTGCCCACCGTCGCCGACGAGACCCGGTCCGTCCGCGTGCGCGGCCCCCGCCCCGGCGACACCGGCCGCGGCGGCCACGGCCACGGCCGCCCCCAGGAGGCGACGGCGGCGGGTGGTGGTGCGGCGGGGGGTGCGGGCGGTGGTGTCCACGATGTCCTCCGGACGATCTGGGCTGCGGGGGGTCGTTGCTCCCCCACTGCCTCGGCCGTCCGGGGCCGCACCTGTAGCCCGATCGGGCGAGGAGGCGTGACGCGACGTCACGAGCGCGAGCTCGGCCACCGCCGAGGGCGGCCCGGTCGCCCGCCGGCACGACCCGGCCCGCCTACCGCTGCAGACCGTCGACCAGGGTCTTGGCGTCCACCAGGGTCAGCCGGGGGTCTTCGGCCCGCAGCACCCTGATGAGCGCGATCTTCCCCGACGAGGTCGTCACGTCCAGCCGGTGCTGCTCGGCCAGCGCCCGCAGCCGGTCGTCGGTCAACGCAGACCTGGCCTCCTGCACCTCCTGCACCTCCTGCCGACGGCGGTCGGCGGCCGCATGGCCCGCCGCGGACCCGCGGCGGAGCGTCAGCAGCAGTTCCCGGCCGGCCACCACGACGATGAGGACGGCGGCCACCAGCCACCACCAGTTCCGCTCGCGCGCGTTGTCGACGGCCAGTCCCACGCCGGCGACGACTCCCCCGACGTAGCCGACGACCTCCAGGCGCCGTCCCCAGGTCCAGTACCGCGCGGTCGAGGTGGTCACCCGACCAGCGTGCCAGTCCGGGCACGGGCCCGTCGGCGGCCTCAGCCGGCCGGGGCCGTGAGGTCCACCCGGTCCCGGCCGTTCTCCACCGGGCGCCGGTCCGCCCGGGCGGTCGCGGTCGCCCCCGCCGAGGCCAGGACGACGAGCACGACCCCGACGCCGCCGAGCAGTGTCATCCGCTGCCCCAGCAGCGCCCACCCCGCGAGGGAGGCGATGACGGGTTCGAGGCTGAGGAGGATGCCGAACGTGCGCTGGGGCAGCCGGCGCAGCGCGGCCAGTTCCAGGGAGTAGGGCACGACGCTGGCGAGCAGGGCCGTCCCGAACGCGAGCCAGAGGCCCTCGGGCGCCGAGAGGGCCTGCAGCGCACCGCCGGCACCGAGCGGGACCAGGACGAGCGCCCCGACGGCGGTGGCGACGGCGAGACCGCCGTGGCCGGGGACCACCGCGCCGACGCGGGCGCTGGTCATGATGTAGGCGGCCCAGAACACCCCGGCCAGGAGCGCGAAGAGCACGCCGACGGGGTCGAGGGAACCGCCGTGGTGCTCGCCGGTGACCCCCAGGACGACGACACCGACGAGCGCGAGCGCGACCCACAGCAGGTCCCGGGCGCGGCGGCTGAGGACGGCCGACAGCGTCAGCGGCCCGAGGAACTCGATCGTGACGGCCGTCCCGAGGTCGATCCGGGAGATCGCGGCGTAGAAGCAGCCGTTCATCGCCCCCAGGCTCAGGCCGAGCGCGACGGCGGCGCGCCACTGCAGCCCCGTCCAGCGCCGCACGCGCGGGCGGACCGCGACGAGCAGCACGAGCGCGGCGAACCCCAGGCGCAGCAGGGTCGTCCCGGTGCTCCCCCCGAGGGCGAAGAGGTGGACGGCGAGCGCCGCGCCGACCTGCAGCGAGGTGCACGAACCGATGACGAGGAGGACGGGACCCACGTCCCCAGTCTGCCGACCCGGACCGTCCTGTCCAGCGCACGTTTCTCCGCGGTACCGTTCAGTTCTTCTGACGGGTCGGGAGGGACCGTGCTGGACGTCCACCGGTTGCGGCTGCTGCGCGAGCTCGACCGCCGCTCGACCCTGGCCGCCGTCGCGGCCGCGCTCGGCTACAGCCCCTCGGCCGTGTCCCAGCAGTTGTCCCAGCTGGAGGTCGAGGCGGGGGTGGCGCTGCTGGAGAAGGTCGGTCGCGGGGTGGTGCTGACCCCCGCCGCCCGGGTGCTCGTGCGGCACGCCGACGTGGTCCTGGCCCAGCTGGAGCGGGCCGAGGCGGACCTGGCGGCCCTGGACGGGGAGGTGGCCGGGGTGCTGCGGGTGGCCAGCTTCCAGACCGTCCTGTTCGCCCTGGTCCCGCGGACGCTGTCGCTGCTGGCCGAGCGGTTCCCGGCGCTGCGCGTCGTCATCGACCACCGCGAGCCGGCGACGGCGTTCTCGGCGCTGGCCGCCCGGGACGTGGACCTCGTCCTGGGGGAGGAGTACCCCGACCGCCCGCACCCGCGTTCGGCCGAGGTGGACGAGGAGGACCTCGTCCACGACCGGCTGCGGCTGGCGGTGCCGACGGGGGGCCCGTGGGCGGGCGCCACGCGCATCGAGGACCTGGCGGCGGCGGCGTGGGTCCTGGAACCGGAGGGCACCGACCCCGGGGACTGGGCGCTGGCCCGGTGCCGCCGGGCCGGTTTCGAGCCGGACGTGCGCATCCGGACCCCGGACGCCCTGCTGCACGTGCACCTGGTCGAGACCGGGCACGCCGTCGCCCTGCTGCCCGACCTCGTGCGGGCCGGGCCCCTGCGGTTGCGCGTGGTGGACCTGCCGGAGGCTCCGACCCGTCGCCTGTTCACGGGGGTGCGGCGCGGCGCCGGTGGCCGTCCGGCCGTCCGGGCGTTCCGGACGGCGCTGCGCGAGGTCGCGGCGGCGGGGTCCCCCGGCCCACCGGCCCGACCTGAGGAGATGTGACGCACGTCACATGATTGAGAGCGTGACGTTCTCCCGGTCCGCGACTCGACCCTGCTGAACGGACGATCCGGCCGCGCAGGGCGGCCGGTCGAGACGCAGGAGGAACCATGTCCGACGTGACCACCAGCACGACCCGTCCCGGTGCCCCCGAGCGGAACTCCGCCAAGCCGGCCGGGCTGGGCAGCGACCACGGCGCCACCACCATCGCCGACACCGTCGTCTCCAAGATCGCCGGCATCGCCGCCCGGGACATCTCCGGTGTCCACGCCCTCGGCGGTGGCGCCGCCCGCGCCGTCGGCGCCCTGCGCGAGCGCATCCCCGGCGGCCGCGTGAACCACTCCCAGGGCGTCTCGGTCGAGGTCGGCGAACGCCAGGCCGCCGTGGACATCGAACTCATCGCCGAGTACGGCGTCCCCATCACCGATCTCGCCTCCGCCGTGCGCCGCAACGTCATCGCCTCCGTGGAGCGCATGACCGGCCTGGAGGTCACCGAGGTCAACCTCGCCGTCTCCGACGTCCACCTCCCCGAGGAGGACGACGAGGACGCCGAGACGCCGGTCGCACGGGTCCAGTGACCGCGGCCGACCACCCCGCGGACCGCGGCACCGCGCGCCGGGCGGTCGCCGAGCAGGTCACGATCGAACGGCTGGCCGACGACCTGGCCGCCGTCGTCCTCGCCGTCCCCGGGGTCAGCGCCCTGCACCCCGGAAACCGGGGGGAGATCGGGACCTACCTGCCCGGCCGCCGCGTCGGGGGGATCCGTCTGCGCGAGGAGGCGTTCACCGCGCGGGCGCGCGACGCCGACGGCTCGCACCCGGTGGAGGTGCACGTCGTGCTCACCGCCGACGCCCCCGTGCGGCAGACGGCCCAGGCCGTCCACGACGCCGTGGACCGTCGGCTCGCGGTCGACGGCCTGCACCCGGCCGTGCTCGTCAACGTGGCGGACCTCGCGGCCGACCCGGCCGCACCCCCCGCCCCCTGACCCGCCTGCGGGCCCTCCCCGGGCCCCCCGGGCCACGGGGTCCCGACGAGGACCCCGTGGCCCGTCCCCACCGACCACCCTGCTCGAGGAGTCCAGATGTCGTCGTCCACCACCGGCCTGCTGGCCGGTCTGCTGCTCGCCCTCATCGCCGGCACCGCCGGTGTCGGCTGGCTCGTGCTCGCCCTGCTCTTCGGCGCCGTCGGCTACCTCGTCGGCGCGCACCTGGAGGGTCGGATCGACCTGAGCTCCCTGCTGCCCGGACGCAGCCGTGGCTGAGACCGGGACCCTGCCCCCGCAGGACGCCCGCCCCGACGCCGCCGACCGCGGGCGCACCGACGTCGCCGACCGCGTGGCCGAGCGCATCGCGACCCGGGCCGCCGTCGAGGTCCCCGGCAGCGTCCGCACCGGCGCCGCACCCGCTCCGGCCCCCGGCTCCGGCCCCGCCGAGCAGGCCCGCCGGGCCGTGGGAGGGGCCGTGGACACCGTCCTGGGCCGCGCCCTGCCCAGCGTCGACTGCACCCGCGCCGGTGACCGGGTCCGCGTCCACGTCCACGTGGCGGGCTCGTGGCCCACGCCCGCCGCCGACCTGGCCGCCGCGGTCCGCGACCGCGTCCGCACGCAACTGCACCACCTCGGCGGTTACACCGTCGACGCCTGCGACGTCACCGTCGAGCGGTACGTCCTGCCGCAGCACGACACGGGGAGGAGGGTCGAGTGAGCGACGTCGACCTCACGAAGGACACCCGGCCGCTGGCCCCGGCCTCGGCGCCCACGGGAGCCGGCCGCATCGGTGTCGTCGGCCCCGTCCTGGCCGTCCTGCTCCTGGCGCTCGCGGTCGTCCTGGGCCGCGAGGCGCTCGTGAGCTGGGGGACGCTGTCCGGCAGCAGCTGGCTGGCCCCGGCCGCCGACGGGCTCGACGGCTTGCGCCGCACCGCACCCGTCGTGCCCGTGGCCGGGGTCGTCGCGGTCGTGGTGGGGGTGTGGCTGCTGCTGACCGCGGTGGCCCGCCGCTCGCGCCACGCCCTGTCCCTGCGCGGGACCGGTTCAGGAGCCGACTCGGGAGCCGGGTCCGGGGCCGGGGTCAGCACGACGACCCACGACCTGGCCCGCCTGGCCACGACCACGGCGTCGGGGACCGACGGCGTCCTGAAGGCCTCCAGCTCGGCGACCCGCCGTTCGCTGGAGGTCCGCGTGCACGCCACCTCCCCGGACGTCCGGGCCCGGCTCGAGCAGTCCCTGGAGGACCTGGTCGCCGGGCTGGACCCCCGGCCCCGCGTCAAGCTGCACCTGCACACGCCCCGCGCGGGCGGGAAGGACGGGAACCGGTGAGCCGCAAGGTCTTAGGAGTGGACCGTCTCGTGGCGTTCGTGCTCGGCCTGGTCCTCCTCGTCGGCGGGGTCGCGGCCGTCGCGTGGTGGGGCGGCTGGCTGGCGCAGGTGCTGCCCGGGACGGGCGACCGCCTCGTCTCCGGCACCGGGGACGCGGTGCGCGCCGGCTGGTTCGCCGCGTCGGCCGCCGTCGCCGCCGTGGTCCTGGGCGTCCTGGCCGTGTGGTGGCTGGTGGCCCACCTGCCCCGCCGCGGCACCGACGACCTGACGCTGCCGGGCAACCAGGCCTCCGGGCGGTTGCGCCTGGCCGCCGACGGCCCGGCCCGCACGGCCGCCGAGCTGCTCGCCGCCCACCCCGGCGTCCGCAGCGCCAGGGGCCGCACGATCGACGACCGCGGGGAGCTCGTCCTGGAGCTGCGCGCCACCTGCGAACCCACCGCCGACCTGCACGAGGTCGCGGCGCAGGCGGAGTGGATCAGCGCGCAGACCCGCGCGGTCCTTGGCCGTGACGACGTGCACGGGCGGGTCGTCCTGTCGGTCGCCCGTTCCGACCACGGCAGCCGCGTTCGCTGATCCCGCCCGGGCCGCCGTGGCGGCCCTCGTCCGGCCGGGTCAGCGCACGGGCCGGCCGGACAGGCGCACGTCGCCGCCGACCACCTCGACCTCGTCGACGTCGAGGCGGACGGCCTCGGCGATGGTCCCGACCCCGGCCGGTCCCAGGGCGGACGGGCCCTGCCCCAGCAGCGCGGGGGCGACGTAGGCCACGACGCGGTCGACGAGACCGGCCGCGAGGAACGCACCGGCCAGGGTCGGCCCACCCTCCAGCAGCACCGACACCACCGCGCGGGAGTGCAGCTCCTGCAACAGCTCCGCGGGGGAGGCGGCGGTCGAGACGAGGGTGGGGGCGGCGTCGTCGAGGACCCGGGCGGTGGTGGGGACCCGCCCGCGCCGGTCGAGGACGACGCGCAGGGGCTGGCGCCCCTGCAGGGCCCCGTCGGGGGAACGGGCGGTCAGGTGCGGGTCGTCGGACAGCACCGTGCCGGACCCGGCGACGATCGCGTCGACCCGCCGGCGCAGGTCGTGCACCTGCGCCCGCGAGGCCGGTGAGGAGATCCAGCGGCTGGTCCCGTCGGCCGCGGCGGAGCGCCCGTCCAGCGTGGCCGCGAACTTCCACAGCACGTGGGGCCGCCCCCGGCGGGCCGAGGTCAGCCACGCCTCGTTGCCCCGTTCGGCCTCCGCGGCCAGGACACCGCCGCGGACGTCGACCCCGGCGGCGCGCAACCGCCCGGCCCCCCCGCCCTGCACGGCGCCGGGGTCGTCGACGGCGTAGACGACGCGGCGGATCCCGGCGGCCAGCAGCGCCTCCACGCACGGCCCGGTCCGCCCGCGGTGGTTGCAGGGCTCCAGCGTGACGTAGGCGGTCCCCCCGGCGGCGCGTCCGCCCGCGGCCGTGAGGGCGTTCACCTCCGCGTGCGGGCCCCCGGCCCGTTCGTGCCACCCCTCCCCCACCACGGCCCCGTCGGCCGCGACGACCACGCACCCCACGACCGGGTTCGGCGACGTCGTCCCGGCCCCGTGCCGGGCCAGGTCCACGGCCCGCCGCACGTGCCGCTCGTCCAGCGCGTCCAGCGCGTCGGTGGACCCGTGAGTGGGCCCGTCGGCAGGTGCGCCGGAGGGGAGCAGGGGTGACGTCACGCTCAGCCCGCCAGGTCCAGCGTGTGCGAGGTGTGGTCGCGCTTGGCGCGCAGGTACCGGGCGTTGGCCGCCGACAGGTGCACGCCGGTGGGCACCTGCCGCTCCACGACGATGCCGTGGCCGGCGAGCTGGCCGGCCTTGTCGGGGTTGTTGCTCAGCAGGGCGATGCCCTCGATCCCCAGGGCCCCGAGCATCTGCGCGGCCACGGTGTAGTCGCGCTCGTCCTCGCCGCGACCGAGCGCGACGTTGGCCTCGTAGGTGTCCAACCCGCTGTCCTGCAGCGCGTAGGCGTCGAGCTTGGCGTACAGGCCGATGCCCCGGCCCTCCTGGCGCAGGTACAGCAGGACCCCGCCGGCCGTGGCGATGCGCTCGACGGCCTCGCGGAACTGCGGGCCGCAGTCGCACCGCTCGGAGCCGAAGACGTCCCCGGTGAGGCACTCGCTGTGCGGGCGCACGAGGGGGGTGCGGCCCTGCCAGTTCCCCAGGGACAGGGCGAGGTGCTCCTTGCCGTCGACGAGCCCGGCGAAGGTGTGGACGCGGGCGCTGGTGCGGTAGCCGTCCGCGAAGCGCAGCGGGACGTCGACGGCGGTGCGGACGGTCGCGACGGGTGTCTGGGTCACGATCTGTTCCTCTCTTCAGACCTGCGGTGCCCCGGGCGGGCGGGGGGTCGCCGCGCCCAGTGTGGGCACCGGCGGGCCGGACCGCTCGACGGTACGTCGAGGGGCCGACCCGTTCCCCGGGACCCTCACTTGATGCTTCAATCGACGGTAGGGCGAGCGACTTGAACCGTCAAGCAGTGGAGGCGACGTGGAACCCCGGTGGCTCGACGACCACGAGCAGGCCGCGTGGCGGCGGCTCGTCACCCTCATGACGGCCCTGCCCGCGGCCCTGGACGGTCAACTGCAGCGGGAGTCGGGCCTGACGCACTTCGAGTACTGGGTGCTGTCGGCGCTGTCGGAGGCCCCCGACCGCACGCTGCGGATGGGGTGCCTGGCGGGCTCGGCCAACGGATCGCTGTCGCGCCTGTCGCACGTGGCGGGCCGGCTCGAACGGCGCGGGCTGCTGCGGCGCCGCCCGGACCCGGGCGACGGCCGCGTCACCCTCGCCACGCTCACCGACGCCGGCCGGGACGCCGTCGTCGCGGCGGCCCCCGGGCACGTGGACGCCGTGCGGCGGCTGGTGTTCGAC
Source organism: Kineococcus halophytocola (assembly GCF_041276425.1). Taxonomy (NCBI): domain Bacteria; kingdom Bacillati; phylum Actinomycetota; class Actinomycetes; order Kineosporiales; family Kineosporiaceae; genus Kineococcus; species Kineococcus halophytocola. Next base: position 126,985 of record NZ_JBGFTU010000001.1, on the reverse strand, counting down.
GCCCTCACCCCCGAGCAGACCCGGCAGCTGCTCGAGATCGGCGACCGGGTGGTGCGGTCGGTGGAGACCGAGCGTTCCCCCTGAGCGGGCGGTACGTTCGAGGAGTGGGACAGCCGACGGGACGCGCACTGCGGGCGATCAGCTACAACCTGCACGAGGGGCGCGCGACGCTGGAACTGGCCGACCTGGCCGAGGTCCACGACGTCGACGCGCTGTGCCTGCAGGAGTGCGACACCCTGCGCCTGCCCGAGACCGTGGGCCCGCTGGTCCTGGCCGGCGCCACGCAGCGCAACCGCCTGGGCCTGGCCCTGTACTACCGCCCCGACCGGTTGCGCGCCCACGGCCACGAGCTGCGGCCGCTGCGCCGGTCCATGCACGACCGCTTCCTGTCCCCGGCGCACGAGCGGCTGCTGGCGGTGCGCTTCGAGGACCTCCACGACGACGGGGCGCTGCTGACGCTGGCCTCCATCCACACCGCTCCGCTCTCGGCGACCAACGCCATGCGGCGCCACCAGATCACCGAGGCCCTCGGGGCCATCCGGGCCGCGGCCCACGGCACCGCCGCCCTGGTCGTCGGGGACTTCAACTACCCGTGGTTCGCCAGCTCGCTGGCGCGCCGGCTGTCCGAGCAGGGCTTCGAGGTCTCCCACAGCGACCTGCCGACGTACGTGCGCCGCCGGTTCCGCGGCCACTTCGACTTCGCGATCTCCGAGGGCATGCACATCGAGCGGGTGAAGACGCTGCAGCAGGCCGGGTCCGACCACCTGCCGGTGCTGGTGGAGGCCCGCGTCAAGACCCCCGTCCCGGCCTAGCGGGTCCCGCTGCTCCCGAGGTCCGTCAGACGGTCTCGGGGACGGGCTCGGCCGCGTCCGTCCCGAGCGCCACCACGGCGTTGCGGGCGTCCACGTGCACGACGTGGAGGCGGTGCGCCGCGCGCTCGGACTCCTCGACCTGCACGTAAGACATGATGATCACGATGTCGCCGGGGTCGACCAGGTGCGCGGCCGCGCCGTTGATGCACACCTCACCGGAGCCGCGCTCGCCGGTGATGGCGTAGGTCTGGAGCCTGGCCCCGTTGGTCACGTCGACGACGTGGACCAGTTCGCCCTCGACGATGTCCGCGGCCTCCAGCAGGTCCGCGTCCACGGTGATGGAGCCGACGTAGGACAGGTCGGCCCCCGTGACGGTGGCGCGGTGGATCTTGCCGTTGAGCAGGGTGCGGATCACCCCTCCAGTAAACAGGAGGGTCGAGGGTGCGCTCGGCCGGTCGGGTGCCCGGAACCCCCTGCTCAGGGACGTCACGGCTGCCACACTGGCCCCTCCCGCACCAGTCCCAGGAGGCCCCGTGAACCGCCCCGCCCTGCGTCGCACCCTCGCCCCCGCGGCCCTCGTCCTCGGGCTGGCCGCGACCTCCCTGGGGGTGGCCGGCCCCGCCTCCGCCGCCCCCGCGGCCGGGTTCGAGACGCTGCGGCCGGTCTGCTCCGCCCAGCTCCCGATCGCCCACCCGGGGTGCGCGGCGGGCACGTCCTACCGGGGTGCGCCGCTGCCGGACGGGACGGCGAACCAGGTCGTCCAGCTCAGCGGCGTCGACCGGTTCGCCACCGCGGCCGCCATCGCCGAGCACGGCTTCCCCGAGGCCGACGTGGCCGTGCTCGTCAGCGGTGAGGACCGCCACCTCGTCGACGCGCTGTCCGCGGCGCCGCTGGCGCGCAGCCTGGCCGCCCCCGTGCTGCTCGGCACCCGCGACGCCGTGCCCACCGCGACCGCCGCGTACCTGCAGCAGCACCGGGTGCGGGCCGTCCTCCTCGTCGGCGGGGCCGACGCGCTGGGTGGGGCGACGGCGGAGCGGCTGCGGGCCCTCGGTGTCACGAGCGTGGCCCGCGTCGCCGGGGCCGACCGCTACGAGACCTCGCGCGACCTCGTCGCGCTCATGCCGCCGGCCGCCCACGGCTGGGTCGCCTCCGGTGAGGACGACCACCTCGTCGACGCCCTCGCGGCGTCGGGACCCGCGGCCCGCCTGGCCGAACCGCTCCTGCTGGTCGCCGACGGCGACCCGCTGCCGGCGGCCGCGGCCCTGACGGCCCGCGGGGTGACGTCGACGACCGTGACCGGCGGGCCCGAGGGGGTGGCGCCCGAGGCGCTGGCCCCGCTGCCCGCACCGCAGCGCGCCGCGGGGGAGGACCGCTACGGCACGGCGGCCGAACTGGCCGTGGAATCCGTCGACCGCGGGCTGGACGCCGAGGACCTGCTCTTCGCCCCCGGGGTGACCGGCCACCTGGTCGACGCCCTGGCCGCCGGCCCCCTGGGCCGGGCCACGCTGCTCGTCGGCGACGTCGAGTCCTCCTTCGACGTCGTCGAGGCGTGGTTCGACACGTTCGGCTCCGGCCGGGTCACGGCCGTCGGGGCGGTCGAGATCGACGGCTGAGGTGCCCCGGGGGCCAGACCCGGCTCCGCTCCCCCTCACGGCTGAGTGAGGGGAAGCAGCCGGCGGGCCTCTGCGACCAGCCTGCTGCGGCCGCCGGCGGCCACGACCTCCGCGAGGCCGGACACCCGCGGGTGGGGGCCCGTTTCGTGGCAGGCGTCTGCGGCCAGCGCCAGGAGGTCGGCACATCCTTTGCGCTGCAGTGGGAGCACCGTGGTCAGCGCGGCCAGGAGGTAGCGGGCGACGAAACCGCGCACCTGCGGTCGGTCGGCATGGGCGAGTGGGGCGAGGGTCCGGGCGACCCGCACCGGTTTCACCTCCTCCAGCGTGAGCAGCTCCCCCAGCACCGCGCCCGCCGCAGGAGCGTCGAGACCGCCGCCGGCGGTGAACCCGCCCAGGGCGTCGAGGGCGGCCAGCCGGACCCGCTCGTCGGAGCTGAGCAACGCGTAGGCCACTGCCAGGTGCGTGGCCCGGCCGGTGGGGCCCTGAGCCTCCGGCAGCGCCGCGAGCGCCGACACGATCGAGACCTCGCGGCGCTGCTCGGTGTTCACCAGGGCCGCGACGAGGTGACCGGCCGCGACCTCCCGGTGCGAGGGCAGGCAGCTCAGCGCGTACGCCGCCTCCCACCCACCGCCCCACCACCAGAGCCCGACGACCTGGGCGGGCAGCCCCGTCCCGTCGAGTCCCTGCCTGGCCAGTGGGGTTCGTGCGTCGGGACCGCTCAGGGACACAGCGGGCCGTCCCGCCCCCTCGGCCGCGACCCGGTACCCGCTGCGTGAACCCCGCTCCGGGACCGGTTCGGCCGTCGCCAGCGCCTCGGGGCGGGCGGCGGTGAGCTGCTGCAGCAGCCAGTCGGCCGCCGGTGCGCCCACCGAGCGCAGCCGGTCGAGGTAGGAGGGGGCGAGGTCGGTGCGAGGGAACCGGAGCCAGGTCTGCTCGAGGTCGGCGGGCCACGGCGCGGTTCCCGTCGCGGCGGCGCGCTGCAGGTCCTCGAGCACGCGGTCGGGGTCGACGTGACCGACCGCGGTGTCCGGGAAGGACAGCAGCGGCGACGACTCCCCGGCGCGCACCCGGTCGACGACCTCCTGAGCCCGCAGGGCGAGCACCCCCTCACCACCGGCGGGGAGCGGCCCAGGAGGCGGGGGTCTTTCCCCGCGCCAGCGCGGCGCACCGGGGCGTCGGGTGACTGCGGCGAGGAACGGGTGGACGGCGAAGTGGGGCGTGCGCTCCCAGCTGAGAGCGAACCGGTCGGCGACCGGGTCCAGGGCGGCGACGAGGGCGCCCAGGTCCCGTGCGCCGAAGCGCGCCATGCCGTCGAGCACCCGTTCGGCGTCGCCCGGGCGTCCGTGGCGCGAGTGCTGGACGATCGCCTCGACCAGCTCGTCCAGGTCGTGCACCCGGGGCGGGTGGGGCGCCGGGGGCAGTGGCGCGAAATCGTCGTCGGCCGTGTCGGCGGCCTCGCGGGCCGCGGCGTCGGGCACGCCGCCCAGTGCCTGCCCGGCTCGCCCGCGCACGTCCGGGGGGAGGTCCCCGGACCGGTGCCGCAGGTGGTCCAGGACCGCACCGGTGGCGCCGTCGCGCAGTCCGTCGACCGCGTCCCACGCCTGCCGCGCGAGGTCGTGGTGCTCGTGGGCGAACACCTCCGCGAGCGCGAGCAGCACGTCGTCGCGCAGGTCCGGGTGCTGCCGGGCGAGGTCGACGAGCCAGCGCACGTGGGTGCGCACCAGGCCCTTCTCCCTGCGGTGCGAGGCGGCGGAGGTGGCCGCGAGAGCGCCGCGGGCGGTGACGACCTCGCCCGCGACAGCAGCCCGGACGAGGTCCAGGGCGGCGCCGGCGACGGGGCCGGTGCTCTCGGGGACCAGGGCGCAGAACTCCCGGACCCGGGTCGCCGTCTGCTCCGGGGAGACCCGGGTGTCGGCGAGCACGACGGCCAGGTCGTGCTGGTGGGCGACGGGACCGCCGACCAGCAACGCACCGAGCAGGGCGTCGAGGAAGCGGTCCCGATCCAGCGTGCCGTCGGCAAGGGTTTCCCGCAGGGCGGCGTGCCAGCCCTCGGGCCCCCACTGCGCGAGGTGCTCCCCACGCCGGACGTCCAGCTCGGTGCCGATGCCTGGCACCGTCAGGACCGCTGCGACCAGGGCGTCGGGGTCCGGTTCGGCGCGCAGCCGTTCGGCGGTCGAACGGTCGTCCCGTCGCCAGGAGACGCTGAGCCGCTGCTGCACGACCCAGCGCAGGTACCCGGCACCGCAGGGGCGCGGCAGGTCCAGAGCCAGGCGCAGCCGCTCGGTCAGCACCTGCCGGTCGTCGCCCCACCCCCGTGGATCCACCTCGGCGAGGCGGGTCACGAGGTCGGGCAGCCACGCCACCTGCCGGTCCAGCAGGACGTCGGCGACGAGGGGCCAGGCTCGCGCCCCCGACGTCCGCGCCTGGTCGGGGTGGTACCCGGCGATCGGGAGCCAGCTCGTCGGTGGGCTCGCGCTGCGCAACCGGCGGGCCACCGCGACGGCCCCGCTCTCCAGACCGGCGGCAGCCACCACCCAGGCGTCGCGGAACCTGTTCTCCCGGTAGTGCTTCAACAGGGTCCGGCAGGGGGCCCGCTCGGCCTCCGGGACCCCGGTGAGGAGCTCGGCGACGAGCTTCGCGCTGTCGCGGTCCAGGGCGACCCGGAGCTCCTCGACCAGCGGGGTCACGAGACCACCGCCGGTGCCGGCGCGCTCGTCCGGGCCTGCAGGACGATGCGCGCCGCCAGCACGTGCTTGCAGGGCCCGCGCGCACCCGTGTGCTCGATCCACCACGGGCAGGTGCAGGAAAAACCGGTGCCGGCGCGCCGGACACGGCGCTCACCGTCCGGACGGCGCACCACCACGACACCGTCCGGCCGCTCGTGGACCGCACCCTCGGCGACCAGGGCGCGGGCGGTGCGCAGGCGGGGGTTGTCACACGCGGCCCGCGCGGGGTCGAACGGCAGTTCCCGGTGGAACCAGGACGCGACAGCCAGGTCGTAGCCCACCCGGCCGGAGGTCCCCAGCTCCACCAGAGCGCGCCGGGTGCGGGCCGCGTCCAGGGCGAGGGCGTCCGCGACGTCCTCCAGCGGGAGGCCGGGGACCCAGGACAGCAGGTCCAGCACCCGGGCAGTGTCGTCAGCGGGGTCCACCGCGGCCAGCACCTCCAGCACGCCGCCCTCACCGGAGAAACCCCAGGCCGGTTCGGGGGACAGGACCAGCGTGAGCCGGGCGCCGGGCAGGTCGATCTCCCACGCACTGGCCGTCGGTCGTCCGGTGACGGGCGGACCGTGGAGCCGGACGGTGGTGGCCAGCGGCAGCAGGGCGTTCAGCGCCTCGAGGCGGCGCGGCCCCGCGAGGCAGACCGCACCTGGCACGGGGCGGGTGGCGGTCCGCAGACCCCGCCCGGCCGGGACGACCCACAGGGTCTGCTGCCGGGCACCACGCGGCAGGGCACGCAGGAACCTCCTGGCCTCGGCCGCGGGGACCTCGGCCCGCAGGTCCATCCGCGCCAGCGACACCGCCGCCTCGGCGAAACCCCGGACCCAGCGGGGCGGCAGCGCCACCTTCGCCTCGGTGACGGAAGCGGTCGGCGTGGTCACCGTCAGGTCCTCCGGCCCCACGGCGACGTGCAGGCGGTCACGGTCCCCCACGAGGGCGAGTGCTCGCTGCAGCGGGAGATTCACGTCGACGTTCGTCGTGCCTCGCTGCGCGGTCTCGCCGTCGAGGCCATCGGGCAGCAGGTCGAGCCGGGCGTGGACGCCGCAGCAGCTCGAGAACGACTCGAAACGCAGCGACGTCCCGTCGGCCGTGACGACCGGGTCGCGGAACCCCGCCTGCCCGCCGGTGGAGTACCGGGCGCGGGCCACCGCCGCCACGGCCAGGAGGCCGCGGGCCGCGGCGACGGGGTGCTCCAGGAACCCCTGGAAGAACCGCGGGTTCGCCAGGACCCCGAACGGCCCGACGCCGAGGCCGGTCTCCAACCGGAGCGAACCGGGAGACGGTTCCGATTCGCGGACCGAGCTGTGCGCGGCCGCGGTGGCTGAGGACTCGATCATGCGGACGACCGTAGGGAAGGCGTCCGACACGAGGGGGCCTTCCGGCGAGGTCCACCCCGTCCAGAGCAGGGTGTCGACCGTCTGCGGCCGCACGCTTCACCCGTTCGGATCAGCTCTGCGAGCGGGTGGGAGCAGCACCGTCACACGCTCCTGCCGTCCTCCCGTCCCCGAGCAGGGGTCAGGTCCGGTCGAGCAGGTCCAGCAACCGGTCGACGAACACGACCTGACCCTTCACCAGCTTGGCCCGCGCGTCCGCCGGGGAGAACCACTGCGCGCGGTCGACCTCGGGGAACTCCGCCGTGCGCCCCGAGCGCGGCGGCCACGGCATCGTGAACGTCCCGGGCACGATCGTCGTCACGTCGAGGTCGGCCCGGCCGGCCCAGATCGTGACGACCTTGCCGGAGGACTGGCGGGCGGATCCGAGGTCGACGAGCTCCACGTCGGGGACCGCCAGGCCGAGTTCCTCGCAGAACTCCCGGCGGGCGGTGTCGAGGAGTTCCTCACCCGCCTCGGGTTCGCCCTTGGGAACCGTCCAGGCGTGCTCGTCCCTGCGCTCCCACAGGGGCCCGCCCAGGTGGGCGAGGAGGAGTTCGACCCCTCTCGCGCCTTCCCGGTGCAGCAGGACACCGGCGCTCTGCTTCGCCACCCCGGCAGTGTGCCGGTGACCGGCCCGGTCCGCCCGGCCCGGGCTACCGGCGTCCCCCCTCGTCCGCCCCGTCCTGGCTCTCGACGTGGAAGGCACCCGAGCTCGCGGCGGCCCGCTGCCGCAGGTCGTCCCAGGCGGAGGCGTCCCCGCCGAGGACGTCGAGGGTGTGCTCGCCGTCGGTGACGTGAGCAGCCGCCGGGGGGCGGGGCTGGGGCGGTGGGCGTCGGTGAACCAGTCCGGACCGCGGGTGGGCATCGCCGACCGGTCCTGCCCACCGACGACGAGCGTCGGAGCGGTCGTCGTGGAGCAGTCCGGGCGCATGAACGGCAGGTGCTCCCGCGCGGACGGGGTCAGGCTGTCGCCGGTCCCCGTGGTGGCGATGAGCGCGCCCGCCCGCACGGCGGGTGGCGGAAGTCCTCCCCGGGGGTGCCGTCGGCGTCCAGCACGCGCGCCCCGAGCAGGGCCCCGGCGCTCTGCCCGCCCCAGGAGCGCCCGGCGACGGCGACGCAGCCGGTGTCGGTGCGCTCCGCCGGCCCGGGGACCTGGGTGCCGACCCGGGCGAGGAGGTCGTCGAGGCCGATCCCGTGGCGGCGGGAGTCCAGGTGGGTGAGCTGGACGACGACGATCCCGGCGGCGGCCCAGCGGTCCACGAGGGGTCCGCAGCCGTCCACGGACCAGGCGTTGCCGTGGGAGAAGTTGCCGTGGGAGAAGGCGAGGACAGGCAGGTCGCGGCCCGTCACGGGCGCCGTGACCTTGACCTGCAGGGGGACGTCCCGCGCCGGGGTGGGGGTGGGCACCGTCTACCGCCACTTCCCCACCCGGGCGGACCTGGTGGGCGCGGTGTACCGCCACCAGGTGCAGGAGTGCACGGCCCTGGCCGCGACGCTGCGGGAGCAGGCGGTCCCACCGGTCGACGCGCTGGAACGCTGGATCGCGGCGTTCGTCGACTTCCTCGCCACCAAGCACGGCCTGGGTGAGGCCCTGCTCTCCGAGGACTCGGGCCTGGCGAACCTGCACGCCCTCGTCCTGGACGAGCTGGTACCGGCGTGCGCGTCGCTGCTGGAAGCCGGTCAGCGGTCCGGGGAGCTCGACCCGCGGATCGTCGCGCCCACCCTGCTGCGCGCGGTGGGCAACCTGTCCATCCCCGGGCCGGGGTACGGGCGCGAGCAGGCCCGCGAGATGGTCACCCGCCTCCTCGCCGGGTGCCGCACCGCACCGGCCCGGAGCACCTGACCGGCCCGCTCAGGCCTGCGGCGACGGCACGTGCCGCAGCGGCGGACCGTCGTACGCCGACAGCGGGCGGATGAGGGAGTTCGCCGCCCGCTGCTCCACCACGTGCGCGGTCCAGCCCACGACGCGGGCCGCGACGAAGACGGGCGTGAACAGGTCGGTGTCCAGGCCGAGCAGGTGGTAAGCCGGGCCCGCGGGGTAGTCCAGGTTCGGCTGGATGTCCTTCGCCTGCACCACCGCGGTCTCCAGCGCGTCGGACAGCTCCAGCAGGTCCTCCCGGCCGCGGGCCCCCGCCAGCTCCCGCAGCGCGGCCTGCATGGTGGGGACGCGGGAGTCCCCGTGGCGGTACACGCGGTGCCCGAACCCCATGACCTTCCGGTGGTCCTCCAGGGCGTCCGCGAGCCACGCCCGGGCCCGGTCCGGCGCCCCCTGGCCCGGTCCGATCTCCTCGAACGCCGCCCAGACGGCCTCGTTGGCCCCGCCGTGCAGCGGGCCCTTGAGGGCCCCGACGGCGGCGGTGACGGCCGAGTGCAGGTCCGACAGCGTGGACGTCACGACGCGGGCGGCGAACGTCGAGGCGTTGAAGGAGTGCTCGGCGTACAGGACCAGGGACGTCTCGAACGTGCGGACGGCGACCTCGTCCGGCTCCTCGCCCGTGACGGCCCAGAGGAAGTTCGCCGCGTACCCCAGGTCCTCGCGCGGGGCGGGCAGGTCCTGCCCGCGGCGGCGGCGCTGAGCGTGCGCCACGACCGCCGGCAACGCCGCGAACAGGCGTTCGGCCTTGGCCAGCTCCGCGGCCGGGGAGTTCTCGGCGGCCTGCGGGTCCAGCGCCCCGAGGACGCTGACCGCGGTCCGCACGACGTCCATCGGGTGCGCCGAGGTGGGCAGGTCGTCGACGACGCGGCGGACGCGCTCGTCGAGGGCGCGGCCCGTGCGTTCGCGTTCCCGGAAGGCGTCCAGGGTTCCGGTGTCGGGGAGCTCGCCGTCCCACAGCAGCCGGGCGACCTCCTCGAACGAGCACCGCGTCGCCAGTTCCTGCACGGGGTAGCCCCGGTACAGCAGCGAGTTCGTGTCCGGGTCGACCTTCGAGATCGCGGTGGTGTCCGCGACGACCCCCGCCAGGCCCTTGCTGATCGTCGGGTGGGTCATCCTCGGTTCCCTTCCAGGCTGAAGTCGTACACGGAGGAGTCGAACTCGCCGTAGCCGGCGTAGTCGACGAGGTCGTAGAGCTCCGCGCGGGTCTGCATCTGCCCCACCACCGGTTCCAGGGTTCCCGCGTCCTTCAACCCCCCCAGGGCCCGGTCGGCCGCTCCCATCGCCAGCCGCAGCAGCGAGACGGGGTGGATGACGATGCGGACCCCGGCCTCGCGCAGCTGCTCGTGGGTGAACAGGTCGGACCGCCCGAACTCCGTCATGTTCGCCAGGACGGGGACGTCAAGGGCGGAGCAGATCGCCTCGAACTCCCCCAGGTCGGCCATCGCCTCGGCGAACACGACGTCCGCGCCCGCGTCGGCCACGGCCTTCGCCCGGCGCACGGTCGCCTCGAAACCCTCCACCCCGCGCACGTCGGTGCGGGCGACGACGAGGAAGTCGGGGTCGCGCCGGGCGTCGACGGCGGCCCGCACCCGGCGCACGGCGGTCGTCTCGTCGACGACCTGCTTGCCCTCCAGGTGCCCGCACCGCTTGGGGTTCACCTGGTCCTCGACGTGCAGACCAGCGACCCCGGCGTCCTCCATCACCTGCACCGTGCGGGCGACGTTGAGGGGTTCCCCGAACCCCGTGTCGGCGTCCACGAGGACGGGCAGGTCGGTGACCCGCGCGATCTGCGCGGACCGGCCCGCGACCTCGGTCAGGGTCGTCAACCCGACGTCGGGCAACCCGAGGTCGGCGGACAGGACGGCCCCGGAGACGTAGACGCCCTCGAACCCGTGCCGCTGCACGAGCCGGCCGGACAGCGGGTTGAAGGCGCCGGGGAACCGCAGGAGGTCGGTCCCGGCGAGGGCCTGGCGGAACGCGGCGCGCTTGGCGCTCGGCGTCGTCGACGAATGCAGCACGGGGTTCTCCTCAGAACAGGCCGGCGGGCAGCGGGACGGTCTCGAGCAGTTCGGGTGGGGCGACCACCTGCAGGTCGCGGACCTCCTCGGCGGACAGCTCCGGCAACCGTCGCGCGAGGGCGGTGAACCGGGCGACCTCCTCGTCGGGTAGGACCCCCGCCGCGAGCGTGGCGAGCTTGGCCTCGTACTGCGACCGCGTGAACGGGTGGGCGCCGAGGGGGTGGGCGTCGGCGACGGCGATCTCGTCGACGACCGTGCGACCGTCGACCAGGCGGGCCTCGACGCGGGCGCCGAACGCCTTCCGGGCCGGGTCGGTCGCGTGGTACCGCTCGGTCCACTCCGGGTCCTCGACGGTGGACACCGTGCGCCACAGCGCGACGGTGTCCGGCCGGCCGGCGCGGGCGGAGACGTAGGAGTCGACGTGGTGCCACCCGCCGTCCTGCAGCGCGACGGTGAAGATGTACGGGACCGAGTGGTCCAGGGTCTCCCGGCTCGCCGTCGGGTCGTACTTCTGCGGGTCGTTCGCCCCGGAGCCGATGACGACGTGGGTGTGGTGGGAGGTGTGCAGGACGATGCTCTCGACGTTCTGCGGGTCGCGCAGTTCCGGGTGCTCGCGGTGCAGGCGGCGGGCGAGGTCGATGACGGCCTGGGCCTGGTACTCCGCGGAGTGCTCCTTCGTGTACGTGTCGAGGATCGCGCGGCGGGGTTCTCCCGGTTCGGGGAGTTCCACGACGTAGCGCGCGTCGGGGCCGTCGAGCAGCCACGCGATGACGCCGTCCTCGCCCTCGTAGATCGGTGCGGGGCTGGTCTGCCCCCGCACCGCCCGGTCCACGGCCTCGACCGCGACCTTCCCCGCGAACGCCGGGGCGTGCGCCTTCCAGGTGGAGATGGCGCCCTTGCGGGACTGCCGGGTGGCGGTCGTCGTGTGCAGGGCCTGCCCGATCGCCTGGTGGACGACCTCGGTGCGCAGGCCCAGCATCGTCCCGAGCCCGGCGGCCACGGACGGGCCGAGGTGGGCGACGTGGTCGATCTTGTGCCGGTGCAGGGAGATCGCGCGCACGAGGTCGACCTGCACCTCGTACGCGGTGACGATCCCGCGCAGCAGCTGCTCCCCGTCGCAGCCGACGTGCTGCGCGACCGCCAGCAGAGCCGGGATGTTGTCGCCGGGGTGGGAGTACTCGGCGGCGAGGAACGTGTCGTGGAAGTCGAGTTCGCGCACGGCGACGCCGTTCGCCCACGCCGCCCACTCCGGCGACGTCGTCTCCGTCGTCCCGACGACCCGCGCACCGGAACCACCGCGCGAGGGTGGGTGGTCCAGCGCCTGGGACCGGGCGGCGACGACCGGCGGGCGCAGCAGCGACGCGGCGCTGACGGCGGCGTTGTCGATGACCCGGTTGACGACCATCTCGGCGACGTCGTCGTCGACGGGTCCACCGACGGCGACCTCGTCGGTGGCGAGCCGGGCGAGCTGCCAGGCGAGTTCGGCTTCGCGGGGGAACTCCTCGTCGCTGCGGTGGACGCGGACCTCGTGCTGCTTCACGCGCTCTCCTCGTCGTGCTGGTGCTGGTGGTGGGACGGGGTGTTCAGGTGGGCCTTGAAGTGGGTGCGGCTGCGGTGCAGGTGGACGTGGACGGCGTGCGCGGCCAGGTCGGCGTCGCCCGCCGCGAGCGCTTCGGCGATGAGCTGGTGCTCCGACGCGGCGGCGAGCAGCCGGGCCGGGTCGTGCCGCGCCAGGCGCCGGATGCGGACGAGGTGGGTGCGGACGTCGCTCAGCGCGCGCACGAGCCAGGGGTTGACGACGGCCTCGTCGACCGCGGCGTCGAACTCGGCGGTGAGGGCGTAGTAGCGGTCGAGCTCCCCGGTCCCCACGAGAGCGGCGGCGTGACCGAAGCGGTCGGCGAACCGCGCGAACACCGCCCGGCCCGGGGCCCGCGCGGCGAGCCGGGCCGCCTTGACCTCCAGCGCCTCGCGGACGTCGTAGAGCTGGTCGAGGTCGGCCGGGTCGAGCGGGGCGACGACCAGGCCCCGGCCCCCGACGGGCCGGGCGAGGCCGTCGTGGACGAGCTGGGCGAAGGCCTCGCGGACCGGGGTGCGGGAGACGCCGAGCCGCGCGCTCTGCTCCAGCTCGGCCAGCACGGCACCGGGTGGCAGCTCACCGTCCAGGACGTCGGCACGCAACTGCGCGTACGCCCGCTCCCTCGCCCCACCTCGTCGTTGTGCATGCACACGGACACCATCACCCTCGCCTGCGCGTCCGTCAAGGGTGTTGTGCATGCAGAACCGCGCACTCGGCGGTCTCGGTAGGTTCGATGCATGACCGACGAGCGGAGCACGGGGGACGTGGCCGAGCGCACGCGCACGGCGTTCGAGCGGGTGGCACGCCTCGTGCCCGGGGACCCGTTGCTGAACCCGCCGGCCACTGACGCTCAGCTCGGTGCGGCGGAGGCGCACCTCGGGCGGCCGTTGCCGGCCGACGTGCGGACGGTCTACCGGCTGGCCGACGGTCAGGTCCAGTGGCGGCACGACGACCCGCGGTGGGCCGCCGGCCTCGTCGGCGGTGAACCGCTGCTGCCGCTGGCCGGGGTGCTGCTGCACTGGGACCAGTGGGCGGGTTTCGACGGCGAGACCGGTCTCGACGAGTTCGCGTCCTCGACCCCCGAGGGCTTCGTCCACCCGAGGTACGCGCTGCGCGGCTGGGTCCCGCTGACCCACGACGGCGGCGGGAACCACGTCGGCGTCGACCTCGACCCCGACGTGCGCGGGACCGTCGGGCAGGTCATCACCTTCGGCCGCGACGACGAGCAGCACCAGGTGCTCGCCCCGTCCCTGCTCTCCTACCTCCAGCAGTTCGGTGACCTCCTGGAGCAGGGGTACGGCGTTCCCGGCGAGGACGACGAGCCGTGGAGCCTGCGGGTGCCGCCGCGGACGTCGCCGCACTCGCTGTTCCGGCCGGAGGGGTAGCGGGTGGTCGACGTCGTCGTGCGGGTGGGCGGCTGGGAGCACGAGTGCTGCGGTCCGTCGTACGAGCGCGGCCAGGTCGTCGACGTCGCCTGCATGGTCGTGACGCGGCCGGACGCCACCACGTCGCTGGACGAGGTGCGGCACGAGATCGGCGTCACCTGGCCCGTCGAGCGCGTGCGCGGTCGGGTGGTCGACGTCGAGGTGGTCCACGAGGACGGGACGACGCAGCCGATCCTGCGGGTTCCGGACGGGTCGGCGCTGTGCGGTTTCGGCGAGGACGACGGGCACCTCGAGGACCCGTGGACGGGGGAGGTCGTGCCGACCTCGAGCCACGAGTTCCGCGTGACGGTGCGCGTGCCCGGCGACCGGGCGCCGGGCGGGCCGTCGCCCTACCGGGGCTGAGAACCCCCCGGGCACCCGACGGGACACCGGAACCGTGGCGCCGGGACCCCCACGGGGTTACCCTGGGGTCGTCGGGTACCCCGCGCCCGGAGCCTTCGCGCCCCGGTTCGCCGAGATCGCGGGGCTTTCGAGATGACGGACCACCGCACCATCCGCTTCCACGTGTCCTCCTGGGAGATCGGCTGCTGCTCGCCGAAACCCGTGGTGGGGCAGAGTCTCGAGGGCTACCGGCCACTCGTCGTGCCCGCCTCGCCGGGTGACGGCTGGGACGACCTCCACGAGGACCTCGACCTCGACGGCCTGCCGCCCGAGGTGCGGCGACCCGACGGGCTCCACGGGGTCGTGCGCGGGTTCCTGCTCGGGGAGTTCCACGTCACCGAGCAGTCGCCACCACCGCCGGTCCGGGGCACGGTGCTGCGGACCCGGGTCAGAGCGCTGGACCGCCGTCTCGAGAGTCGTGGCGACCTGTGACCGAACGGGACACCGCAGGTCATGTGGTACCCCGTGGCAGGGAGCCTGCAGTACCGGGAGGTCACGACCGCCGACTGGGAGTTCTGCCGCCCGTCGCCCCACCCGGACGCCGAGGTCGGCGACGTCACCCCGGGACAGGAGGACGCGGTCCTCGTCGACCTCCTGCTCGACCCGGCCGGGTGAGCGGGTTCGAGCCGACGGTCACGGGTTTCCCGTCACGTCCCCCAGCCCGTCGAACCAGTCGAGCACGGCCCGCTCGTACCGCAGCCCGAAGTCGAGGGTGACCAGGTCGAGCGGGCTCGCCCCCGCCGCGCGGGCCTGCTCGTCCTGGAGCCGGTACGTCTCCCACCGGGCCTGGTGGATCGCCCGGTGGGTGGTGAGGAACTCCGCGAGCCGGTCGGGGGGCAGGTGCCGGGCGAAGGCCAGCGTCAGCAGCAGCGGGTACCGGATGTTCTCCTCGCCGGGGGTCTCCCCCACCCAGGCGCGGAACGCCGCCCGCCCCTCGTCAGTGAGCCGGTAGACGCGCCGGTCCCGGGCGCCGGTGGAGTCGGTGACGATGAGACCGGCCTCGGCCATGCCGGCGAGCTCCCGGTACACCTGGCTGCGCGTGAGGGACCAGAACCCGTCGATGCGGGACCGGGCGGTCTCCATGAGGTCCCACCCCGACTGCGGCCCCTCGTGGAGGAACCCCAGGAGCGACCCCACGGTCGCGTTGACGCCGGCCATCCCCACCCCTTGACAGTCCACTGTGGACGGACCACGCTGATGGGACCGTCCACAAGGGAAGGTACGACATGGATGCGTACGCAGTGCTCCTGGCCACCCACATCGCCGCCGGGTGCACCGGTCTCCTCGTGGGGGCGCTCACCCTCGCGGTCCGCAAGCGCCGGGGCTGGCACACCCGGTGCGGCCTGGCCTACCAGGGGATCGTCGCGGTCATGAGGTCCTCCGCGGTCGCCCTGGCCCTCACCGCGCCCCGGGTCCTGTGGGGGCTGCTCGTCATCGCCGTCACCACCGAGACGGCCGCGCTCGCGGGGTGGGTCGTGGCCCGGCGTCGACGCCCGGGCTGGCTCCCGGTCCACATCTCCCTGACGGCGGGTTCGTACGTCTCCTTCGTCACGGCGGCGCTCGTCGTGAACTGGTCCAGCCCCCTGGCGTGGGTCGTCCCCACGCTCGTCGGCTCGCCCCTCATCGGGTGGGCCACCCGGCGCGCGGGGCGCGGTGACCCCCGGCGGGCCGTCGCTACCGTGCCGGGGTGAGTTCCGACCGCGTGCAGCAGGCCTACTCGACGATGGCCGACGTCTACCTCGAACGGCTCGCGACGATGGACGTCGTCCACCCCGACGACCGGCGGGTGATCCTGCGGCACCTGGCGGGTTCGGACGGACCGGTGCTGGACCTCGGGTGCGGGCCCGGCCACCTCACGGCGTTCCTGCACGCAGCGGGGTGCGAGGTGACGGGCGTCGACCTCGTCCCGGAGTTCATCGCCCACGCCCGCCGCACCCACCCGCAGGTGCCGTTCGTGCAGGGGTCCCTCACGGGACTGGACCGGCCCGCGGGGTCCGTGGCCGGCGTGCTGTGCTGGTACTCCCTCATCCACCAGGACCCGCAGGAGCTGGACGGGTCGCTGGCGGAGGTGCGACGGGTGCTCGCCCCCGGCGGCGCGTTCGTCCTCGGGTTCTTCGAGGGTCCGGTGCGCGAGGAGTTCGACCACCGGGTCACGACGGCGCACCGCTGGCCCGTGGACGAGTTGTCGGCGCGCCTGGCCGTCCACGGGTTCACCGAGGTCGAACGCCTCACCCGCGGGCAGGACGGCGAGCGGCGGCCGCACGGGGTGCTCGCGGCCGCCGCCGGGTGAGGGACCTCAGCGGAACACGACGGTGCTGTGCCCGTTGAGCAGCACCCGCTGCTGGCAGTGCCACTTCACCGCGCGGGACAGGGCCAGCGCCTCGGCGTCGCGGCCGACCGTCGCCAGGGCGGCGGGGTCGTGGGTGTGGTCGATGCGGATGACCTCCTGCTCGATGATCGGCCCCTCGTCGAGGTCCGGCGTCACGTAGTGGGCGGTCGCCCCGACCAGCTTGACCCCGCGGTCGAACGCCTGGTGGTAGGGCTTGGCCCCCTTGAACCCGGGCAGGAACGAGTGGTGGATGTTGATGGCGCGCGCCTTCAGCGCCCGGCAGGCGTCGTCGGACAGGACCTGCATGTAGCGGGCCAGGACGACGAGGTCGGCGTCGTGCTCGGCGACCAGTTCCAGCAGGCGGGCCTCCGCCTCGGGCTTGGTCGCCGCCGTCACGGGGACGTGGACGAATGGCAGCCCGGCCGCCTCGGCCATCGGGCGCAGGTCCTCGTGGTTGGAGACGACGGCGACGATGTCGCCGCCGAGGCTGCCCGAGCGCCACCGGAACAGCAGGTCGTTCAGGCAGTGCCCCATCTTGGAGACCATGACGAGGATGCGCGGCAGCCGGTCCCCGCCGAACTGGAACTCCATGTCGAACGAGGACGCCGTCGCGGCGAACTCCTGGGTCAGGCGCTCGGCGTCCAGGTCACCGGTGACGCTGCTGAACGCGGTGCGCGAGAAGAACCGGCCCGAGTGGGCGTCGTCGAACTGCTGGTGCTCGGTGATGTCGCACCCGTGCTGGTAGACGAAGGACGTCACGGCGTTGACGATGCCCGGCCGCTGCGGGCAGCTGAGGGTCAGGACGGCGTTGCTGGTCATGGCTGCTCCTCAGCACTCGACGATGTTCAGGGCGAGACCGCCGCGGGCGGTCTCCTTGTACTTGTCCTTCATGTCCGCGCCCGTCTCCCGCATGGTCTTGATGGCCTTGTCGAGGGTGACGTGGTGCCGGCCGTCGCCGCGGACGGCCATCCGGGCGGCGGTGATGGCCTTGACCGACCCGACGGCGTTGCGCTCGATGCAGGGGATCTGCACGAGCCCCCCGACGGGGTCGCAGGTCAGGCCGAGGTTGTGCTCGATCCCGATCTCGGCGGCGTTCTCCACCTGCTGCGGCGTGCCGCCGATGATCTCGGCCAGACCGGCCGCCGCCATGGAGCAGGCCGACCCGACCTCGCCCTGGCACCCCACCTCGGCGCCGGAGATGGAGGCGTTCTCCTTGAACAGGATGCCGATGGCGGCGGCCGTCAGCAGGAAGCGCACGACGGCGTCGTCGTCGAACCCGTCGAGGAACATCGCCCCGTAGTGCAGGACGGCCGGGACGATGCCGGCGGCCCCGTTCGTCGGGGCGGTGACGACCCGGCCCCCGGCGGCGTTCTCCTCGTTGACCGCCAGGGCGAACAGCGTGACCCACTCCATCGCGCGCAGCGGGTCCCGGTCGTCGGCCTCGGTCTCCAGGCGTTCCTTCAGGGCGGCCGCACGGCGCCGCACCTTCAACCCCCCGGGCAGCGTGCCCGTCGTCTTGCTGCCGTGGGCGACGCACTCCTGCATGACCGACCAGATGTGCAGGAGCCCGGAGCGCACCTCCTCCTCGGTCCGCCACGACAGCTCGTTGGCGAGCATGACGTCGCTGATCCGCAGACCGGTGCGCTCGGTGATCTCCAGCAACCCGTCCCCGGTGGTGAACGGGTAGGGCACCGGGGTCGCGTCCGGCACGAGGACGGGGCGCCCGGCCTCGTCCTCGTCGAGGACGAACCCCCCGCCCACCGAGTAGTACTCCCGACGCTCGACCTCCGCGCCCCCGGCGTCGCGGGCCACGAAGAGCATCCCGTTGGTGTGGAACTCCAACCGCTTGCGGCGGTGCAGGACGACGTCGTCGTCGACCGCGAACGCGATCTCGTGCTGCCCCCCGAGCCGCAGGCGGCCCGACGCGCGGGCCGCCTGCACCAGCGGGTCCGCCCCGACCGGGTCGACGAGGTGGGGTTGCTCCCCGGCCAGACCGAGCACGACGGCCTTGACGCTGCCGTGGCCGTGGCCGGTCGCCCCGAGGGACCCGAACAACTCGCACCGCACGCCGGCGACGCGGCCGAGGGTGCCCTCGGACCGCATCCGCTCGACGAACAGGTACGCCGCCTTCATGGGTCCCACGGTGTGCGAGCTCGACGGCCCGATGCCGACCTTGAACAGGTCGAAGACGCTGATGCTCACCGGCGTCAGCCGCGGATGCGGTGCATCTCGGGGTCGACGAGCGGTTCGGCCGTCACCGTCGCCGCGACCTTCGTCCCGAAGTACTCGATCTCCACGGCCGTCCCGACGGCCGTGGACGCGGCGGGCAGCCAGGCGTAGGCGATGGGCTTGCCGATCGTGTGACCGAAGGCGGCGCTCGTCACGTAGCCCTGGACCTCCCCGCCCACGGACACCGGCTCCGACCCCAGCACGACGCTGCGGCCGTCGTCGACGGTGAGGCAGGTCAGCTTGCGCTGCACGGTGTCCTCGCTGAGGCCCTCCAGGGCGGACCCGCCGGTGAAGGAGTCCAGCGGGGAGCGGACGGCGAACCCGAGGCCGGCCTCGTAGGGGTTGTGCTGCGTGGTCATGTCCGTGCCCCAGGAGCGGTAGCCCTTCTCCAGCCGCAGGCTGTTGAACGCGGCCCGCCCGGCCGGCACGACGCCGAACTCCCGGCCGGCCTCGAACAGGACGTCCCACAGCCGGGCCGCGACCTCGGCGCTGACGTAGATCTCCCAGCCGAGCTCCCCGACGTAGGACAGGCGCAGCGCGGTGACGGGGATGCCGCCGATCGTGGCCTGCTTGCCGCGGAAGTACTTCAGGCCCTCGTTGCTGAAGTCGTCGTCGGAGACCTTCTCCACGACCCGGCGCGCGTCCGGGCCCCACAGGCCGATGCAGGCGGTGCCGCCGGTGGTGTCGCGGACGTGGACGGCGCCGAACTCCTCGGCGTACCGGGCGGCCTGCTGCTCCAGGAACACGTCGTCCTGGTGGCCGTTGGCGCCGACCTGGAACACGTCGGCGGCCAGCCGGGCGACGGTCACGTCGCTGCGGACACCGCCGTTCTCGTCCAGGAACAGGGTGTAGGTGACCGACCCGACGGACTTGTCCATCTTGGCGGTGGTGAGCCGTTCCAGCAGCGCGACCGCACCGGGCCCGGAGACCTCCAGCCGCTTCAGCGGGGTCATGTCGTACATCGCCACCGCGGTGCGGGTCTTCCACGCCTCGACGGCCGCGACCGGGGAGTGGAACATCGCGGCCCACTCCTCGCGGGCCGGCGGCTGCCACTCGGCGGGCAGCTCCTCCAGCAGCGCGGCGTTCGCCTCGTACCAGTGCGGGCGCTCCCAGCCGCCGGACTCCAGGAACACCGCGCCGAGGTCGCGCTGGCGGGAGTGGAAGGGGCTGACCCGCACGTCGCGGGGGGAGGTGCGCGGCTGCAGCGGGTGCAGGACGTCGTAGATCTCCACGAAGTTCTGCTGGGAGGTCTCGCTGACGTAGCTCTCGGTGAGCTGGACCTCCTCGAAGCGGTGCACGTCGAGGGAGTGCAGGTCGTACTCGGAGAAACCGTCGACGAGGGTCTGGGCGAGCGCCTTGGCGACACCGGCGGAGTGGGTGACCCACACGGCCTCGGCGATGTGGAACCCGGCCACGTCGCGCGACTCCCCGACCAGGGACCCGCCGTCGGGGGTGAAGGAGAAGATCCCGTTGAACCCCTCCTCGACCTTGGTGCCGCGCAGCGCCGGGAGCAGGTCCTGGCTGTCCTCCCAGCTCGGGGCGAAGTCCTCCTCGGTGAAGGGCAGCATCGACGGCATCGCCGACGTGGTGATCTCGCCCTCGGGCAGCTCGTCCAGGCGCACGGGCATGGGGCGGTGGGCGTAGGACCCGATGCCGATGCGGTCGACGTGCTCGCGGTAGTACAGGTCCTTGTCCTGGTGGCGCAGGATCGGCAGCGAGGCCTCGGCCAGTTCGGAGTTGCGGCCGACGAGGTCGGCGACCTGACCGGTCTTGACGTACTGGTGGGCCAGCGGGAGCAGCGGGACCTTCATCCCCACGAGCTCACCGACCTCCGGCCCCCAGAACCCGGCGCAGCTCACGACGACGTCGGCCGGGACGGTGCCCTCGGCGGTGCGCACCCCGGTCACCTTGCCGTGGGCGTGCTCGACGGCCACGACGCGCTGCAGCCCGCGGAACTCCGCGCCCCGGCCGGTGGCCCGGCGGATGAGGGCGGTGACGGCGCGGTGGGCCTTGGCCAGCCCGTCGCTGCGCACGTGCAGACCGCCCAGGACCCGCTCGGGGTCCAGCAGCGGGTACAGGGCCAGGCACTCCTGCGGGTCCAGCAGCTCGGCGCCCTGGACGCCCCACGCCTTCGTCCAGCCGAGCTTGCGCTGCAGGTCGGTGAGGCGTTCGGGCGTCGTGGCGACCTCCAGGCCGCCCACCTGGTTGAAGCACCACTGCCCGTCGAGGTCGATGCTCTTGAGCTTGTCGACCGTGTACTGGGCCAGGTGGGTCATGGCCCGGGAGGAGTTCGTCTGGAACACCAGGCCGGGCGCGTGGGAGGTGGAACCACCCGCCAGCGGCAGCGGGCCCTGGTCCAGGACGGTCACCCGGGTCCAGCCGCGTTCGGTCAGCTCGTCGGCGAGGTTCGCACCGACGATGCCGGCGCCGATGATCACCACGCGAGGGGTCGTGCTCATGGGGGTCTCTCCCTCCGCCGGGCGGTTCCGGCTGGTCGGTCGGGGTCGTGCGGGCGGTGGTGGTGGGCCGGGTCAGGCGGGGGGCCGGAACTCCAGGGCCGCGTCGGCCAGCCAGGCCGCGAGGTACCCGGCGAAGGACGTGCGCACGAGGAGTTCGAAGTCGTCCCCGCCGCCCAGGGCCAGCAGGACGACACCGGCCTGGGCCAGGTTCGTCTGGGCGCTGGACCCGGCCGGGAACACCCGCGGGTCGACGTCGACCGAGGTGCCCGAGCGCAGCACCTCCTGGGCGTGCGGGCCGTGCAGGCGCAGCACGAGCCGCTGGGCGGACACGTCGGTGGCCGCACCCCCCACCGGGGCCAGCCGGGTGCGCAGGGTGTCCTCCAGGTCCCACGGCGCCGCGGTCTCGTCCAGGACGAGCCACTCGTCCGGGCCGAGCCAGACGACCTTGCCCGTGGCCGTGGCGGCCCAGGTGTTCGGGCGGGTGGGCAGGTCCGTCCCCAGCACGTCGGCGGCGGCCGCGGCCGCCTCGCCGCCGGCCGCGGCCCGCACGACGACCATCGCCACGAACGGGCGGGCCTCGACGTGACCGGCCGTGAGGTCGGTCAGCTGCTGCGGGTCGGCGAGGGGGTGGGTGCGGGTCAGCTCAGCCATCGCGGCGCGCTCCTTCGGGGTCGACGAGGACGGGACCGGTGATCTCGACGGCCACCAGGTCGTCCCCCACGGGGACGTGGACCGTCTCCCCGTGCCGGGACGCACCGCCCTTGAGCAGGGCCAGGGCGAAGGGCCGTTCGAGGAACGAGCTGCGGTAGCTGGACGTGACGTGCCCGAGCATCGCCACCGGCGGCGGGGGCAGTTCCCCGTCCTCGCGGAAGTCGATGATCTGCGACCCCTCCGGCAGGACGGTCTCGCGGTCCACCGGCAGCAGGCCGACGAGCTGCTTGCGGTCGGCCCGCTGGTTCTCGGGGCGGGCGAAGGACCGCTTGCCGACGAAGTCGGGCTTCTTCTTCGAGACCACCCAGGACATCCCGAGGTCCTGCGGGGTGACGGTGCCGTCGGTGTCCTGCCCGATGATCGGGTAGCCCTTCTCGGCGCGCAGGACGTGCATCGTCTCGGTGCCGTAGGGCGTGATGGCGAACCGTTCGCCGGCGGCGACCAGGCGCTCCCAGACGGCCGGGGCGTACCAGCCGCTGACGTGGACCTCCCAGGCCAGTTCACCGGAGAAGCTGATGCGGGCCAGCCGCACCGGCACGCCGTCGAGCTCGACGTCGCGCCACGTCATGAACTCGAACACCTCGGCGGAGGTGTCGATCCCGAACACCTCGGCGACGACGTCGCGCGAGCGCGGCCCCACGACGGGGAACGCCGCCCACTGCTCGGTGACCGAGGCCAGGTGCACGCGCAGCTCGGGCCACTCCGTCTGCAGCCACTCCTCCATCCAGTCCAGGACCTTCGCGGCCCCGCCGGTGGTGGTCATGACGAGGAACCGGTCGTCGGCGACCCGCAGGACGGTCCCGTCGTCCAGGACCATGCCGTCGGCGCTGCACATCACGCCGTAGCGGACCTTGCCGACCTTCAGCGAGCTCATGAGGTTGGTGTAGAGCCGGTCGAGGAACTCCCCGGCGTCCGGGCCCTGCACGTCGATCTTGCCCAGCGTCGAGCCGTCGAGGATGCCGACGCCGGTGCGGGCGGCGGCGCACTCGCGCAGGACGGCGGTCTCCATGTCCTCCCCCGCCAGCGGGTAGTACCGCGGGCGCTTCCACTGCCCGACGTCCTCGAACACCGCGCCGTGCAGGACGTGCCAGTCGTGCAGGACGGTGGTGCGGACGGGGTCGAACAACTGACCGCGGTCGCGGCCGGCCAGCGTGGCGAAGGACACCGGGGTGTACGGCGGGCGGAACGTCGTGGTGCCCACGGCCTCGGGGCCACGGCCCAGCAGCTGCCCCAGGATGCCGGTGGCGACGATCCCGGAGGTCTTGCCCTGGTCGTGCGCGGTGCCGATGGTCGTGTACCGCTTGACGTGCTCGGGCGAGCGCAGGCCCGCGCCGACGGCCCGCTCGATGTCGGCGACGGTGGCGTCGCGCTGGACGTCGACGAACTGGCGGGAGGAGTCGCCGTCGGGGTCGGGGACGAACCACAGCAGCGCCGGCGGCTGGACCGCGAACGCCTCGGCCGCGACCGGGAGGTCGTCCTCGGCGGCCACCTCCAGGTTCAGCTCGCCGAGCACGGCGCGCGTCTCCCGGCGGCCCTGCTCCAGGGCCCCGGCGAGGGTGAACTCCCCGGCGGCGGCCCCCACCACCGTCAGACCCGAGAGGTCCTCGGCCGGCAGGAACGCGCCGAGGCCGGCGTCGAAGCGCAGGCGGCCGCGGGCCTGGCTGAACAGGTGCACGGCGGGGTTCCAGCCGCCGCTGACCAGCAGCAGGTCGCAGTCGACCTCGGCGGCCTGCGACCCGTCGCGGCGGGCGACGACGGCCGCGCTGACGCGGTCGGTGCCGCGGGTCCCGGTGACCACCTGGCCGGTGCGCAGCGGGATGGAGCGCGCGGACAGCTCGGCGGCCCACTGCGCCGGGGCCTCCTGGCGGACGTCGACGACGGCGGCGACCTCGACCCCGGCGTCGGCGAGGTCGACGGCGGCGGCGTAGGCGGAGTCGTTGGTCGTGAACACGACGGCGCGCGTGCCCGGCAGGACCCCGTAGCGGTGCAGGAACGTGCGGGCCGCGCCGGCGAGCATCGTCCCGGGCCGGTCGTTGTCGGTGAAGACGACGGGGCGTTCGTGGGAGCCGGTGGCGACGACGACGTGCTCGGCACGGATGCGGTGGACGCGCTGGCGGGACAGGTGCTGGGGCGCCTGCGCGCCGAGGTGGTCGGTGCGCCGCTCCACGGCCAGGACGAACCCGTCGTCGTAGACGCCGAAGGCGGTGGTGCGCTGCAGGTGCGTGACGTCGGCGTAACCGGCGAGCTCGGCGGTGGCGCGGGCGACCCACTCGGTGGCCGGGGCCCCGTCCAGGCGGTCGGTGGTGCCCAGCAGGGACCCACCGGCCTCGGACTGCTCGTCGACGAGGGCGACGCGGGCACCGGAGCGGGCCGCGGTGAGCGCGGCCTGCAGCCCGGCGGGGCCGGCGCCGATGACCAGGACGTCGACGTGCAGGTGCCGGGTGTCGTAGCGGGCGGTGTCGGCGACCTCGGCCAGCCGGCCCTGCCCGGGGATGCCCTCCACGGCCAGGCCGTCGAACACCTCGACGGTGGTGGCGAGCAGCATCGGCTCGGGGAAGGGTTCCTCCACCTGCAGCAGCCCGCCCGGGTCCTCGGCCCAGGCGGCGCCGATGCCGCGGGGCCGGCCGAGCTTGATGCTGGTGCCGACCTGGTGGCGGCCGTTGGCCAGCAGCGCCGAGGCGACGGTGTCGCCGGGGTGCGCCGGCAGCGTCTGGCCGCCGACGCGGAACTCCAGCACCCGGCTGCGGTCGATGCGGCCGCCCTCGGCGGTGCGGAAGGGCGCGTGCCCCGTGGACGAGGTGTCGGTGCTCACCGGGCCACCGGTCCCTTCTCCTGCTCGGTGTAGACCTTCGTGAACTGGTAGGTGACGGTGTCGCGCTCGGCGTTGAACCACCGCCGGCACCCCGCCGCGTGCGACCAGCGCTCCTTGAACAGGCCCTTGGGGTTGTCCCGGAAGAACAGGTACTCGGCCCACTCGCGGTCGTCCAGCGAGGACGGGTCCTGCGGGTAGGCGACGTGCGCCTGCCCGCCGTAGTGGAACTCGATCTCCTCGCGCGGCCCGCACCACGGGCACTCGATCAACTGCACCTCGTCAACCCCTCTCAGTGCGCCACGGCGGCGGCGCCGTGCTCGTCGACCAGCCGGCCCGTCACGAACCTGTCCAGGGTGAACGGGGCGTTGTACTGGTGCGGTTCGTCGTGGGCGATGGTGTGGGCGAACGTCCACCCGACACCGGGGGTCGCCTTGAACCCGCCGGTGCCCCACCCGCAGTTCAGGTAGACGTTGTCGTACGGCGTCTTGGAGACGATGGGCGAGGCGTCCGGGGTGACGTCCACGATCCCGCCCCAGGTGCGCAGCAGGTGGGCGCGGGCGAAGACGGGGAACAGCTCCACGGCGGCGGCCATCTGGCGCTCGATGATGTGGAACGCCCCGCGCTGGCCGTACCCGTTGTAGGAGTCGACGCCGGCGCCCATGACGAGTTCGCCCTTGTGCGCCTGCGAGACGTACACGTGCACGGCGTTCGACATGACGATCGTCGGGTGCACCGGTTCGAGCAGCTCGGAGACCAGGGCCTGCAGCGGGTGGGACTGGATGGGCACGCGCAGCCCGAGCTTGTCGGTCAGCACCGACGTGGAACCGGCCGAGGCCAGGGCGACCTGGCCGCAGGCGATGTCGCCCTTCGTGGTGCGGACGCCGACGACGCGGTTGCCCTCGCGGATGAAGTCGGTGACCTCGCAGTCCTGGATGAGGTCGACCCCGGCCTCGGACGCGCGGCGGGCGAAACCCCACGCCACGTAGTCGTGCTTGGCGATCCCGGCCCGCGGCTGGTACGTCGCGCCCAGCACGGGGTAGCGGATGTCGGTGGAGGTGTTGACGATCGGGCAGATCTTGCGGACCTCGTCCGGTTCGACCCACTCGGCGTCGATCCCGTTGAGCCGGTTGGCCTCCACGCGCCGGACCGAGTCGCGCACGTCCTGCAGGGTGTGCGCCAGGTTCAGGACCCCGCGCTGGCTGAACAGGATCGGGTACCCGAGGTCCTCCTCCAGCCCCTCCCACAGCTTCAGGGAGTGCTCGTAGATCCCCGCCGACTCGTCCCACAGGTAGTTCGAGCGGATGAGGGTGGTGTTGCGGGCCATGTTCCCGCCGGCGAGCCAGCCCTTCTCCAGCACCGCGACGTTCGTGATGCCGTGGTTCTGCGCCAGGTAGTGCGCCGTGGCCAGACCGTGCCCACCGCCGCCGACGATGACGACGTCGTAGGACTTCTTCGGTTCCGGCGTGCGCCAGAGGAAGTCCGGGTGCTCGGGCAGGTCCGCGCCCGGGGTGCGGGGCGAGGCCGTCTCCGGGGCCGGGGTGTGGGGGACTGCGTCGTCGGGGTCGGTCGAGAACGCGTCGACGGTGGTCACCGGTTCGCCTCCTGTGCGGGGGTGGGAAGGGGGCCGGACAGGGTCGGGTAGAGCGGGTGGCGGGCGGCGGGCGCCGTGACGCGCTGGCGCAGCCCGATGAGGCCGAGGGTGTCGGTCTCCGGTCGCAGGGCGGTGGCGATGATCTCGGCCACCTCGGCGAAGTCCTCGTCGCCGAAACCGCGGGCGGCCAGGGCGGAGGTGCCGATGCGGACCCCGGAGCTGACCATCGGCGGGCGCGGGTCGAACGGGACGGCGTTGCGGTTGACGGTGATCCCGATCTCGTGCAGCCGGTCCTCGGCCTGCTGGCCGTCGAGGGTGGAGGCGCGCAGGTCGACCAGGACGAGGTGGACGTCGGTCCCGCCGCTGACGACGGCGACGCCGGCCTCGCGCGAGTCCGGGGCGGTGAGGCGGTCGGCGATGGCCGCCGCCCCGGCCAGCGTGCGGCGCTGGCGGTCGGCGAAGGCGGGTTCGGCGGCGAGCTTGAAGGCGACCGCCTTGCCGGCGATGACGTGCTCCAGGGGCCCGCCCTGCTGGCCGGGGAAGACCGAGGAGTTGAACTTCCTGGCCAGTTCGGCGGTGGCGAGGATGACACCGCCGCGGGGACCGCCGAGGGTCTTGTGCGTCGTGGAGGTCACGACGTGGGCGTGCGGCACCGGCGAGGGGTGCAGCCCGGCCGCCACGAGGCCGGCGAAGTGGGCCATGTCGACCATGAGGTAGGCGCCGACCTCGTCGGCGATCTCGCGGAACCGGGCGAAGTCGAGGTGGCGCGGGTAGGCCGACCAGCCGGCGATGATCAGCTTCGGGCGGTGCTCGCGGGCCAGGCGCTCGACCTCGTCCATGTCGACGCGGTGGTCGTCCTCGCGGACGTGGTAGGCGGCGACGTCGTAGAGCTTGCCGGAGAAGTTCAGCTTCATGCCGTGCGACAGGTGCCCGCCGTGGGCGAGGTCGAGCCCGAGGATCCGGTCGCCCGGGGTCAGCAGCGCGGCCATGACGGCGGCGTTGGCCTGGGCGCCGGAGTGCGGCTGGACGTTGGCGTACTCGGCGCCGAACAGCGCCTTGAGGCGGTCGATCGCGAGCTGCTCGATGACGTCGACGTTCTCGCAGCCGCCGTAGTAGCGGCGTCCGGGGTAGCCCTCGGCGTACTTGTTCGTCAGGACCGAGCCCTGGGCCTCCATGACGGCCAGCGGAGCGAAGTTCTCGCTGGCGATCATCTCCAGGGTCGACTGCTGCCGGTGCAGCTCCGCGGCGATGGCCGCCGCGACGTCGGGGTCGACGTCGGCGAGGCGACCGGACAGGACCGGGTCACCGGTCGGGGCCGAGGTCTGATCGAGCTCCAGAGTCACGCCAACCTCCACGTCTGCGTTCGGAACTGGTATATCAGTTTGCTGCACAGTAGGCCGGGGACTTCGGAGCGGTCAAGGGCCTGGCCCGGACGGGACGGGAACCGGTGCGCGGGGCCCCTCCCGCGGTGCTCAGGAACGCGGCGCCACGGCCCCCGGGCGCGGGCGCAGGCGGTGGTCCAGCACCCGGAACAGGCTCAGCAGCGCCACCGACAGCAGGACGACGAACCCGACGTTGCGCAGCGCGGTGCCGTACCCGAGAGCCCCGGCGTCCAGGAAGGGGTAGGGGTACCAGCCGGTCACGGACCCGCGGACGAGCGTGATGACCGTCCAGCCGACGGGCCAGGCGAACGCCCACGCGAACGTCCGGCCGTCGATGCGCGGCCGCGGCCCGAACAGCACCCAGCTCAGGACGGCCAGGACGGGTGAGACGTAGTGGAACCCGGCGTTGACCCACCACGCCAGGCCCGTCGGGTGGACGTAGGGGGCCAGGACGGCCCCGAAGACCAGCCCCGTCACCGTGATGCCCAGCAGGGCGTCGAGGCGGACCACCCGCCACAGGCGTCCGTCACGGGCCGGGTCCAGGACCAGCGAGACCGCCGCGAGCAGGACGAGGAGGTTGCTCTGGGAGGTGAAGTAGCTGAGGAAGCGGACGAACCGGGCCACGACGGGCACCGGCTCGGCCTGCCCGGAGTTCGCGTCGGCACCCCCGCCCAGGAGCAGGACGACCTGGGCGCAGAAGGCGGCGAGGACGACCAGCCCCAGCACGGCGTGGACGGCGCGGGAGGCGCGGTGGGTCACCGGGTCATCCTGCCCTCAGGACAGGCCGCCCTCGGCGACCACGGAGCCGGAGGCGTCGGTCGCCGTCCAGGTGACGTCGGCGAACTGGTCGCGTCCCACGAGCAACGTGGTCCACCAGTAGCCGCCGGACGTCAGTGCGACGGCGGACCGGCCCGGGGCGCTCACGACGACCCGGGTCGCGGTGGGCGGGAGGAACCCGAAGGCGGAGACCATCGTGTCGCCTGCCTCCGTGACCGTGGTCCCCCCCATCGCGGAGTTCCGCACGGGACCGGCGGCCGTCCCGTTCGGAGCGACGGGACCGTCCACGAGAGCTCCCCCCAGCCGCGAGCAGAAGTGAAGCCGGCCGTCCTGCAAGCGGTAGAGGACCGCCTCCACGGCATCGGTCCGCCCGCCGAACACGGGAGTGACGTCGTCGTCCTCCCCGACCGTACGGGCGCAGGTCTGGGCCACGGACGAGAGCGTCCCGGGTGCCACGAGGCGAGGCGCGGTCGGGTCGGGCGCCGCCGGCTCGACCCGGACGACCGGCCCAGCGGGCTGCCAGGTCACCGCGACGACGACAGCCGCCGCAGCGGCGAGTGCGGCGACGACGACACCGCGCACTCGGCGCTGCCGGGTTCGGCTGCGCACGAGGGCGACGTTGCGCGCCCAGTCGGCGTTCGTCGCCTCCTCCGGGGCGAGGGCGGCGGAGTCGAGACGTCGCTGCAG
Source organism: Kineococcus halophytocola (assembly GCF_041276425.1). Taxonomy (NCBI): domain Bacteria; kingdom Bacillati; phylum Actinomycetota; class Actinomycetes; order Kineosporiales; family Kineosporiaceae; genus Kineococcus; species Kineococcus halophytocola. Next base: position 98,194 of record NZ_JBGFTU010000001.1, on the reverse strand, counting down.
GTCGGCGGGGTTCACGAGCGCTCCTCGAGGACGGCGGCGAGGGCCCGCTGGGCCCGGGAGATGGCCGACGCGGCGGTGCCGACGGGGACGTCGAGGGCGTCGGCCACCTCGGCGACGGGCAGGTCGAGCCAGTAGCGCAGGACGAGGGCCTCCCGCTGGCGGGCCGGGAGGCGTCGGACCGCGACCAGCAGCTCGTCGACGCGGGCCGCGGCCACGACCGCGTCCTCGGCCGACGCCTCGGTCCGTGGCACGTCGCCGGGCGTACGACGGACGACGCGCAGGTGGCGCAGCCGGGAGTTCACGAGGTTCACCGTCGTCCGGCGCACGTGGGCGAGCGTCGCGGCGGGGTCACGCAGGCGGTTCCCGTGCTGGTGCAGGCGCACGAACGCCTCCTGCGCCACGTCCTCGGCGTCGTCGGCGCCGAGGAGCTGCGCGAGGCGGACCGTCGGGCGGAAGTGGCGGACGAACAGCGCGCGGTACGCGTCGTCCGCCGTCTCGGCGACCGGTGGCACGGCCGCTCCTGCTGTTCTCACACCCCTTGGACGCCCCACGCGGCGAAACCTTGCACACCTCCCCCGCGTCGGAGCCGGCCCCTAGGGTCTGCCGCATGACCACCCTCACCGACCGCCCCGGCTCGGCCCTGCTGGTGATCGACGTGCAGCGCGGCGTCATGGCCGCCAGCGTCGAGGCCGACCGCGTGGTCACGACCGTCGCCGGGCTGGTGGAGCGGGCCCGCGCGGCCGGCGTCCCGGTCGTGTGGGTGCAGCACTCCAGCGAGGAGCTGCCGCGGGGCAGCGATGCGTGGCGGTACGTGCCCGAGCTCGTCGCGGCCGAGGGCGAACCGGTGGTGCACAAGACGTACGGCGACTCCTTCGAGGACACCGACCTCGAGGACGTGCTCGCCGCGCGCGGCGTGGGCCGGCTCGTCGTCGCGGGCGCGCAGACCGACGCCTGCATCCGCTCGACCCTGCACGGCGGCTTCACGCGCGGTTACGACGTCACGCTCGTGACCGACGCGCACACGACCGAGGACCTGTCGGCGTGGGGCGCCCCGCCGCCGGAGCAGGTCGTCGCGCACACGAACCTGTGCTGGAGCTTCCAGCGCGCCCCGGGGCGGGTCGCGGAGGCCGTGACGAGCGACGAGGTCGACCTCGCGGGAACCCCCGGCTGAGACCGCTCAGCCGCGGGCCTGCAACCGCAGCCCGGCCAGCAGGAGGTCCAGGCCGGCGCGGAACTGCTCCCCGTCGTCGTGGGTCGCGAACTCCCCGAGGACGAAGTGGACGAAGGGGAACTCCCGTTCGTCCAGGGACCGCCACTGCTCGACGTGCCGCGCGAGGTCGCCGTCGCGGTCGAGGCCGTGCGCGGTCGACTGCCGGCCGAGGTCCGCGGCGGTCCCCACGACGAAGCCCAGGACCGCCGAGACGGCCTCGAAGCTCTGCCGGGGCGGCATCCCCAGGCGCATGACCTGCTGGCCGAGGCGCTCGTACAGGCGCATCCCGTTGGGCTGCTGCTCGGTGTTGCCGAGGAAGCGCGCCCCCAGCCAGGGACGGACGACGACGGCGTCGAAGAAGGCGACGGCGGTGGCCCGCACGTCGTCGAGGGGGTCCTCGGCCCCGGTGCGGCCCTCGGTGGCCGCCAGCACGGAGGCGATGACGTGGTCGCCGGCGAGGTCCAGGAGCTCGTCCTTGCTCGAGACGTACCAGTAGATGCTGCCGACCCCGCCGCCGAGGCGGGCCGCCAGCGCGCGGAAGGTCAGCGCCGACTCCCCCGCCTCGTCGAGCAGCGCGACGGCCTCGCCGACGACGGCCTCCAGGGAGTGCGAGGCGCGCTGACGGGTTCCACGGGCCGCACGGGCGCCGCCGGTGCGGCGCCCCTCCCCGGGTCGGCCTCGGGGGGTGGTCCGCGCATCCGCCATGCACCCATCCCACCACACCCTCGACAACCGACCGAACGTCGTTCTATATTACCGAACGTCGTTCGATACCGAACGGCCACCCCCGAGAGGAGAGACGCCGTGCACCCCACCCCGGAGACCACCCCGGAGACCACCCCGGAGACCACCCCGACGCCTGCGCCGACGCCCAGGGCCTACCCGTCGCTGCGCGCGGCGTGGATCCCGCTGCTCGCGCTGTGCCTGGCCTTCTTCGTCGAGATGGTCGACAACACGCTGCTGACCATCGCGCTGCCGACCATCGGCCGGGACCTCGGCAGCGGAACCACCGCGCTGCAGTGGGTCACCGGCGCCTACTCCCTCACCTTCGGCGGGCTGCTCCTGACCGCCGGCTCGGCCGCGGACCGGTTCGGCCGGCGGCGCGTCCTGATCCTCGGGCTGACCGTCTTCGGCGCGATGAGCCTGTTCGCCGCGGTCGTGACGACCCCCGGTGAGCTCATCGCCCTGCGCGCCGCCCTCGGCGTCGCCGCCGCGGCCATGGCGCCGATCACGAACTCCCTGGTGTTCCGCCTCTTCGAGGACGAGGCGCTGCGCATGCGCGCCATGACGGTGATGATCGTCGTGGGCATGAGCGGTTTCGTCCTCGGCCCGTTGCTGGGCGGCACCGCCCTGGCCCACGTCGGCTGGGAGTGGCTGCTCCTCGTCAACGCCCCCATCGCCCTGGTCGCCGTGATCGGCGTGCGCCTCGGCGTCCCCGCCGACCGCCGCGCCGACCTCACCGGCGACGCCCTGGACCTGCCCGGAGCGGCCCTGTCCACCGCCACGATCGGGTTCGCCTGCTACGCCCTGACCAGCGGCGTCGAGCACGGCTGGACCTCGCTCGCCACGATCGGCTCGGCCCTGGGTGCGGTGCTGGCGCTGGCCGGGTTCGTCCGCCGTGAGCGGACCGCCGCCCAGCCGATGCTGGACCTCGCCCTGTTCCGCGACGGGACCGTCCGCGGTGCCGCCGTGGCGCAGGTCGGCACCTCCATCGCCATGGCCGCGGTGATGTTCAGCCTCATCCTGCACTTCCAGTTCGCCTACGGCTGGAGCCCGGTGCGCGCCGGGCTGGCGAACCTGCCGCTGATCCTGACGATGATCGCCGCGACGCCGGTCTCGGAGGCGCTCGCCCGCCGCCTCGGTCACCGCACCGCCTGCCTCGTCGGCGCCGGGTTCCTGACCGCCGCCCTGGCCGGTCTCGCCGTCGGCGTGGACCACGGGTACCCCGTGATCGCCGTCTGCCTGGTCGTGCTGACCGTCGGCCTGCGGACGGTCATGACGATCTGCGCCGTCGCCCTCGTGAGCGCCGCCCCGGAGAACCGCACCTCGCTGGCGGCCTCGCTCAACGACACCGCGCAGGAGGTGGGGACCAGCGTCGGGACCGCGGTCGTCGGGACCCTCATCGCCGCCCTCGTCACCGCCACCCTGCCGGCGGGGACGTGGAGCTCCGACCTCGTCCAGTCGTTCTTCCACGGCGAGCGCATCGCGTTCACCGTGCTGGCCGTCGTCGTGGGGGTCGTCGCCGGGCTGGGGGCCACCTCCCTGACGAACTCCCGCAGCACGGAGGAACACCCCGCGGAGGGAGCCGTCGCCGCGACCACCTGACGGACGGGGAGTGGAAGCGTCACCTCCCGCTCACCGGGCGTTCACCTGCCGGCGGCGAGCGGCTGACAGCGGGCGGCATGATCCTCCACAGCGTCCTCACCGGGGGACGCCACCGGTCCCCACCTGCCCCAGGAGCCGTCGTGATGAAATCCCCCCTGCGTCGCCTCGCCCTGGCCGGCGTCGCGACGCTGGCCGCCGGCGCGCTGACCGCCGCCGCCCACCCCACCACCGACACCGGCCGCGGACGACCCGCCGGGCCACCGCCGGTGCAGGTGCAGCTGCTCGCGCTGAACGACTTCCACGGCAACCTCGAAACCCCGACCGGATCCAGCGGCCGCATCCAGACCGGTGTGAACGCCGACGGCACCGCGGTCACCGTCGACGCCGGCGGGGTGGAGCACCTGGCCACCCAGCTGCGCGACCTCGCCGCGCAGCAGAAGAAGCAGAACACCATCACCGTCGCCGCCGGTGACCTCATCGGCGCCTCCCCCCTGCTGTCGGCGGCCTTCCACGACGAACCGAGCATCGAGGCCCTCGGCCTGGCCGGTCTGGACTACGCCAGCGTCGGCAACCACGAGTTCGACGAGGGCGCCCAGGAACTGCTGCGCATCCAGAACGGCGGCTGCCACCCCGTCGACGGCTGCGCCGACGGCACCCCCTACGCCGGTGCGGACTTCCAGTACCTCTCCGCCAACGCCTTCGTCACCGACACCGGGCAGCCGCTGCTGCCCCCGTACGCGATCCACCAGGTGCAGGGCGTGGAGATCGGCTTCATCGGCATGACCCTGGAAGGCACCGGGGACATCGTCAGCCAGCAGGGCGTCGCCGGTCTCGGGTTCGCCGACGAGATCGCCACCGCCAACCGCTACGCCGGTGAGCTGCAGGCCCGGGGCGTGGAGTCCATCGTGGTCCTGCTGCACCAGGGCGGTCAGCAGACCGGCCCGGACGCCTGGGACGTCAACGGCTGCCACGGCCTGACCGGGCCGATCGTGGACATCGCCGAGGGCATGAGCGACGCCATCGACGTCGTCGTCAGCGGCCACACCCACCAGGCGTACAACTGCGAGATCGACGGCAAGCTCGTCACCAGCGCGAGCTCCTTCGGGCGGCTGGTCACGGACATCGACCTGTCCATCGACCGGCGCACCGGCGACGTCACCTCCGCGTCCGCCGAGAACGTCGTCGTCACCCGCGACGTGCCGGCGGACCCGGCGCAGACCGCGCTCATCGAGCGCTACCGCACCGCGCTGGGCCCCATCGCCACCGCCCAGGTCGGGACCGCCGCCCAGGACCTCACCCGGGCCCAGGAACAGCTGTTCCCCACCGGCACCTCCAGCACGGGTGCGCCGGTGTTCGCCCTCGGGGAGTCGACGCTGGGCAACGTGATCGCCGACGCGCAACTGGCCGCCACCGACGACGAGGCGGGCGCCGTGGCGGCGTTGATGAACCCCGGCGGGGTCCGGGCCGACCTCGGCGCGGGCCCGGTCACCTACGAGGACGCGTTCACCGTGCAGCCCTTCGCCAACAACCTCGTCACCCTCGACCTCACCGGCACGCAGGTGCAGTGCCTGCTCGAGCAGCAGTTCCAGGTGGGTCGGACCCTCTACCCCTCCGCGACCCTCACCTACACCGTGGACCCCGCCGGCACCACCGCCGCCACGGGGGCCGACCCCTGCACCGGCAGCCGCGTGGTCGACGACAGCGTCGCCATCGCCGGGCAGCCCATCACCGGCGCGGGCACCTACCGCATCACCGTCAACAACTTCCTCGCCGGCGGTGGTGACGGTTTCAGCGTGCTGACCGCCGCCACGAACGCGGTCACCGGGCCCATCGACCTCGACGCGTTCACCGCCCACCTCGGCGCCACCTCCCCCGTCGCCGCCCCGGCCCTGGACCGCATCAGCGTCCGGAACTGATCCCGCGGAGAGCGGCACGACCCCGCTGCCCCGGCACGACCCACCGGTCCGTGCCGGGGCAGTCCCGTACCCGCCCGGTCCTGGTCCCCGGTCAGGACCCTGTCCCGGCCACGCGGATGTCACACGAAGTTAACCGGCGCGGCCACCCGGACGGTGTCGAGCGCCCGTCACCCCGGGTTACCTTCTGGATCTCTCCCGTGCCTGTCCGGAAGGACCCCCATGCCCACCCGTTCCCGCGCGACGCGCCTGACCAGCGGCTGCGTCGCGCTCGGCGTCGCCGGCGCCGCGCTCACCGCGCTCGGTCTGCCCGTCGCCTCCGCGGCCGCCCCGAGCGCGCCGTTCGTCTCCGAGATCCACTACGACAACGCCGGCACCGACACCGGCGAGTTCGTCGAGGTGCAGCTGCCCGCCGGCACCAGCTCGGCGGGCCTGTCGATCGTCCTCTACAACGGCAACGGCGGCGGGGTCTACGGCACTGACGCCCTGCCCGCCGTCACCGCCCCCGCCGACGCCCCCGCCGTGGCGGTCGTCGACTACCCGGCCAACGGCCTCCAGAACGGTTCCCCCGACGCCCTGGCCCTGGTCCGCGGCGCCGAGGTGCTGGAGTTCCTGTCCTACGAGGGGACCTTCACCGCCGCCGACGGTCCGGCCGCCGGGCGGACCAGCACCGACATCGGCGTCTCCGAGACGGGTAGCGAACCGGCCGGGCAGTCGTTGCAGCGCACCTACGACGCCGCCGCCGACGCGCTGGTGTGGTCCGGTCCCGCGCCCGCCACCCGCGGCGTCGTGAACTCCACCGCCCCCACCGACCCCGGCCCTCAGCCCCCCGCGCCGGCCGACCCCGTGGAGATCGGGGAGGTGCAGGGCACCGGCGCCGGCAGCCCGCTGGTCGGCCGGCAGGTCACCGTCACCGGCGTCGTCGTCGGGGACACCCCGGGCCTGTCCGGGTTCTACCTGCAGGACCCCGACGGCGACGGGGACCCCGCCACCTCCGACGGAGTGTTCGTGGCCAGCCCCGCCCCGGTCGACCTCGGCGACACCGTCACCGTCACCGGGCAGGTGCAGGAGCAGTTCGAGCAGACGCAGATCTCGGCCCCCTCCGGTGTCACGGTCCTCGCCGAGGGCAGCGCGGCGGACCTGCCCGCGCCCGCCGTGCTGGACCTGCCCGCCGACGACGCCGCCCGCGAGCGCCTGGAGGGGATGCTCGTCGCCCCCGCCGACGACCTGACGGTCAGCGAGGTCTACGACCTCACGACCTACGGGGAACTGACCCTGTCCGAGGGCGGCGTGCTCGTGCAGCCGACCGAACTGGCCCGCCCCGGCGCCGCCGCGGACGCGATCGCCGCGGAGAACGCCCGGCGCAGCATCGTCCTGGACGACGCCGTGAGTTCCCGGGTCGGCGTCACCACCCGCCCGTACCTGAGCCCGGCCACTCCCGTGCGGGTGGGCGACGTCGTGGAGTTCACCGAGCCGCTGGTGCTCGGCTTCGGTTTCGGCGCCTGGCGCCTGCAGCCGGCCGACGGCACCGCCGACGGCGTGTTCGCCCCGCAGGACACCCGGCCGGCCGCGCCGGGCCCGGTCGGCGGTGACGTGCAGGTCGGCGCCTTCAACGTCCTGAACTACTTCCTCACCCTGGGCGGCCAGGGTCGCGGGGCGAGCACGCCGGCGGAGTTCGAGGAGCAGGCGGGCAAGATCGTCCCGGCGATCGGCGCGCTGGGCGCGGACGTCGTCACCCTCATGGAGATCGAGGACACCGACTCCACCGGCCTGACCCCGGGGAACGCCGACACCGCGCTGGCCGACCTCGTCGGCCGGCTGGACTCCGCCGCCGGGGCGCAGGTGTGGGCCTACGTCCCGATGCCGCAGGAGTTGTACGCGGTGGACCGCGACGTCATCCGCAACGCGATCATCTACCGGACCGACATCGTGCAGCCGGTCGGCGCCCCGGTCGGCCTGGTCGACGAGAGCGTCTGGTTCAACGCCCGGGAGCCGATCGCGCAGACGTTCGTCAAGGACGGCGACACGTTCACCGTGGTGGCGAACCACTTCAAGTCCAAGGGCGGCAGCGGGGCGAGCGGTGACAACACCGACACCGGTCAGGGCGCCTACACCGGCGACCGCGTCCGGCAGGCGCGGTCGCTGGCCGGTTTCCTCACCGACCTGCGCACCCGCACCGGTGACCCGGACGTCGTGGCGCTGGGCGACTTCAACGCCTACACGCAGGAGGACCCCATCGAGGTCCTGCGCACCGAGGCGGGCCTGACCGACCTGGGGTCGAGGTTCGACGAGGGCCGGTACAGCTACGTCTTCGACGCGCTCTCCGGTTCCCTGGACCACGCGCTGGCCAGCCCGGAACTGACGGCGAAGGTGACCGGCGCCGCCCACTGGAACATCAACTCGGTGGAGTCCTTCGCCTACCAGTACTCCGGTGACGAGGCCCTGTACGCGCCGGACCCCTACCGTTCCAGCGACCACGACCCGATCGTCGTCGGCATCGACCTCGACGAGCGCTGCCACGGCCTGGTGCCCACGATCCGCGGGACCGACGGCGACGACGTGCTCACCGGCACCGACGGACCCGACGTCATCATGGGCCTGGGCGGGAACGACGTCATCACCGGCGGGAACGGGAACGACGTCATCTGCGGCGGCGCCGGGGACGACACGATCTCCGGCGGCAACGGCGACGACGTCCTGCTCGGCGGGTTCGGCGACGACCGCCTCAGCGGCGGCAACGGGGCCGACGTGCTGATCGGCGGCCCCGGCACCGACGTCCTGGACCAGGGCCGCGGCACGGGGCGCCAGGAGCAGGACGGGGCGGAGTCCTGACCGCGCGCCGACGGCGGGTGTGACCGGCGGACGCCCGGGACCGAGCAGGTCCCGGGCGTCCGTGCGTGGACGGCAGTGTTCACCCGGGGTGCGCGCTCGCGTCACCTCCGGTCCCCGGAGCGGTTCCCTCGTCTCCGGACGCTGCGCACACCGTCCCCGACCGCAGGAGCTGCCGCACCATGCCCCTCTCCCCCCTCCGTCCCGCCCGCGTCCTCGCCGCGGCCGTCCTCGCCCTGGGTACCGGGGTGGGTCTGCTGGCCCCGGCCTCGGCCGCCCCCGGTCGTCCCGGTGAACGTCCCGTCTTCTGCGGCCACGACCAGCGGCGCTCACCGGGTTCCGAGAACCTGTGCGCGCAGCCCGGGGACCTCCTCGACGTCCGCATCGGGGACGTCCACCCCACCCAGCCGTCCGTCGGGTACGACCAGGTCTTCTACAAACTCGGTCGGTACACCCTGGGCAAGGACGCCGTGAACAAGAAGTTCGACGACTGGTGCGAGGCCGACGGCCGCCTGGCCGCCGAGGACGTGCAGCCCGGCGCACGGTTGGACGACCCCTCGTCCTTCACCTGCGAACTGCCCGTCGGCGCGGAGACCGCCGAGAGCCTGGCCGCGGTGAAGACCGTGGTGGTCGGCCCCCGCGGCACCCTGTACCTCACCGACGGCCACCACACCCTCACCTCCTTCGCGGAGACGCCCGACGGCGGTCTGGACCTGCACGTGCGCCTGCGGGTGGTGGCGAACCTCAGCTCCCTGACCCCGCCGGCCTTCTGGGAGCGGATGCAGGCCGAGGGCTGGGTCTACCTGCGGGACCCGCAGGGCCGGCCGGTGACGGTGAACCGGCTCCCCCGCACGGTCGGGCTCGCCACCATGGCCGACGACCCCTACCGCAGCCTCGTGTACTTCAGCCGCGACATCGGGTACGAGCAGAACGGCCTGCCGTTCCAGGAGTTCTCCTGGGGTTCCTGGATCCGCGACAGCGCCCCCGTCGACCTCTCCGCCTGGGACCGCGCCGACCGGGACAGCTACCTGGCCACCGTGGAGTCCGTCACGCGCGCCATGACCGCCCTGCCCCGGGACGCGGTCGTCGACCACGGGTCGACGGCCGCGCAGCTGGGTGCGCTGGCGGTGTGGAACGACGGCAAGGGCGTGACCAAGGGGGAGTTCGGCAAGCTGAGCCGGCCCTACGAGGACGACAAGCCCGGCAAGCTCGCCTACGCCACCGCCTACCGCGAGGCGCACGGGATCGGCTGAGACGAGGGGGGACCGCGCCGCGCCGCCGTCAGGCCGTGCGGGTGGCGCGGTTCCGCTTCTGCGCGTACATCGCCGCGTCCGCCTCGGACAGCAGCTCGTCGGGGTCGCGGGGCCCCGCGGCCACCGCGACCCCCGTGCTGGCCCCCACGGACACGACCGTCCCGTCGGCCAGGACGACGTCCTGCTCCAGGTCGTGGCGCACCCCGGCGGCCACCACCGCCGCCTGCGCCGCCTCGGTCAGCCCCGTGAGGACGAGCACGAACTCGTCGCCGCCGGTGCGCGCGACGACGGCCGGTCCGCGCCGGGCGCAGGACAACCGCGCGGCGAGGACGGTGAGGAGCTCGTCACCGGCCCGGTGGCCGTGGGTGTCGTTGACGGCCTTGAACCCGTCGAGGTCGACGTACAGGACGGCGGTCATCGCCTCCGCGGTCGCGGTGGCCGCCGCCCGGCGCAGCGGTCCCTCCAGCCCGCGCCGCCCGAGCAGACCGGTGAGCGTGTCGTGGGCGGCGGCCCGTTCCAGGACCGCGACGTGCGCGCGCCGTTCGGCCTCCAGCGCGGCCGCGGTCGCCTGCGCGCGCCGCGAGAACGCCGCGACGTTGGCCAGGACGGGGACGGAGAAGCTGAGCAGGGCGGTGCCGACGAGCAGACCCGGCAGCACCCCCACGACGCCGTCGACCCACCCGAGCGCCTGGGCGGCGAAGGCCAGGCCCGAGCTGGCGACGACGCACGCGACGGTCTGGAGCAGCCGCCGCGGGGTCGGGACCGTCAGGACGCCGTAGACGCCCGCCGCGGCGCAGGCCCCGGGGACGACGACGCCGAGCCCGAGGCAGGTCAGGACGGTGCCGATGAGGGCGCACGAGACGAGCAGCGGCCACGGGTCCCACGGGCTGGGGTCCCAGGGGCCGGCGTGGACCCGCATCCGCGGGGTGGCCTGGACGCCGAGCAGGAACCCGCCGACGGTGGCCGGGACGAGGTGGGCCTGCAGCCCGGCCGACCGGGCCAGCAGGCCCAGGGCGGCGACGACGAGGGCCACCCCGACGGGCCAGCCGACGTGGGTCGCCCACCCCGCCACCCGTCCCGCCGCCCGTCCCGACACCGGCCGGGCAGCCCGCCGAACAGCCACCGCACCCTCCCGTCCGCCCACCCCGCCGGTGGTTCCCGGGCCCATCATCGGCCGAACCCGCGCGGGTCCGCCGGGGAACGCGACGGCCGGCCGGCTCAGGCCGCCGACAACCTGCCCCGCCCGGCCCGCTTGGCCACGTACAGGGCGGCGTCGGCGCTGGCGTAGAGGTCCTCGGCGCGCGTGGCGGAGGGGGACAGCGTCGCCAGCCCGGCGCTGATGGACAGCGGGACCAGCGCCCCGCCGGGCAGGTGCAGCGGGGTGGAGCGCACCGCGTCGACGAACTGCTGGGCGCGGTGCGCGGCGATCTCGCGGGGGCAGTCCAGCATGAGCACGGCCAGTTCGTCCCCGCCCATGCGCGCGACGACGTCCGCCTCCCGGCAGTGCCCGGTCAGCAGTTCGGCCACGTGCGTCAGGGCCGCGTCACCGCCGAGGTGGCCGTAGGTGTCGTTGATCGTCTTGAAGCGGTCGAGGTCGATGATGACGAGGGAGGCCTCGGCGACGCGGTGCTGCACGGCGCGCGCGGTCGCCGTGTCCAGCACCCGCCGCGTCCACAGCCCCGTCAGCGGGTCGATGCTGGCCTGCTCGCGCAACCGGTCCACGAGCCGTTCCTGGGCGGCCGCGGCCCGGGTGAGGACGCCGCTGACGAGCAGGAACACGACCGTGAGGTAGGCGAAGTCGGTCGCGGCCTGCCGGGGTTCCAGCAGGGTCCAGACGACGACCCCCTCCCCCGCGATCGTCGCGGCCGTCACGATCGCCACGCCGCCGGTGCGCAGCTGGGCGGCGGCCCACACGACGGGGACGATGAAGAACACCTGACCGGTGACACCGGCGTCGTGCGTGGCGAGGTCGAGCCAGACGATGGTGGCGACCCCGGCCAGGGGGGCCAGGACGATGAGAGGTCCCGCGCGGTCGACCGACACGCGCAGCAGCACCGCCGACAGGGCGGCGAGCGCGAGGGCCCCGGCCACTTCCAGGACCGGCACCCCGCGGACCTCCACGGCGCCGCTGACGACGTTGGTCAGGACGGTCGCCATGAGCGCGACGACGGCCCAGACCCGGGCCGAGCGCGGGTCCCGGGCGCTGATGCCGCGCAGCAGGTGACGGCGACGCGCGGCCAGGCTCGCGCCGGCGGTCCGTCGTTCTCGCTGCACACCTGCGTATCGGCACGTCCCGCGCGATCTCAACCGCCGGCGGCGAACCGGACCCGGTCGGAGCAGCGCCGTGCCCGGCCGTGGCGCCGGTCGCCGGGCGCAGGGCTCACCCCTCGCCGTGCCCCTCGACGTGCCCGTCCACGTCGTCGCTGCGCTCGCCCTCACCGCTGGTGAGGTGGTGGGCGGCGACGACGAGCGGGAAGTGGCTGAACGCCTGCGGGAAGTTGCCGAGCTGGCGCCGGGAGACGGGGTCGTACTCCTCGGACAGGAGCCCGACGTCGTTGCGCAGCGACAGCAGCCGCTCGAACAGCTCCCGCGCCTCGTCCGTGCGACCGATCCCGTGCAGGGCGTCGACCATCCAGAACGAGCACGCCAGGAAGACGCCCTCCGAGCCCGGTAGACCGTCGGCGGACTCCTCGGTGCGGTACCGCAGCACGAACCCGTCCTCGGTGAGGTCGCGCTGGATCGCCTCCACCGTCGCGACCACGCGCGGGTCGTCGAAGGGCAGGAAGCCCACGCGCGGGATGAGCAGCAGGCTGGCGTCGAGGTTGTCGGACCCGTAGCTCTGCGTGAACGTCCCGGTCGTCGGGGAGATGCCGTTGGCGAGGACGTCGGCGCGGATCTCCTCGCGCACCCGGCGCCACCGCTGCACCGGCCCGGGCAGGCCGAACTCCTCCACGCTGCGCACCATGCGGTCGGCCGCGACCCAGGCCATGACCTTGGAGTGGGTGAAGTGCCGGCGCGGACCGCGCATCTCCCACAGGCCGTTGTCCGGTTCCTGCCAGCGCGCCTCGAGGTGGTGCATGAGCGCCTTCTGCAGGTTCCAGGAGTCGTCCTGGCGCTCCAGCCCGGCCTGGCGGGCCAGGAACAGGCTGTCGAGGACCTCGCCCCACACGTCGAGCTGCAACTGGTCGACGGCCTCGTTGCCGATGCGCACGGGGGAGGACCCCTCGTACCCCTTCAGCCAGGGCAGCTCCATCTCCGGCAGCCGCCGGGTGCCGTCGAGGGCGTACATGATCTGCAGGTCGCCCGGGTCCCCGGCGACGGTGCGCAGCAGCCACTCCCGCCACGCGCCGGCCTCCTCCAAGTGCCCGGACAGCAGCATCGCCTGCAACGTGTAGGTCGCATCGCGCAGCCAGCAGTAGCGGTAGTCCCAGTTCCGGGTCCCGCCCAGCTCCTCGGGCAGCGACGTCGTCACGGCGGCGACGATCCCGCCCGTGGGGGCGTACGTCATGGCCTTCAGGACGACCAGGGAACGGGTGACGGCCTCCTCCCAGCGCCCCTCGACCGTCTCGGTGCGGTTCCAGTCCTGCCAGAACGCGAGGGTGTCCTCGAGGGCGTGGAAGGGGTCGGGGCGGTGCGGGACCTTCTCGTGGCTGCGGCCCCAGGTCAGGACGAAGGGGACGCGCTCACCCTCGCGGACGACGAAGTCGGACACCGAGCTCAGGTCCCGGCCCTCGACCGGGACGGTGGTCCAGAACCACACCGAGTCCGGCCCGGCGACGGCCTCGAGCTCGTCACCGCGGCGGCGCACCCACGGCACGATCGAGCCGTAGTCGAAGCGGAGGGTGAGCTCGGAGGTCATCCGGACCTCGCCCTCCAGGCCCTCCACGATGCGGACGACGTCGGGGTGGTTGCCGCGCTGGGGCATGAAGTCGGTGACCCGGACGGTGCCGTCGGGGGTGTCCCACTCGGTCTCCAGCACCAGGGAGGCCCCGCGGTAGCGCCGTCGGGTGCTGCGGGCGCCGCCGCTCGGCCCGAGCCGCCACCGTCCGGCGTCCGGGGTGTCGAGCAGGGCCGCGAAGCACGCGGGTGAGTCGAAGCGGGGGAAGCACAACCAGTCGATGGACCCCGTGCGGTCGACGAGCGCCGCGGTGTGGAGGTCACCGATCAGGGCGTAGTCCTCGATCTTGGCCACGACGTCCATCTTCCCCTTCCGGGGGAGGACCGGTGACCACGCGGGGGGCGCGTGTCAGCGCAGGTGGCCCGCCGAGACCGAGCGGAGGTGGCCGGTGGACACCGAACGCAGGTGGCCGGTGGACGCCGAGCGCAGGTGGCCGGTGGTCTTCGCCGGGGCGGTCTTCACGACGGAGGTCTTCGCGACGGAGGTCTTCGCGGTCGCGGTGACGGCGGCCGAGGCGGCGGGGGCCGAGGCGGCGCCACCGAGGAGCAGGGCACCCGAGACGAGGACGGCGGCGAGCGAACGGTGCTTGTTCACGGTGGAGCTCCTTCTCGTGAGTGCGTCGAGACGGTGCGTCACCGACACTCGTGGCATCGGTCCGCATCTCAGCACGCTTGAGCCGCAGATGGGTAGCCTAGAAGCTACTCTCCGTAGTCATCTAGAACGTTCAACCGCGCCTCGGACGCCTCCGTCTGGCGATCACCCGGCCCCCGTGACAGGCTCGCCGCGTCAGACGACGGAACCCTCGACGACGAGGCGGTGGGCCGTGAAGCGACCGGCGAGCACGACGACGACAGGCGCGCCGGCAGGCACGCTGTCCCCCCTGGACGAGCTGGAACTGCGCCGTGACGGCCGCCGGGTCGACCCCGTCGCCGGGACCCGCGCCGCCGACCTCGACGTCCGGCGCGTCCTGCTGTGGTGGCGGGGCTTCGAGCACCAGCTGCGCACCCGCTCCGAGGAGCTGCACGGCCTGGGCCCCGAACTGGAACGCGCGGCGGCCGCCGCCGACGACGTCCTGCGCGAGCGGACCCCGGAGCTGGCCGGTGACGTCTTCGCCGCCGTCGCCACCGGCTTCGCCGCCAGTCCGGGGCTGCCGTCGTTGCTGGCCCCCTGGTTCGGCGAGTTCGCCCGCTCCTGCGGCCGGCAGGCCGGCACCCGGGAACTGGCCGACGCGGCGCAGGCCGGCCTGGCCGCCGTGCAGCGCGCCGGCGCCCCGGCCACGGGCGCGGGGTCCCTCGTCGACGCGATGGCCCCGGCCGCCGACGCCCTCGCCGGGGCGGACATCGCCGACGTGCCCGCCGTCGCCGCCCTCAACGCCGCCTACCGCGCCGCGGCCGACGGCACCCGGCACACCGTCGTGGACGGTGCCGTGGACGCGGGGGCGCTCGCCGTCACGTGGTTCTTCGAGCGGGGCACCGTCGTCTGACGGGTCGCGCCGGCGGTTCGCGCAGGTGGTCACTCGGGTCGGCGCGCTGCCGTGTCCCCCGGCGTCGAGCAGTCCGACCGCTCGTCGAGGACCGGGCAGCAGGTCCGTCCCGGTGCCCCGCCCCTGCGGCGCACTGCGCCCCCGGGGGTCGTGGGCGGCGCGCCGGGAGCCCTCCCCCCGCCAGCAGCGCGGCAAGGCCGGCCTCGGCGCACACGGCGACGCGCAGGATGACGACGTCGACGGCAGGGCTCAGCCGGGCTGCGGCCCGGCGGTTCCCGTCAGGGACGGCGGTAGAGCGCGACGTCCTCGGGGCGGAGCCGCGGCAGGCCCGCCCGGGCCGGGCGTGGTGGGGCGTCGACGACGGCGCTGACCGGCCGGCGCGACGGGGGGTCCTCGGCGTGGTCGTCCCCGACCGCCTCGTCCCCCTCGAGGTCGTCCGCCACGTCGTCCGCGGAACCCGTGCCGCTGCGGGGCAGCAGCACGGCTGTCGCGACCGACCCCAGGACGGTCGTGGCGAGGACGACCGTGGCCCCCACCGAGAACGCGTCGAGCTTCGACGGCGTACCGGACCACATCCGCACGGGGAGCACCCCCAGCAACTGCGCGCAGAACCCGAGGATCCCGGCGATCGAGGCGAGCGTCGTGACGGCGGCGAGGCCGGTGGCCGCGCGCCGGGCGACACCTCGGGGCACCAGGGCCACCGGTCGCCCCGCCACGGCGGCGGCCGCGAGCACGAGGAGGGGTAGCAGCGCGACCACGAGGAGGGTCGTGACCTGCGGCCCGGACCACAGCGTCGACCACCGGTTCCCCACCAGCTCCGCCGCAGAGGGGGGCG
This sequence comes from Kineococcus halophytocola, assembly GCF_041276425.1. Taxonomy (NCBI): domain Bacteria; kingdom Bacillati; phylum Actinomycetota; class Actinomycetes; order Kineosporiales; family Kineosporiaceae; genus Kineococcus; species Kineococcus halophytocola. Next base: position 82,448 of record NZ_JBGFTU010000001.1, on the reverse strand, counting down.
GGTCCTCCTGGACGATCCCGTCCGAAGCTCCCCCGAGCGCTGTCCACACGACGTGACCGGTCGCGAGCACGGGCGCCACCGACGCGAGGAGCAGGGGCCACGCGGCCCAGCCGTCGGGGAGCCTGCGGCTGATCACAGCCCGACGGTACCGACCCGCTGCGCGCCCCGGGGAGGAACACCAGCAAAGATACTTGCACCTTGAAGCACTTGGGGGTACCGTCGCTTCCAGGCAGTTGAAGCTGCAAAGACTTCTGGAGGACACCATGGGCTGGTTCGGCGGCAAGGGCAAGAACAGCGGCACGACGACGATCGAGGCGCCGGCGCAGGCCGGGCTGCCCGCGGTCCCCGGCTACCGGGCCGGCACCTGGACGATCGACGCGAGCCACTCCGAGATCTCCTTCACGGTCCGGCACATGGCCGTCAGCAAGGTCCGCGGCCGCCTCGGCTCCGTGTCCGGCGAGATCGTCACGAGCGAGGAGCCGGGCCGGTCCTCGGTGACCGCCGAGGTCGACGTCACCACCGTCACGACGTTCAACGAGCAGCGCGACGGGCACCTCAAGACCAACGACTTCTTCGACGTCGTGAACCACCCCACCGCGACGTTCCGCTCGACCGCCCTGGGCCACGACGGGGACGACTTCGTCCTCACCGGTGACCTGACCCTCAAGGGCGTCTCCCGCCCCGTGACGCTGACCGTCGAGGTCTCCGGTTTCGGTCCCGACGCCTACGGCGGCACCCGCGCCGGGTTCTCGGCCAGGGGCCAGATCAACCGCCGCGACTTCGGTGTCGAGTTCGACGCGCGCCTGGACAACGGCGGTCTCGTCGTGGCCGACAAGGTCGACCTGGAACTCGACGTCGAGGCCGTCCTCAACGCCTGATCACCGGCCGGGAACCACCCGGCTGACCACGGTCGACAGCATCGCCGCCCGCGGGGACGTGGCCATCAGCGCCAGGTCCTGCGCGGGCGTCGTCGTCCCGTCGAGGAAACCCAGCACGCGGTGGACCGGGTTGCGCCGGAACAGGTCCACGAAGAACGCGGCCCCCTCGACCCGTCCCGACGTCAACGCCTCCAGGACCAGGGAGTCCATCAGCAGGTGCCGACGCCGGTGCGGCGGTGGCAGCGTCAGACCCTGCGGCCCGCGGCGCGCGACCTGCGCCGCGAGCGCGTCGGCCTGACGCTGCAGCGTGGTGAACGAGTACCCGGTGGACGGCCGGATCGACCCGGCGCCCGCCCCCCACCGCAGGACCCCCGGTTCCCCCGAGGCCGGGAACCGCGCGTCCGTCATCGGGATGACGCCCCGTTCCTCCCCCACCACCTCGTGCGGCCCGGTCCCGCTGCGCCGCAGGAACTCCCCGAGCCGGTCGCGGTACTGCGCGTCGGTGAGCAGGTCGGCGGAGAACTCGGTGTACTCCACCAGCGCCTCCGTCGGCGACGTCGGCAGGACGTACCCGAACGCCACCCCGCCGGCCGGTTGCGGGGTGCGGAAGTCCATGAGCGTGGCGACCGCCGGGTCGAAGACGGGACGGCGCGCGCGCAGGCGGTACCCCAGGAAGTGCTGCCACAGCAGGGTCCGGCCGGTCCCCGGGAGGGGGACCGGCCGGGTGTCCACCGCCGGCCCCGGTGCCGGCCCGGTCAGCACCCGTTCGTGGACGGGCACCCCGGCGGCGGCCAGCTTCGCGCGCACCGCCCGGTCCAGGTCGGTGGAGTGCAGACTGCGGTAGCGCCAGGCCCCGAGGTCGGCGGTCACGACGGCGCCGTCGGGAGCGACCAGGCGGATGCGCGGCCAGCTCGCCGAGACGAGGTGGCCGAACGGGCCGGGACCGGCCGCGCCCCACGTGCTCCACGTCCGGTCCGGGCTGCGCACGTCGGCGGACCGGGGCGCCTCGACCACCTCGAACGGGACCCCGGCGTCCACCAGCCGCCACGCCAGGCTCGCCCCGGCCGCTCCCAGCCCCACCACCGTGAGCGCGGGCCCGGAGTGCCGCGCGGCCCTAGTGTTCGTCACGGCTTCCCGCCCACGACCGAGAGGACTGCTGTGAAGATCGTCAACGGGTTCAGGGACTTCGTCCTGCGGGGCAACGTCATCGACCTCGCCGTGGCCGTGGTCATCGGCGCGGCGTTCACCCGGATCATCACGTCCATCGTGGACAACCTCATCACGCCGCTCATCGCCGCCATCGGTGGGGCACCGAACACCGACAGGCTGTGGGAGGTGGAACTGAACGGCGCGACCTTCGGTTTCGGCGCGGTCATCGGCGCGGTCATCAACTTCCTCATCGTCGCCGCCGTCGTCTACTTCGTCATCGTCACCCCGGTCAACCGCCTGCTGGCCCTGCGCAAGAAGGGCGAGGTCGCCGCACCGAAGGCTCCCACCGAGGACGTCGTGCTGCTCACCGAGATCCGCGACCTCCTGGCCCGCCAGTCCGGCGGCACCACCCCGACGCTCGGGAAGGAGTAGCGCCACCCGGGGCTCAGCCGCGCTCGGGCCACACGGCGACGAGGACCTTGCCGCTGACGCTGGAGTCCCGGGCGGTCTCGAACGCCCGCTGCGCCTCGTCGGCGTCGACCACGTGGGTGATGACCGAGGCCAGGGCGGGGGTCGAGGCCAGCAGGCGCACGGCCTCGTCGATCTCGTCCTTGAACCGGAACACGCCCAGGACGGTGAGTTCCTTGGAGATCGCGGGGGCGAGGTTCACCGGGCGCGCCTCGTCGGGCGTCATCCCGATCTGGGCGACGACACCGCGGCGGCGGGCCGCGACGAACGCCGCGCTGACGGCGGGGGCGGCCCCGGAGCACTCGAACACCACGTCGAACTCCCCGGCGGGGACCTCGTCGGCGCCGATCCGCAGGACGTGGCCGGCGCCGACGGCCCGCGCCCGTTCCAGCGGTTCGGGCAGCAGGTCCGCGACGGTCACCTCGGCGGCGCCGCGGGCGCGGGCGGCCGCGGCGGTGAGCAGGCCGATGGGCCCGGCGCCGGAGACGAGGACGCGGGCGCCGGTGACGTCCCCGGCGCGGGTGACCCCGTGCAGCGCGACGGCCAGCGGTTCGGCCAGCGCCGCGCGGTCCAGCGGCAGACCGGGCGGCAGTTCCCGGACCATGCCGGCCTCGACGACGAGGTACTCGGCCAGGGCGCCCTGGGTGTGCGGGGTGGTGGAGGCGCTGCCCAGGTAGGACCCACCGGGCCACAGGTGGGGTTCGTCCTCCACGCCGCGCTCGGGGACGCCGAACCGCGCCGGGTGCACGGTGACGGGGGTTCCGGGCGCGTACCGGCCGCCGGGGTCGAGGTCGACGCGACCGGACAGCTCGTGCCCCGGGGCCAGCGGCTCGCGCACGACGAACGCGCCGTTGGCGCCCTCGAAGTAGTAGTGCAGGTCCGACCCGCAGATGCCGACGTAGTCGACCCGCAGGCGCACCTGCCCCGGGCCGGGTTCGGGGGTGGGGACCTCGCGCCGGGCGAGGGCGAGCTTGCCGTCGATCTGGACGGTCTTCACCACGTTCTCCTTCTGCAGCAGGGGCGGGGGCGGGCGTCAGACGACGCTCGTCATCCCGCCGTCGACGAAGATGTTCTGGCCCGAGACGAAGTCGCTGGCCCGGGAGGCGAGGTAGACGAGGGTGCCCTGCAGCTCCTCCACCCGCCCCCAGCGCCGGGCGGGGGTGCGCTGGCGCAGCCACGCGTCGAACTCGGGGTCCTGCCACAGGTCGGTGTTCATCTCGGTGGCGAAGTAGCCGGGCGAGATGGTGTTGACCTGCACGTTGTGCCGGGCGAGGTCGGCGGCCATGCCGCGGGTCAGTTGCGCGACCCCGCCCTTGGAGGCCGAGTACGGGGCGATGGTCTGGCGGGCCAGCACCGACTGCACGCTCGCGATGTTGACGATCTTGCCGGAGCCGCGTTCGACCATCCCCGGGGCCACGAAGCGCGAGACGTAGAAGACGCCCGACAGGTTCGAGGCGATGACCGCGTCCCAGTCGGCCACGGAGAACTCGGTGAACGGCGCGCGCCGCTGCAGGCCGGCGTTGTTGACGAGGACGTCCGGCACGCCCTGCTCGGCCAGCAGCCGCCCGACCGCGTCCTCGACGGCGGCGGCGTCGGTGACGTCGAAGGCGACGGTGGCCGGGCGCGTCCCGGTCTCGCGCTCGAGCAGGTCCGCCCCGGCGGTGAGGGCGGCCCCGTCGCGGCCGTGCAGCGTCACCCGCACCCCGGCGCGGGCCAGCGCGAGGGCGAGGGACTGGCCCAGCCCGCGGGAGGACCCCGTCACGAGGGCGGTCCGGCCGGTGAGGTCGAAGAGGTCGGTCATGGCGTGCGGCTCCTGACGGGTCCTGACGGGTCCTGGTGGGTCCTGGTGGGGGTGGGTGGTGCGGGCGGGGTCAGAACGCGGCGCCGACCGCGAACACGAGCAGCGCGGCCGCGAACCCCAGGACGGACTCGATGGCCTGCTGCACCGTCCAGGTCCGCAGCGTCGTCTTCACGTCCATGCCCATGAGGCGGCCCACGAGCCAGAAGCCGGAGTCGTTGACGTGGCCGGCGAACACCGACCCGGCGGCGGTGGCGAGCACGACGGCGGCCAGCTGCACCGGGTTCAGGTCGGCCGCGGCGACGGCCGGGGAGACCAGGCCCGCGGCCGTGACGAGGGCGACCGTCGCCGACCCCTGGGCCAGCCGCAGGATCGCGGCGATGAGCCAGGCGGCGACGATGACGGGCAGGCCGAGGTCGCCCAGCGTCGTCGACAGGGCGTCGCCGATGCCGGAGGTGCGCAGGACCCCGCCGAACATGCCGCCGGCGCCGGTGATGAGCACGACCGAGCAGATCGGGCCGAGGGCGCTCTCCAGCGTCTTCTCCAGCGCCGAACCCCGCACGCCGCGGGCCCGGCCCAGGACGAGGGCGGCGACGAGGACGCTGATGAGCAGCGCGACGGAGCTGGTGCCGATGAACACGAGCACCTGCACGACCGGGTTCGCGGCGTCGACGACGTCGAAGGTGCCGAGCGTGGTGAACAGCGTGTTCATGAGGATCAGCACGAGCGGCACGGCGAGGATCGCCATGACCGTCCCGGCCTTCGGCGGGTTCTGCGCCTGCACGTCGTCGTCCTCGCCGCCGAACAGGGACAGCACCGGCAACGGGTTGCGGGCGTTGGCGACCCTGGCCCACAGGTAGCCCGAGACGTACCAGAGCGGGAACGCCACGACGAGGCCGGCGAGCAGGACGACGCCGATGTTCGCCCCGAGCAGGTCGGTGGCCGAGACGGGGCCGGGGTGCGGGGGCAGGAACACGTGCATGACGGAGAACGCGGCCGCGGCGCTGATGCCGTACAGCAGCAGCGAGCGCCCGCCCATGCGGCGCGCGACCGCGAAGACGATGGGCAGCATGACGATGAGGCCCGCGTCGAAGAAGATGGGGAAACCCACGATGAGCGAGGCGACGCCGAGCGCGAACGGCGCCCGCTTCTCGCCGAACACGTCGATCATCTTGTCGGCCAGCACGCGGGCGCCGCCGGAGGACTCCACGAGGCGGCCGAGCATGGCCCCGAGCCCGACGAGCAGCGCGACGGTGCCCAGGGTGGTGCCGAAACCGCTGATGAGCGTGGGGGCGATCTGGTCGGTCGGGATGCCCGTGGCGATCGCGGTGAGGGCCGAGACGATGATGAGGGTCAGGAACGCGTGCAGCTTGACGACGATGACGAGCAGCAGGATGAGGGCGATCGCGCCCGCGGCGATGCCCAGGAGCGGGCCGGCTCCGAGCGTCTGGGTCCAGGTGTCCATCGGTGTCCTCCGGGGTGGACGGGGGCCGCGCCACCGGTGGAGGACCGCCGGGGCGTTGGTGCGGTGCGCCGGTGCACCGGGTCGACCGTCTCCGGCGCCTGACCCCGGCAGCGTGTCACGAAACCCCGTCCTGCCCCACTCGCCACGGCGGCGGGGTCCTCCCCGGTGCCGGGGACGGTCAGTGCTCGCCGGTCTCCGCGCCCACGACCTCGGCGGTGCGGGCCGGGCACGGCAGGGCAGCCAGCCAGCGGGTGAAGTCGCCCGGCGCCAGCGGCCGGGCGTGCAGGTACCCCTGCGACTCGTCGACGTCGAACCCCCGCAGCACGGCGCGGGTCGCCTCGTCCTCCACGCCCTCGGCGACGACGCGCAGACCCAGCCGGTGCGCGAGGGCGACGGTGGCCTCGACGATGTCCGCCGTGCGCGGTTCGCCCAGCACCCGGACCGTGAAGGCGCGGTCGAGCTTGAGCTCGGTGGCGGGCAGGTCGGTCAGGTAGGCCAGCGAGGAGTACCCCGTCCCGTAGTCGTCGATGCTGAGCTGCACCCCCCGCCGGGTCAGGGCGTGGGTGACGGCCAGGGCCAGGTCCGGGTCGGCCATGAGCGTGGTCTCGGTGACCTCCAGGACGAGGCGCCCCGGGGCCAGCCCGCTGTGGGCCAGCGCCTCGTCGACGAGCGGCAGCAGGTCAGGGTGCGTCAGGCAGCTCGCCGAGACGTTGACCGAGATCCGCAGCGGGACCCCGTCGTGGCGCCAGGACGCCGCCTCGACGGCGGCGCGGCGCAGGACGTGGTCGGTGAGCAGCTGCATGAGGCCCAGTTCCTCCACGAGCGGCAGGAACACCAGCGGCGGCAGCAGACCGCGCACCGGGTGCTGCCAGCGCACCAGGGCCTCGACGCCGACGACGCGACCGCTGACGAGGTCGACCTGCGGCTGGTAGTGCAGGACGACCTCGCGGGCCATGCGGCCGTGGCCCGCGCGCAGCAGGCGGCGCACCTCGTCGGCCAGGCCGGCGCGTTCGCGGTGGCGGGCGTCCACCTCGGAGTCGTAGACGCTGACCCCACCGCCGGCGGTCTTGGCCGAGTACATGGCCGTGTCGGCCTGGCGCAGCAGGCGGTCGGGGTCCAGGGCCCCGGCCGGGCCGGACCGGACCCCCACCGACACCCCGATCTGCGCGTCCTCGGCGACGGCCGCGTGCACGGCCCGGCCGATGCCGGCGGCCTGGCCCTCGTCGCGACCGGGCAGCAGCACGGCGAACTCGTCACCGCCGATGCGCGTCAGCACGGCGTCGGCGGGCACGGCGCGCCGGGCGGCGGCCACCACGCGGCGCAGCAGGTCGTCACCGGCGTGGTGGCCGTCGCGGTCGTTGACCTCCTTGAACCGGTCGACGTCCAGCAGCAGCAGCGCGCCCGGGCGCCCGTCGGCGACGAGGCGGTCGAGCTCGCGCAGGAGCGCGCGCCGGTTGCCGATCCCGGTGAGCTCGTCGGTCAGGGCCTGCCTGCGGGAGTCGGCCAGGTGCTTCAGCTCCAGGACGAGGTGCACCATCCGCACGCCGACCCCGAGGAGGGCGGCGCCGGCGTAGCAGGACGCCGTCCACCCCTCGCGGTGGTCGTCCAGCCCGAGCGCGGCCACCGCCAGGACCAGGACCACGACCGCCCCCACCGCGGGGGCCTGGCTCGTCGCCGGGACCGGGACGGTGCGGGCGGGCAGGACGGAGGCCAGCGCGACGAGGAGGGCCGCGACGGTCCAGCCGGTCTGGGCGTGCAGGCGGCCGGACGGGTCCTCGCGCAGGTTCAGGGTGAGCGCGATGAGCCCGGTGAGGGTCAGCAGGACGAGCCACATCCGCGGGTCCCGGGACAGCCCGCCGATCCCAGCCACGGTGGTGGCCGTCCCGAGCAGGATGACCAGGGAGGACACGACGAGCGCCCACAGCTGCTGCTGCCAGGAGGGCCAGTCGGCGGGCAGGAACCCCAGCCACCGCTGCGCCACGAGCGTGGCGGCGGTGAGCCCGGCGACGGCGCTGACCCCGTTGAGCCAGTCCCCGGGGTCGGAGACGTAGGTGCGGAACCGGTTCCACCGCACCAGGGCGGCGTAGACGAGCGGGGTCGCCACCACGATCGAGGACCCCGGCAGCACACCCCCGGTCAGGCCGAGACCGGCCAGGACCGCCGGTCCCAGGGCGATGACGGCCAGGGCGGCGGCCCACCACCGCCAGATCCCCCCCTCGCGCCGGCCGGCCAGGACCAGGACCAGGACGGCGGCGAGCTGGGCGAGGAGCAGGAGCAGGCGGGCGTGGGCCACCGGCACCCCGCTCAGGGCGGCGGCCGCGGTGGTCCCAGCCGCGACCACGAGCACGGCGGCGCGGGCGCGCGGCGGGCTCGGACGGGGGATCACCCGTCAGACATCGGCGGGGCCCCGCCGGGACTGGCTGCGCCATTCGGGTCGCAGGGGTCAGGCACCGACCCGGCGCGGGCCTGGTGCGGGCCTCAGCGCAGGCGCAGCACCCGCAGGGACCGCAGCCGGTTCAGGGCCGCCGCGACCTCGTGCCGGCGGGGCACCGCGACGTCCGCGGCCGCCCCGCCGGTCCACCCCCCGGTCGGGCCGGCGAGGTCGGCCTCGAGCCGGTCCAGGACCTCCGCCAGCGTGCGCCGCCCGTCGAGGTGCCCGGCCGCCACGGCGTGGTCGAGCGCGAGACCGGCCCCCGTCACCTGGGCGGGGTCGGTGAACTGCCGGACGGCGCGCACGTCGACGTCGTCCTCGCCCAGCCGCAGGGTGTCGGTCCCGACGGCGGACACCCGCCGGCGCCCGCGGGCGGTGGCGTCCACACCGGCGGGGTCGGGGACGCGGGCCCGGACGGCCGGGAAGGTGCCGGCCTCGGCGACCCGGCCCGTGGGGCGGCGGGCGACCTCCCGGGCCCGGTCGGTGACGTCGTGGCAGCGGTAGGACTCCAGCAGCAGCACGCGGTCGGCCACGTCGAGGTAGTCGCCGCTGGAGCCGACGACGAGGACGGTGGACACGGCGTGGTCGTCGGCGAGGGAGCGGACGAGGTCGACGAACGGGTTCAGCGGTTCGGACGACTTCGCGACCAGTTCCTGCATCCGCGCGTCGCGGACCATGAGGTTCGTCGCGGTCGTGTCCTCGTCGAGCAGCAGCACGCGCGCCCCGGCCTCCAGCGCCTCGACGGTGGCGGCGGCCTGGGACGTCGACCCCGAGGCGTCGGCCGTGGTGAAGTCCCGCGGGTCGGCCCCGCCGGGCAGCCCGCTGACGAAGGCGCCCACGTCCACCCGCGTCACCGCGCGGCCGTCCTCGGCGCGGACGGCGACGGCCCCGGGGTCGGTGACCACGAGGTCGCGGCCGTCACCGGGCACGTGGTCGTCCACCCCGGCCTCCAGCGCGCGCAGCAGCGTCGACTTGCCGTGGAAACCCCCGCCGACGAGCACCGTCACCCCCGTCGGCACCCCCATCCCGCTCGTCCGGCCCCGGTGCGGCAGGTCGACCTCGACCCGCAGCGACGGCGGGGAGTCGAAGGGCACCGCGCCCGCCAGGGGGCGGTCGTCGACCCCGCTGGCCCGCGGCAGGACCGCGCCGTCGGCGACGAAGGCGACCAGCCCCAGCCCCGGCAGCAGCGAGCGCAGGTGGGCGGCGTCCTCGACGGCGTCGCAGAAGGCCCGCGCCTGCTCCAGGTCGACGCCCAGGACGTGCTCGGTGACGAGCGCGGGCAGCGTCCCGGCGAGGTCGGCGGCGGCCCGGTGCCCGTCGATGCGGCGGCGCGGTCCCGGCAGCGCGTAGGCCGGGCGCAGCACGACGGACCCGTCGGCGGACACCTCGCAACTGCTGCGCTGCACCACCTCCTGCCCCCCGGCGTCGATGCGGAACGGCCCGGCCGCCGAGCGGGCCGAGCGGGCCAGGAACCCCGCCAGCGCCCGGCGGCGGACCGCGGTGGTGAGGGCGAGGGCGGCGAACGGGGTGCGCGGGCACCGCACCTCCCAGCGCGAGGGCGGTGCGAAGGGGTCGGCCTGCCCGTGCCGCAGGCTCGCCGTCGTCCCACCGCCCAGGGGCCAGGGACGCCCGGTCAGGGACCGGTAGCGGGCGTAGGGTGCGCCGTCGAGGCGTTCCAGGGTGGCGGCGAGCGTGCCGGCGGGGGTGTCGGCGGGGGTGTCGCGGGGTCCGGGCACCGGGGCACCCTACGCAGCACCCGTCCGGGTGTCGTGCGTCAAGACCGGGGGCCGGGGGCCGATGCTCAGGAGGTGACGACGGCGGTGGTGGACGAGGGCGTGGACAGCGCTGTCCTGCTGCTCCGCTCCGAGCGGGCCCGCACCCGCGGGGACTACCGCGAGGGCCGTCGCCTGGCCGAGCAGGTCGTCGTGGCCGCCACGGCCGCCGGTGACGACCGCGCGCTCGCGCAGGCGCTGCGCCTGGTCTGCCACCAGGCCGCGCGGCTGGGGGACCTGGAGGACGCCGCGCGCGCGGGCGCGGAGGCGTTCACCGTCGCCGACCGCCTCCGGGACGTGCCCGGCCAGGTCGAGGCCCTGAACCTGCTGGCGTTCTCCTACCTGCAGCTGGCGCTGTTCGAGGAGGCGCTCGGCGCGATCGAGCGCAGCACCGCCCGGGTCGTCACCCTCCCCGACGCCGACCTGCGCTCGGCCACCTTCAACCGCGCCGGGACGATCCGCTGCGCCATGGGCGACTTCGACGAGGCCGGGGAGCTGTTCGACCGGGCCGGCGCCGAGCTCGCCGGGCAGGACGTCTCGGACGAGACCCGGTTCTGCCTGCTGACGAACACCGCCGACCTCGTCCTGAACCGGGCCTACGCCGGGGTCGACGTGCCCGCGGCCGACCTGCGCCACGGGGTGGAGGTGTCGGGGCAGGCGTTCCGGCTGGCCGAGGAGGCGGGCAACCCCTACCGGCAGGCGATCACGCTGCTCAACCGCGGTGCGCTCACCACCTACCTCGACGACCCGGAACCCGCGGCGCGCGACCTGCAGGCCTGCCGGGACCTGTCCCGCACCCACGGCTACCGGGGCCTGGAACTCAGCGTCCTGGAGGCCCGCGCCATGGACGCGCTGCGGCGCAAGGACTTCGAAGCCGCCACCGGGTTGTTCACCGACGTGGTGCGGATGGCGGAGGCGGTGGAGGACGCGACCATCCTCGTCCGGGCGCAGGAACTGCTCGCCCGCTGCCACGAGGAGACCGGCGACTTCCGCAGCGCCCTGGCCGCCTACCGGCGGTTCCACGAGCTGCAGACCCGGCAGCAGACCCAGACCGCCCAGGTCCGGGCCCGGTTGCTGACGCAGACCGTGGAGCTGCAGCGGCTGCGCTCGCACGCCGAGACGCTGGACCGGCAGGCGCACGAGGACCCGCTGACCGGGTTGCGCAACCGCCGTTCCTTCGACGCCGCCCTGCCCGACCTGCTGGCCGGGGCCGGGGAGGGCGACCGCGTCTGCGTCTGCCTCCTGGACATCGACCACTTCAAGGTCGTCAACGACACGTTCGGGCACGGCGTGGGCGACGAGGTGCTGCGCCGGTTCGGGACGCTGCTGCGCCAGGACGTGCGCGACCAGGACCTCCTCGCCCGCATCGGCGGCGAGGAGTTCGCCCTGGTGTGCGTGCTGCGCGGTCCCTCCCGGACCGGCGACGGCCTCGAGGGGGTGCAGCGGCGGCTGGACCGGTTGCGGCACGAGGTCGAGCAGGCCGACTGGGGGCAGGTGGCCGACGGCCTGCGGGTGACCGTCTCGCTCGGTGCCGTCGTCGGCGCCCGCCCGGACCCAGGCGCCGGCGGGGACCTGCTGTGCCAGGCCGACCGGCTCCTGTACGCCGCCAAGGCGGCGGGCCGCAACCGCGTCGTGGTGGGCCCGGTCAGCCCCCGGTGAGGACGTCCTCCAGGCTGCGGGCCTCGTGCCCGGTCACGGTCCGGACCGCGTCGCTGACCGCGTCGAGCTCGCCCGCGGCGACGGCCGTGTAGGTGCTGACCCACCCGTCGAGCATCCACCGCGGCGCCCCGGAGTCCGCGCGGGAGGCGTAGGCCTCCTCGACGGTCTCCTCGACGTAGTCCACGGGGATCCCGCGGACGCGGGCGATCGTCGCGGCGATCTCGGCGAAGGACAGCGCCTGCGGGCCCGTGAGGTCGTAGCTGCGGCCCCCGTGCGCCTCGTCCAGGACGGCGGCCAGGGCGACCTCGGCGACGTCGGCGCGGGCCACCGCCGAGACCCGGCCGGTGCCCGCCGGCCCGCGCAGGGCGCCGTCGGTGACGAACTCGGGCATGACGTCGAGGTAGAAGTTGTCGCGCAGGAACGTCGTGGTGAACCGCGCGGCGCTCAGCAGGTCCTCCGTCGCGGCGTGGTCGCGGGCGAACGTGAAGGTGCTCCCCGGGGAGGCGCCCAGGAACGAGGTGTAGACCACCCGCTGCACCCCGGCCGCCGCGGCGGCCTCGACCACCGACCGGTGCTGCTTCATCCGGTCGGCGTCCTCGGCCCCGGAGACGAACAGCAGGACGTCCGCCCCGTCGAAGGCGTGCCGCAGCGCCTCACCGTCGGCGTAGGTCGCCACCCGCACGTCGGCGCCCTCGAGGTCGGGGGCGCGGTTGGGGTCGCGGACGACGAGGCGCTGCTGGGCACCGGCGGCCGCGAGCCCGCGGGCCACCCGGCCCCCGATCTGGCCGGTGGCACCGGTGACGGCGATGAGTCCCATGAGCCCCACCCTGCCACCGGATCCCGCCCGGCGCGGGACGTGGCCCTCCCCCGGTCGGACCCACCACGTCCGCCCCGCCGCCCGGCACCGGGCCCCGGGCTCGTCCTGACGAGACGTCGATGACCTCCGCTACTTTTGCTCACAGAGCTTCTGCCAGGAGGGTGGACCGGTGAGCGAGCAGATCGAACTGATCGGCGACGGCGACGGCCTGGCCGTCATCGGCGATGCCGCCGCCGTCGACCGCTTCCTCACGTCGGCCGGCGTCCCGTCCAGGGCCCTGCGGCTGGACCAGAAGCTCGGGCCGGCCGTGAACGCGGGTTCCGGTCTCGCCCGGGCCGGGTCGCAGATCGCCGGGAACTCCGGTCGCTGGGTGAAGCTCACCGAGGAGTCCGCCAGGGCGCTCAAGCTCGGCGGGGCGATGAAGGGTTCCTCGGGCGGCGTGAGCCGGGCGGTCGCCACGACGAAGAACGGCAAGATCACGAAGATCCTGGAGTTCACCGGCCCCGGCTCAGCCGGCGCGCTGCTCACCAACCCTGCGGTGCTCGCCGGCGCTGCGGGCATCATGGCGCAGCTCGCCCTCCAGCAGGCCATGGACGAGGTCACCGAGTACCTCGAGGTGATCGACGAGAAGGTCGACGACGTCCTCCGCGCCCAGAAGGACGCGGCCGTCGCCGAGATGATCGGCGTGGGCGTGGTCATCGACGACGCCCTGCTCAAGCGCGAGCACGTCGGGCGGGTGTCCGAGGTGACGTGGTCGACCCTGCACGGTGCGGCGCAGTCGATCGCCACGACCCAGGCCTACGCCCTGCGCCAGCTCGACGCCCTGGCCGAGAAGGTGGGTGAGAAGTCCCGGATCGGGAAGCTCGACAGGCTCACCGGTACCGCTGAGGCGACCGTCGCGGAGTGGCTGGCCGTCCTGGCGCGGTGCTTCCAGCTGCTCGACGGTCTGGCCGTGCTCGAACTCGACCGCGTCCTGGACTCCACACCGGACGACGTCGAGAGCCACCGCGCTGCGATCCGGGCCGCCCGCGCCAAGCGGCGCGACCTCATCGCGCGCAGCACATCACGCCTCCTCTCCCGCATGGAGGCTGCCGCGGTGGGCGCCAACCAGCAGGCGCTCCTCCACCCGCTCAAGGTCGGCCGCGTCGTGCGCTCCGGGAACGAGGTGGCCGGTGACGTGCTCGACTTCCACGAGACGCTCGGGATCACCGGTAGCCGCAGGACCGTCGAGGCGAAGCCCTGGCGCGAGGCCGTCGGGGAGGCCCGCGACGGTGCCGTGGGGATCACCGGGCGCAGCGCGAAGGCCGTGGGCCGGTTGGGTGCGAAGACCTTCGACGGCGCCAGGGCGGGGACCGGGAACGTCGTCGAGGCCGCCGCCGACCGCCTGCCGTGGCGTCGAGGCGCGCGGGGTCGGTGGGGGGTACCCGAGGACGACACGACGACGCGGCACGAACCCGGTGAACGTCCCACGGAGTGATCCCCGGGGAGGCGGCGACCGGGCTCCGGGCGCGGACACGACCCGGCGTTCACGCAGGCCCCCGTTCGGAGAGCACGACGCCACCACCCCGGCCGACGGGTCCTCACCCGGGCACCTGCCCGTAGACGTGCCCGACCGGCAGCCGCACCACCTGCCGGCGGTCCCGCACCATCGTGCGGCGGTAGTCGTCCCAGTCCGGGTGCTCGCCCGCGAGCGCCCGGTAGAGGTCGACGAGTTCGGCGACGGTCTCGTCGTCCTCGCGGGCGGCGACGGCGGACAGGTCCGCCTCGCCCTCGACGACGGCCCAGCTCCAGAAGTCCGCGCTGGTGACGTGCAGGCTGGCCCGCCGGTCGCGCTGGAGGTTCCTCGCCTTGGCGCGGTCGGCGGTGACCGAGACCCGCACGAGCCGGCGCTCGGGGTCGTAGTGGTGGGTGACGTTGGACAGCTGGGGCCGGCCGTCGCGCTTGAGCGTCACCAGGACGCCGTTGCGGGTCGAGCCGACGAGGTCCAGGAGCGCGTTCCGCGTGCTGACGTCTGCCACGTCTGCTGCAAGGCCGGGCGAGGGCGGCTTCTTCCTCGGCTGCTCCCGCGCCCGGGTCAGTCCCGCCGGGTCCCGCCCTCGGCCAGGACCCGCCCCGAGGCGTCCAGGGCCCGCCAGGTCGCCTCCTGCGCGCGCCGCGACGTCCTCGGTGACGACGGGCGCGGCCCAGCCGTAGTGGTCGACGACGTTCTCCCCCGGCCGGTGGCCCACCGGGGAGCCGGCCAGCGTGGCCGCGACGTCGGCGGCGGGCACGGGGACGCTCCCGGAGGACGCGCCGCTGCTGTCGTCCCGGAGGGAGCAGCCGGTGCAGAGGAAGACGCGGTCACCGCCGTCCTCGCGGTAGCCGACCGCGGACGCGACGTCGGTGGCCGCCGAGAAGACGAGGCGCAGCGCGTCGGTCTGCTCCGCCGGCAGCCGGTGCGTCCCGTCGTCGGCGAGGGACCTGCCCTCCCCCATCCGGGCGCACCCCTCCCCGTCGCGGGCCTGCTCCTCGGCGTCGGCGGTCGAGGGGCGCAGCCGGGGAGCGTCCGGGTCGTCGGGCACCGCGACGGAGGCCGGGGCGGCACCGGGGACCGTCCGCTCCGGCGTCCCGTCCCCCGTCCCGCGCCGTCCCGCCACCCTCGCAGACGGGAGCGGCGCCGGGAACGACGAAGGCCCCGGTCTGCTGACCGGGGCCCCGCCACACGTGCGCGAGGGGGGAGTTGAACCCCCACGCCCTTTCGGGCACACGGACCTGAACCGTGCGCGTCTGCCTATTCCGCCACTCGCGCGTGCTGAGAGCAACCGTACCAGCCCCGGGAGGGCCCTCACGCCACCTCCACCTGCCCGCACCGCCGCTCCACGGGCACGGAGGGGGTCCCCGGCTAGGATTGCCGGGCCGGACGACTGGACGCGATCGTGGAGGGAGGCCCACCGTGGGAGTGCTCGACCGCTTCGAGCGCGGGGTCGAACGTGCCGTCAACGGTGTGTTCGCGCGGGCCTTCCGCAGCGAGGTGCAGCCGGTGGAGGTCGCCAGCGCCCTGCGCCGCGAGCTGGACGACCGCGCGGCCGTGCTGTCGCGGGGCCGGACCCTCGTCCCGAACAGCTTCATCGTCGAGCTCGGCAGCGCCGACCACGAGAAGATCGCGTCCTGGCAGGACACCCTCGCCGACGAGCTCGTCGCGGCCGTCACCCAGCACGCCGAGAAGCAGCGGTACAGCTTCGTCGGGCCGGTGCGGGTCGGTTTCCACGAGTCCGACGACCTGGAGACGGGGGTCTTCCGCGTGCTGTCCTCCACCGTCAAGGGCCGGGTGGCCCCGGCGACCCCGCGCACCAGCCAGGCCGGCCGGCCCCGGCTGGAGGTCGACGGCCGCGGGTACGTCCTGGCCGAGGCCGTGACCGTCCTGGGGCGCGGGTCCGACGCCGACGTCGTCCTGGACGACCCGGGCGTCTCGCGGCGGCACGCCGAGATCCGCGTCGCCCCCGGCGGGGCCCGCGTGTCCGACCTCAGCTCCACCAACGGCACGTTCGTCGACGGCGAGCGCGTCTCCTCCCTGGACCTGTGGGACGGGGCCGTGATCACCGTGGGGCGCAGCAAGCTGGTGTTCCACGCCGCGCGGCGGGACGAGGGCTGGACGTGACGGGCGAGCCGGGGACGCGCCCGTGAGCGAACTGACCCTCACCGTCCTGCGGTTGGGGCTGCTCGTCGTGCTCTGGCTGTTCGTCCTGGCCATCGTCGGCGTCCTGCGCGCGGACCTGCTGGGCACGCGGGTGACGGCCCGCCGCACCGACCGCGCCAAGGCCGCGCCGCGCCGCGACCCCGCCGCCGCCCCGCCCGAACCGGCCCGGGCCCGGCGGGCCACGCTCGTGGTCACCGAGGGTTCGCTGCGCGGCACCACGCTCACGCTGGGTCAGAGCTCCATGCTCATCGGCCGCGGCAGCGACTGCACGCTCGTCCTGGACGACGAGTACGCCTCCACCAAGCACGTCCGCATCACCCCCAACGCCGCCGGTGACGGCTGGACGGTCGAGGACCTGCAGTCCACCAACGGCTCGTTCCTCGGCCGCGACCGCCTGACCGCCCCCGCCCCCTTCGAGCCCGGCACGCCGTTGCGCATCGGCAAGACCGTGCTCGAGCTCCGGAGGTAGCCCGTGGCCATCGCGCTGAACTACGCCGCGCGCTCGGACGTCGGACTGGGCCGCACCACCAACCAGGACTCCGGGTACGCCGGCCCGCACCTGCTGGTCGTCGCCGACGGGATGGGCGGGCACGCCGGCGGTGACGTCGCCAGCTCCCTGGCCGTCGGGGAGATGTCCTCCCTGGACGGGGAGTCGCACGGCAGCGACGACGCCGCCCAGCACCTGAGCGAGGCCATCGAGGCCGCGAACGAGCAGCTGCGCCGGCGCATCGAGGCCGAACCCGACCTCACCGGGATGGGCACCACGGTCACTGCGATCCTGCGGGCCGGGTCCCGGCTCGTGCTGGCGCACATCGGCGACTCGCGCGGGTACCTGCTGCGCGAGGGCCGGCTGACCCAGCTCACGAAGGACCACAGCTACGTCCAGACCCTCATCGACGAGGGCCGGATCAGCCCCGAGGAGGCCGAGCGGCACCCCCAGCGCTCGGTCATCATGCGCGTGCTGACGGGCCGGGCCGACGACGAGGCCGACGTCTCCGTCCGCGAGGCCCGGCCCGGTGACCGCTACCTGCTGTGCAGCGACGGGCTGTCCGGGGTCGTGAGCCACGACACCCTCGCCGAGACCCTCGCCGCCGGGGAGGACCCGGACACCACCTGTCAGCGCCTCGTCGAGCTCGCGCTGCGCGGCGGTGGGCCGGACAACATCTCCTGCGTCGTGGCCGACGTCGTCGAGCTCGGCGGCGGGGCACCGCCCTCGACGACCCCGCAGGTCGTCGGGGCCGCGGCGTTCCACCGCCCCCGCCGGTCCTCGGCCGCCGGGACCCCGGCCGCCCGGGCCGCCGCGCTGCGCGCCGCCCAGGACGAGTCCGGCGACGACGCGGAGGACGACGATCGCCCCGCGCTGACCGACCGCGAGCGCCGCCGTCGCCGCGCTCGCTGGATCGCCGGTCCCCTGCTGCTCGTCCTGCTGCTCGCCGCCGGCGGGTTCGGGGTGTGGCGGTGGAGCCAGCAGCAGTACTTCGTCGGTGACGACGACGGGACGGTCGCGATCTACCAGGGCCTCACGCAGGACGTGGGGCCGCTGAAGACCTCGCACGTGCTGCAGACCACCGGCATCGCGGTGGGCGACCTGTCGACGACGTGGTCGAACCGGGTCCGGGACCGGGTGAGCACCGACAGCCTCGCCGACGCGCGCGAGCTCGTCGCCAACCTGGAGGACAACGCGGCGGCCTGCCGCGCGGCGGTCGCGGCGACCACGCCCGCCCCCTCGCCGGCCACGAGCGCGACCCCGGACTACTCCGTCCCGAGCGCTGCGTCGCCCGGCTCGCCCACGAGCACCCCCACCAGTTCCCCGACCCAGACCCTGACCCCCGAGGACTGCGGAGGCGCCGGCTGATGGCCACCGTGCTGCCCGTCTACCCCACGACCCGGCGCAACGTCGAGCTCGCGCTCGTGGTGCTGGCCGTCGTCATCGCCGGCGGCGCCTGGGCCGTGACCGGGCTGACGGTCGAGGGGTCGCTGCCGCCGAACCTGTTCGCCTACGCGGGCGGTCTCGGTGGCCTCGCCGTCGTCCTGCACCTGCTGCTGCGGTGGCGGGCCAAGCACGCCGACCCGTTGCTGCTGCCGGTGGCGACCCTGCTCAACGGCATCGGGCTCGTGATGATCCACCGCCTCGACCTCGCGCTGGACTCCTCGGCGGCCTCGCGGCAGTTCACCTGGTCGGCCCTGGGGATCGTCATGGCCGGGGTGGTGCTGGTGTTCGTGCGCGACCACCGCATCCTGCGCCGGTACACGTGGACGGCGGCGGTCGCCGGTCTGGTCCTGCTGCTGCTGCCCCTGGTGCCGGGGCTGGGCCGCACCGTCAACGGGGCGCGCATCTGGATCGGGATCGGGTCGTTGTCGTTCCAGCCCGGGGAGCTGGCGAAGATCTGCCTGGCGGTGTTCTTCGCCGGGTACCTCGTCGTGCACCGCGACGCGCTGTCCCTGACCGGCAAGAAGGTGCTGTTCCTGCAGCTGCCGCGGGCGCGCGACCTCGGGCCGATCCTGCTGGCCTGGGTGGCGAGCGTCGGGATCCTCGTCCTGCAGCGCGACCTCGGGACGTCGCTGCTGTTCTTCGGCCTGTTCGTGGCCGTCCTGTACGTCTCGACCGAGCGCGTGTCGTGGATCGTGCTGGGGCTGCTGATGTTCTCCGCGGCGGCCGTGTTCGCCGCGACGACGATGAGCCACGTCCAGGCCCGCGTCGACATCTGGCTGCACCCGTTCACCGCCGAGAACCGCACCGGGTCCAGCTACCAGCTCGTCCAGGGGCTGTTCGGGATGGCCAACGGCGGGCTCACCGGGACCGGTCTGGGCGAGGGCCGTCCGCAGACGGTGCCGTACGCCAACTCCGACTTCATCTACTCCTCCCTCGGGGAGGAGCTCGGCCTCGTCGGCCTGTTCGCCGTGCTCGTCCTGTACGTCGTGCTCGTCGAGCGCGGGCTGCGCACGGCCATCGGCGTGCGCGACGGGTTCGGCAAGCTGCTGGCCGCCGGGCTCGCGTTCTCCGTCACGCTGCAGGTCTTCGTCGTCGTCGGCGGGGTCACCCGGGTCATCCCCCTGACGGGTCTGACGATGCCGTTCCTGGCCGCCGGCGGGTCCTCGCTGGTGTCGAACTGGATCGTCGTGGCGCTGCTGCTGCGCGTGTCGGACCTGGCCCGCCGCCCCGCCGCGGAGGTCCGCAACGGCCCCGAGGGCGACACCGGGGTGACCCAGGCGGTGAGGATCGCGTGAACCGACCGCTGCGCCGGCTGTCCCTCGTGGTGGCCTTCCTGTTCTTCGCGCTGTTCGCGTCCACGACGTGGGTCCAGTTCGTCTCCGCCGGCACGCTGAACGCGATGCCGGGCAACTCCCGGCAGCTGTACTCCGAGTTCGGCCGCGAGCGCGGGGCGATCCTCGTCCAGGGCGGGGCGGCGGTGGCCACGAGCCAGCGCGTGGACGACCCCTACGAGTTCCAGCGGACGTACCCGGCGGGACCGCTGTACGCGCCCCTCACCGGTTACTACTCGCTGCGGTACGGCACGGCGGGGATCGAGCGGGCCGAGAACGACGTGCTGTCCGGGTCCGCGGACGAGCTGTTCTACCGGAACCTCTCCAGCCTGCTGACGGGCGAGAAGCCCCAGGGCGCCGACGTCACGCTCACCCTGCAGCCCCGGGTGCAGCAGGCCGCGTGGGACGCCCTCGCCGGGCGCAAGGGGGCCGTGGTCGCGCTGGACCCCCGGACCGGGGACGTGCTGGCCATGGTGTCCAGCCCCAGCTACGACCCGAACACCCTCGCCACCCACGACGGCGCCGCGCAGGAGCAGGCGTGGACGCGGCTCAACGGCGACGAGGACGACCCGCTCGTGAACCGGGCGACGTCCGCGCTGTACCCGCCGGGGTCGACGTTCAAGCTCGTCACCGCGGCCGCGGCGCTGGAGAGCGGGGACTACACCGCCGACTCGGCGCTGGCCGGCCCGCAGGAGCTGGACCTGCCGCAGACGAGCAACACCCTCAAGAACGACGAGGGCACCGCGTGCGGTCCGAACGACCAGGTCTCCCTGGCCGACGCGCTGAAGATCTCCTGCAACACGGCCTTCGGCTGGCTCGGCGAGCAGCTCGGCGCGGACGCCCTGGAGGAGCAGGCGGGCAAGTTCGGGTTCGGGCAGTCGCTGTCCATCCCCACGTCGGTGGCCACGAGCCGCTACCCCACCGGCGACGACGTCGCCGGGCCGCTGCTGGCGTACTCCGCCATCGGCCAGGGCAGCGACGTCGCCACGCCGCTGCAGGTGGCGATGATCTCGGCGGCCATCGCCAACGACGGGGTCGTCATGAAGCCGAACCTCGTCGCGAAGGTCTCCGAGGCGGGCGGGTCCGGCAGCGTCATCGAGCAGCCCTCGCCGCAGGAGCTGGGCCGGGCCGTCAGCACCGGGACCGCCCGGACGCTGCAGCAGATGATGGAGCTCGTCGTGAGCCGGGGCACCGGGACGCGGGCACAGATCGACGGCGCCACCGTCGGCGGCAAGACCGGCACCGCGCAGCACGGGGTCGGGCTGCCGCCCTACGCGTGGTTCACCTCCTTCGCCGAGAAGGGCGACCGCGAGGTCGCGGTGGCCGTGGTCATCGAGGACGGCGGCACGACCGAGAGCGCCTACGGCGGGCGGTTGTCCGCGCCGGTCGCCAAGACGGTGATGGAGGCGGCGCTGGATGGCTGAGCCCAGGGCCCCCCGCGGGGCCGACCGCAGGCACACAGGACGCAGGGGACGGGGAGAGCAGTGACGGACACGACGACTGGCCACGGGGTGCCGGCGCCGCGCGTGCTCGGCGGTCGCTACGAGGTCGGGAACCTGCTCGGGCGCGGTGGCATGGCCGAGGTCCACGTGGCCCAGGACACCCGGCTGGGGCGGACCGTCGCGGTGAAGCTGCTGCGCTCCGACCTGGCCCGCGACCCCTCCTTCCAGGCCCGGTTCCGCCGCGAGGCCCAGGCCGCGGCCGGGCTGAACCACCCCGCGATCGTCGCCGTCTACGACACCGGCGCCGAGCACCTCACCGAGCACGGCGGGGGCCGCGTCGAGCTGCCGTGGATCGTCATGGAGTACGTGGAGGGTCGGACGCTGCGCGACATGCTGCGCACCGACCACCCGCTGGCGATCACCGACGCCCTGGCCTACACCGAGGGCGTCCTGGCCGCGCTGGAGTACTCCCACCGGATGGGCATCGTCCACCGCGACATCAAGCCCGCCAACGTGATGATCACGCCCGCGGGCGAGGTCAAGGTCATGGACTTCGGCATCGCCCGGGCCGTCAGCGACTCCTCCGCGACGCTGACCCAGACGTCGGCCGTCATGGGCACCGCCCAGTACCTGTCGCCGGAGCAGGCCCGCGGGGAGCAGGTCGACGCCCGCAGCGACCTGTACTCCACCGGCTGCCTGCTGTACGAGATCCTCACCGGCCGCCCGCCGTTCACCGGTGACGCCCCCGTGGCCGTGGCCTACCAGCACGTCTCCGAGCAGCCCCGGCCGCCGTCGGCGCTGGTGCCGGACATCCCCCCGGCCGTCGACAGCGTCGTGCTCATGGCCCTGTCGAAGGACCGCGAGCACCGCTACCAGAGCGCCGGCGACTTCGCCGACGACCTGCGCCGGGCCGTCGAGGGCCGCCCCCTGCGCGGGGCCAGCCTGCCGCCCACGGCCCAGGCCACCCAGCAGTTCGCCGCCGCCGCCCCCACGACCGTCACCCCGGCCGTCCCGGCGGGCCCGCCCACCGGGACGCTGCCGCGCGTCACCGAGGAGACACCCCCGCCGCAGGACCGGCCCCGGCGCTGGCCGTGGATCCTCCTCGTCGTCGCGCTGCTGCTCGGCATCGGCGCCGTCGTGTGGGCGCTGCAGAACACCGGCGACGACGGTGCCCCGCCCGCCGAGACCACGTCCTCGGCGCCGGCGACCGTCGCCGTGCCCGACCTCGTCGGCGCCTCGCAGGACAGCGCCGAGCAGCAGATCACCGACCTCGGTCTCACCCCGAACGTCACGCAGGCCGCGGACGACACCGTCGACGAGGGCGACGTCATCAGCACCGACCCCGAGGCCGGGACGCAGGTCGCGGTCGGCGGCACCGTGAACGTCGTCGTGTCCTCGGGCCCGGAGGCGGTGCAGGTGCCGAACGTGCGCGGGCGCTCGCAGGAGGAGGCCCGGCAGGCGCTGCGGCAGGCCGGGTTCGAGGTCGGCAACGTCAACACCGTCGACGACGCCTCCGTGGGCCGGGACCAGGTCGTCTCGACCGACCCGGCGATCGGTTCCTCGGTGCCCCGCGGCGCCACCGTCTCGATCGACGTCGCCAGCGGTCAGGTGACCGTCCCCGACGTCGTCGGGCAGTCGCAGTCGGACGCGCAGGAGAGGCTCAACGCCCTCGGGTTCAACGTCAACACCCGGGAGACGTCGGCCCAGAGCGACGCCGAACCCGGTTCCGTCGTGGACCAGAGCCTGGACGCGGGCACGCGGGTCGCCGCCGGGTCCTCCATCGACCTGGCGATCGCGGCCGAGCCGACGGCGACCAGCACCCCCACGTCCTCCCCGTCCGGTTCGCCGACCACCAGCCCGGAGGACTCCCCCACGGACTCGGCGGTGCGCCCGGGGGCCGACGCCGTCGTGGGGTCGGGCGTGGACTCCGCGGTGGGTTCCGGGGTGGGTCCCGGGTCCGGCCGGAACCCGAGGGCCGAGGCCGCGGGCCAGCGGGGCGAGTCCGCGCCCGGCCGGGGGCCGCAGGGTGAGGCCCGGGGCCTGCAGTGACGCGGATCCTGCACCTGTCCGACACGCACCTGCTGGCCGCGGGGGCGCTGCACAACGGCCTCGTGGACACCACGGCCGCCCTCGGGCACGTGCTGGAGTCGGTGCACGCCGTCGGCCCCCTCGACGCCGTCGTCGTCTCGGGCGACGTCTCCGACGACGGCACGACCGCCTCGTACGCGACGGCGCGCGCCCTCGTGGGTGAGTTCGCGGCCTCGCACGGGGCCGTCGCGGTGTTCGCGATGGGCAACCACGACACCCGCGAGCAGTTCACCGAGGTCCTGGGGCCCACCCGGTCCGTCCACGACGTCGACGGGTTCCGCCTCCTCGTCCTGGACTCCTCCGTGCCCGGCCGCGGGTACGGGTTCCTCGACCCCGACCAGCTCCACCGGCTGCGCACCGAACTGTCGGCCCCGGCCGCCCGCGGGTCGGCGGTGGTCCTGCACCACTCCCCCGTCCGCGCGCCGACGGTGCTGCACGAGGCGCTGCGCCTGCAGAACCCCGACGACCTGCTCTCCGCCGTGGCGGGAACCGACGTGCGGGTGGTGCTGTCCGGGCACTACCACCACCACGCCGCGCAGACGTACCCCTCCGGGCTGACCGCGCTCGTCGCCCCCGCGGTGGCCAACCGCAGCGACCCGTTCGCCGCGCACGGGCGGGAGCGGATCCTGCGCGGCCACGGCGCCCTGCTCGTGGACGTCACCGACGCGGGGGTGTTCTCCCGCGTGCTGTCGATCCCCTCCCCCGGCGACGGGGAGGAACTGTTCGTCCTGGACGAGGAGGCCGTGCAGCGGATCGCGGCCGAGGCCGGGGTTCCGCGCTGAGGGACCGGGTCCTCGCCCGGTGCGACGCGTTCAACGCGGCGCACCCCTGGGACCACGACGCGGCGTACCACGGGTGGATCGAACGGCGGTTGCCGCCGCGGTTCGGGTCCGCGCTCGACGTCGGCTGCGGGACGGGGGAGTTCACGCGCCGGCTGGCCCGTCGCGCCGACCGTGTGACCGGGATCGACGTCGATCCCGGGATCGTCCGCACGGCGGCGGAACCGTCCACCGGTCCCGGGATCGAGTTCCGCTGCGGCGACCTGCTGAGCGCGGACCTTCCCGGCCGGTACGACGTCGTCACCGCCCTCGCCGTGCTGCACCACGTCCCGCTGGAGGCGGGGCTCACGCGGTTGCGCGACCTCGTGGCGCCGGGCGGAACCCTCGTCGTCCTCGGTGTGCCGCGCGAGGCGGGGTTCCTCGACTCCGCTCTCGGCGTCGTCGCGGTTCCCGCGAACCTCCTCGTCGGCGCCGTGCGGACCCGGCGCAGAAGTTCCGCCGTTCGGCCCGTGGCCATGACCGCGCCCACCGCCCCCTCGACCGCGACGTTCCGGCAGGTGCGGGAGGTGGCGCGGCGGGTGGTTCCGGGGGCGCGGACCCGCCGGCACCTGTTCTGGCGGTACTCGCTGGTGTGGACGGCGGACGACGCCGGTTCCTGAACGGCGTCAGACCGCGAGGATCCTCCACGGCCCAGGTGCGGATCCCCCGACGGTTCCGCACCCGACCCGCGACGTCAGAAGACCCGCCGCCTGCTCCCGCCGATGGGGACGAGGTTCAGGACCAGGCCCACGACGATGAGCACTGCACCCACCCACACCAGCACGCTCAGCGACGAGACCAGCAGTCCCACGATCAGCAGGACGATGCCCAGGACGACCATGACAGTTCCTCCTCGAACTCCAGACAACCCGTGGTCACGAAAGTACTCCGCACGACGCGACGCGCCCGCCGAGATCGGTGTCGCCCCCCGCGCAGACCGAACATCACCCGAACGGGCTGACGGTGCCCCCGGAGGGGTTGCGCCTCCGCGGTGCGCGTCCTTCCGGCACCTCCTCGGGGACGACGCGGTGCCGGGACGTCACGCACCCGCGGACGCGGACCGGGCCCGGACGACGACGGCCACCCCCAGCCCGCCCCCGGCGGCGCTGACCGCGACCCCGACCCGCCCCGGGGCCAGCCCGCCGGCGAGGGCGACGAGCAGCGCCGCCCCCGTGGCGCCCCACGGGTGGCCGACGGCGAGCGCCCCGCCGTCGGGGTTCAGGCGCGGGTCCTCGTCCGCGAGCCCGAGGTCGCGCGAGCACGCCAGGACCTGGGCGGCGAACGCCTCCCCCACCTCGAACCGGTCCACGTCGGCGACGTCGAGGTGCGCGGCCCGCAGCGCCTCCCGGACGGCGGGGGCGGCCGCGGCCCCGGGCAGGGCGGGGTCGGCCCCGACGGCGGCGGTGCCGAGGACGGCCAGACCGCCCGCGCCCCACCGGTCCGCCGTCGCCGCGTCGAGGAGGGCGAGGCCGGCGGCACCGTCGGCGTGGGCGCTCGCGGTGGCGGCCGTGACCGTCCCGCCGAAGGCGGGCGGGAACCGGGCCACGACCTCCGGGCGCAGGACCCGCGGCCGGGCGTCGTGCTCGACGCCCGCGAGCGGGACGAACCGCTGCGCGGTGCGGCGGCGGGCGGCCAGGGCGCGGGCGTGGGAGCGGACGGCGAACGCCTCCTGGTCGGCGCGGGTGATCCCGAGGTGGGTGGCGAGGGTGTCGGCGGCCGGGCCCATGTCGGGGTCGGGCCAGTCGTCGGGGGCGAACGCGGCGCGGGGGACGACGCCGTCGCGGTGGCGGGCCGTGGTGCTCTCGGCGCCGACCGCGAGGACGGGCCCGGTGCCGGTGGCCGCGAGCGCCGCCGCGAACCGGACGGCGGCCAGGCCGCTGGCGCACTGGGCGTCGACGGTCGTGCCGGGGACGTGGGCACCCAGCCCGGCGGCGAGCGCGGCCCGGCGGGCGGGGTTGCCGTCGGCCGTCCCCACGCCCGCGACGACCTCGGCCACCGTGACGTCCTCCCCCGCCGCGCAGGCGGTGACGTCGTCCGCGAGCGCCGCGAGGACGGCGGCGGCGAGGTCGTGGTCGCGCAGCCCGGCGAAGGTGGTGCCCGCCGTGGCGAAGGGGGTGCGCCGGGCGGCGACGACGACGGCGCTCACCGTCCGCCCCCGGCGAGGCGCGCCACGGCGGCGCGGTCGGGTTCGCCCTTGCCGGTGCGCGGGACGTCACCCGTCGCGAGCCAGCGGCGGGGCCGGGCCGCCGGCGGCAGGGACCGGGTGGCCGCCCGCAGCGTCGCGGGCACCGCGTCCACCCCGACGACGACGGCGGTGACGACCTCCCCGAGCCGGTCGTGGGGTGTCCCGCAGACCACGACCTCGGCGCCGGGCGGGAGGTGGGGCCGCAGGGCGTGCTCGACCTCGGCGACGAGGACGGTGCTGCCGCCGCTGAGGACCGCACCGGGGCGGCCGAGGACGGCGAACCGGCCGGCCGGCAACGCCGCCCCGACGTCCCCGACACCGGCGAACGCGGTGCCCGCCACGGGGGTCGCGGTGCCCGTCGCGTCGAGCCGGGACCGGGCGAGGTACGGCGAGGCGACCTCCACGAGTCCGTCCCGGACGCGGACGGCGGCACCGGGGAACGGCGCGAAACCCTCGGCGGTCTCCACGGGACCCGGTGCGTGGCAGGCGATCCCGACGAAGGACAGCTCGGCGGCGCCGTAGTACTCCACGACCCGCCAACCGCGGTCGAGGGCGGACCGCCGCACCCGCGGGTCGAGCCCGGCGCCCCCGACGACGACCGTCCGCACGTGCGGGTGCTCGTGCCGTTCCAGGACGGCGGCCAGGACGGCGGGCACGACGTGCAGGACGGTGCTGTCCACCGGCGGGACCCGGCCGCCCGCCCCGGCGGTGCGGGCCCCGACCCGCAGCGCGTGCCAGCCCGCGTGCAGCGTCAGGGTGGACGCGCCCGGTCCGGCGGTCCCGACGACGTCGCCGGGTCCGAGGTCGAGGAGGTCGGCGAGGGGCCGGGCGGAGGCAGCCCAGGACGCCGAGGTCCGCACCACGGCCCGGGGCCGGGACGTGCTGCCGGAGGTGCTGAGGACGAGGTCGCCGGGGCCGACGTCACCGGCGGCGACGGCGCGACGGGTGGCCCGCAGCAGGTCGTCGCCGCCGGCGGGGTCGAGCACGAGGACGGGCGGGTGCGCGGGGTGGGACGTCGCCTCGGCCAGCGCCGCCGCCAGGTCCCCGTCGGCGCCGTCACCGGAGGTCAGGACGAGGAGTCCGTCGGCCCCCGTCACGCTCAGACCGGCGCGGTGGTGCGGCGGCGGCGCCGCGGCAGCAGCTCGGGACGGGCGCGGTGCACCCCGCCGGCCACGAACGCCGTCAGCACGGCCTTGAGCAGGTCGCCGGGCAGGAACACCGCGCTCGCCCACGCCGCGCTCACCGGCAGGTCGAGGATGAGCAGCTGCAGGGGCACCCCGATCGCGTAGACGACCCCGATGCCGCCGGCGACGGCGGCCGCGAAGAACCACTGCGGCCGGTCGCTGGGCCGTCGCTGGGCCAGCCACCCCGTGAGGGCCGCGCCCAGCGGCCAGCCCAGGAGGTAGCCGACGCTGGGCCCGGCGAAGACGCTGAGCCCACCGCGCCCCCCGGCCAGCACGGGCAGCCCGGCGGCGCACAGGACGAGCACGACGAGCACCGCGAACGCCCCCCGCCGGGCCCCGAGGAGGGCGCCGGCGAGCATGACGCCGAGGGTCTGGAGGGTGATGGGGACCTGGTTGCCGAACAACGGCAACTGCCCGGGCGCGCCCAGGACGACGATGACGGCGGCGAAGGTCGCGACGAGCGCGACGTCGCGGGAGGTCGAACGCTGCACCGGACGCATGAGGCGGAAGAGTAACCAGCCAGGAGCGTGCGCGGGCCGTTCTCGTCAGATGCGGTGGAGCCGCGCCACGGCCGCGACGCCCGCGTCGGCCCGCCGCAGGAGCTGGGCGCCGTCACGGGTGACGTGCAGGACGACGCGGCGCCGGTCCTGGGGGTCGAGCGCGCGGGCGAGGGACCCGTCGTCGACGAGGGCGTCGACGGCGCGGCTGGCGGTGGCCGGGGCGATGAGCAGGGCGTCGACGACGTCGCTCATCGAGGACCCGGGGACCTGGGCCACGTGCGCCAGGCAGCGCCACCGGTCGACGGTGAGCCCGGCGTCCCGCAGGACGTCGGCGAGCCCGGCCTGCACCGCGGCGGCGGCGCGGAGGTTCGCCAGGACCGCGCGCGAGACGCCCGGCGGCGCGGCGGCCTCCGGCTGGACCTGGGGCATGGATCCTCCGACGACCTCGGGAACCCCGGACGGGCGGGGTCGGTGTGGAATCGTGGCCAGCATGCCAGAGGGCCCGGACGGATCGGAGCGGCCCCACCAGGTGCCACCCGGACCGGTTCCCCCGCAGCGCGTGGCCTACCGGGTGGCCCTCGTCGTGCCGCGGCAGGGCCCGGCGGGCATGTTCGGCCCGTCCTGCCGCGCGGCCGCGCACCTCGCCGTGGAGGAGGTCGACGCCGCCGGAGGCGTGGCGGGCCGCCCGGTGCACCTCGTCGAGGTGGACGCGGGTGCGCCACCCGCCGAGGTGGCCCGTGCCGTGGCGGGTCTGGTGGGGCGTGGCGAGGTGGACGCCGTCGCCGGCTGGCACCTGTCCAGCGTCCGTCAGGCCCTCGCACCGGCCGTCGCGGGCCGCGTCCCGTACGTCTACGCCACCGCGTACGAGGGCGGGGAGGCCGGCGACGGCGTCGTCTGCACGGGGGAACTGCCCGGCGAGCAGGTCGTGTCCGCGCTGCGGTTCCTGCGGCGGGAGTTCGGGTGGCGCCGGTGGCTCGTCGTCGGGGACGACTACGTCTGGCCGCGGGCGACGGCCCGGGACGCCGCGGCGGTCCTCGCCGCCGAGGGGGTCGTCCTGCACGAACCCGTCTGGGTCCCCCTGGGCTGCACCGACGACGACGTGTGGACGCGGGTCGTCGCCGCCGTGGGGCGGCACGCCTCGGGCCCGACCGCCCCCGACGGGGTGCTCATGCTGCTCGTCGGGGCCGACGGCGTGCGGTTCAACCGCGCCTTCCACGCGGCGGGCCTGGACGCCGAGCTCGTCCGGTTCAGCCCGTTCATGGACGAGACGATGCTGCTCGGCGCCGGTCCGGAGAGCACCCGCGGGCTGTTCGCCTCGGCGGGCTGGTTCGCCGGGCTGACGTCCGCGGCGGCGCTGGAGTTCAGCGCGGGGTTCGGGCGGCACTACGAGCGGCTCGTCGGCGTCGGCGGTCTCGCGACCCCCTCACCCGGGACGATGGCGGAGAGCACCTACCTGGGGTTGCGGCTGCTGGCCGACGTCGGGCACCGCGCCGTCCCCGGCCCGCGCGACGTCGACGCGGCTCGGTCCGCGTGGGCCTGGGACACCCCGCACGGGACGGTGCGGCTGGACGCGGGCCGGGCGCACCACCGGGTCCACCTCGCGGTCGCGACGGGCGCGGAGTTCGAGGTCCTGGCGGACGTGACGACGGGCGAGGGCGGCTGACGGACGCGCCACCCGGGAACGATCGGGGTGTTACACCCGTGTTTCGCGACCGTTCCAGCGCCGTGAACATTCCAAACCCGTTGCAGGGCAACATAATCGACAGAGCCGGGCGATTGACCCGCCTGTCGGCGTGCCCCTAGGTTCGATTCGCTTCCACTTGGAAGCGTCCCCAGCCCTGGCCCGGAGGTCCGCGATGACCCACGACACCCGAGGCGCCCAGCCGGCCGCGCCCGGCACCGAGCACCTCAGCGCCGCCACCTCGGAGACCCTCGAGGACTACACGCTCCGCTTCGCCCCGCGCAGCTACCGGCGGTGGACGCCCGCCGTCGTCGCCACCTCCGCCCTCGGCGGGATCGCCTACCTCGCCGACTTCTCCATCGGCGCGAACATCGGCATCGCCCACGGGACCACCAACGCCCTGCTCGGCATCGCGGTCGCAGCCGTCGTCATCTTCGTCAGCGGGTTCCCGCTGGCCTACTACGCGGCCCGCTACAACATCGACCTCGACCTCATCACCCGTGGATCGGGTTTCGGGTACTACGGGTCGGTGGTCACCAACGTCATCTTCGCGACGTTCACCTTCATCTTCTTCGCCCTCGAGGGTTCCATCATGGCCCAGGGCCTGGAACTGGGTCTGGGCATCCCGAAGTGGATCGGCTACGCCGTCTCCACCCTCGTCGTCATCCCCCTCGTCGTCTACGGCATGAAGGCGCTGTCGACGATGCAGGTGTGGACGACCCCGCTGTGGCTCGTCCTCATGGTGATCCCGTTCGGATACCTCGTCGCCACCAACCCCGACAGCGTCGGCGAGTTCTTCGCCTACACCGGCCAGGACGGGTCCGGGTCGACCGTCAGCGTGGCGTCGGTGCTGCTGGCCGCCGGGGTCTGCCTCTCGCTCATCGCCCAGATCGCCGAGCAGATCGACTACCTGCGGTTCATGCCGCCCCGGACGGCCGAGAACGAGCGGCAGTGGTGGACCGCCGTCGTGCTCGCCGGTCCCGGCTGGGTCGTGTTCGGGGCGCTCAAGCAGGCCGTCGGCCTGTTCCTCGCCGTCTACCTCATCGCCCGGCTGGACCCGCAGGCCGCGGCGAACGCCAACGAGCCCGTCCACCAGTTCCTCGGCGTGTACGAGCAGATGGTGCCGGGCTGGCTGGCCATGACGCTGGCCGTCGTCCTCGTCGTCATCAGCCAGCTCAAGATCAACGTCACGAACGCCTACTCCGGTTCCCTGGCCTGGACGAACTCCTTCACCCGCGTCACCAAGCACTACCCCGGTCGCATCGTCTTCGTGGTCGTGAACCTGGCGATCGCCCTGACGTTGATGGAGGCGAACATGTTCGACTTCCTCAACACCATCCTGGGGTTCTACGCCAACTGCGCGATGGCCTGGGTCATCACGGTGGCGACCGACATCGTCGTCAACAAGCACCTCCTGGGGATCTCCCCGAAGGTCGCGGAGTTCCGCCGCGGGATGCTCTACCCCGTGAACCCCGTCGGCTTCGTGTCGGTCCTGCTGTCGGCGGGCCTGTCCATCGTCGTGTTCTTCGGGGGGTTCGGCCCGGGGGTGCAGCCGTACTCCCCCGTCGTGGCGGTCGTCCTCGCCGTCGTCTGCCCGCCCGTGCTCGCACTGGCCACCCGGGGCCGGTACTACCTGCGCCGCACCGACGACGGCCTGGACCTGCCGATGCACGACGCGGACGGCAACCCCTCCGGCGCGGTCCTCACGTGCCACGTCTGCCGCCAGGACTACGAGCGCCCCGACGTCACGGCCTGCCTCACCCACGACGACGTCGTCTGCTCCCTGTGCCTGAGCACCGACGCGGTCGGCGACCACGTCCTGCCGGCGGCCGGCGCCGTCCCGGCCCCCCGGTGACCTCGGTGCTCACCTCGTCCGGAGTCCTCGGCCTCCGCACCACGAAGGGCTAGTGTCCGCTCCCGTGAACATCAGTCCGGCCGACACCGAGAAGCTGCTCCTGGCGGTCGCGGGCATGGTCGCCCGCGACCGCCTGCAGCGCGGCGTGCTGCTGAACCACCCCGAGGCCGTCGCCCTCCTGTCGACCTGGGTCGTCGAACGCGCCCGCGAGGGCGCCCGCGTCGTGGACCTCATGGAGGCCGGCCGGCACGTCCTGCGCACCGACCAGGTCATGCCCGGGGTCGCGGAGATGCTGCACGACGTGCAGGTCGAGGCGACGTTCCCCGACGGCCGCAAGCTCGTCACCCTGCACCACCCCGTCACCGACGGCGGGACCGGCGGACCGGTCGAGGCCCCGGGTGCCGTGCGGGTCCGCCCCGGCACGGTCACCCTCAACGCCGACCGCACCGACGCCGAACGGCTCACCCTGCGGATCGAGAACACCGGGGACCGCCCCGTCCAGATCGGTTCGCACCTGCACCTGCCGGACGCGAACCCCGCGCTCCGCTTCGACCGCGCCGCCGCGCACGGGTTCCGCCTCGACGTCCCCTCGGGAACCTCGGTGCGGTTCGAACCCGGTGTCGAGCGCACCGTGGCCGCCGTGGCCCTGCGCGGCGAGCGCCGGGTCCCCGGCCTGCAGCCCGACCGCACGCACCTCGGCGAAGGAGGCCGTCTCGATGGTTGAGGTCGACCGCGCCGCGTACGCCGCGCTCTACGGGCCCACCACGGGCGACCAGGTCCGCCTGGGCGACACCGACCTGTGGATCGAGGTCGAGGCCGACCTCACCGCGGGCGGTGAGGAGGCCGTCTTCGGCGGCGGGAAGTCCATCCGCGAGTCCATGGCCCAAGGCACCACGACCCGGGCGCAGGGCGCCCCGGACACCGTGGTCACCAACGCGATCGTGCTGGACCACACCGGCGTCTACCGCGCCGACGTCGGCATCCGCGACGGGGTCGTCTGCGGCATCGGCCGCGCGGGGAACCCCGACGTCGCCGACGGGGTCCACCCGGCGCTGCGCATCGGCCCGTCGACCGACGTCGTCTCCGGCGAGGGCCGCATCCTCACCGCCGGCGGCATCGACACCCACGTGCACCTCATCTCCCCCTCCCAGGTCCACGAGGCCCTGGCGGCGGGGATCACCACGATCGCCGGGGGCGGCACCGGGCCCAGCGAGGGGACGAAGGCCACGACGGTCACCCCCGGCGCGTGGCACCTGGCGAACACCCACCGCGCCCTGGACGACCTGCCCGTCAACGTCCTGCTGCTCGGCAAGGGGAACACCGTCTCCGCGGCGGGCCTGGCCGAGCAGGCCCTCGCGGGCGCGGCCGGGTACAAGGTCCACGAGGACTGGGGGTCGACGCCCGCCGCCATCGACGCCGCCCTGCGCGCCGCGGAGGAGTTCGGCCTGCAGGTGGCCCTGCACTCGGACTCCCTCAACGAGGCCGGGTACGTCGACTCCACGATCGCCGCCATCGCGGGGCGGTCGATCCACGCGTTCCACACCGAGGGCGCCGGCGGCGGGCACGCGCCCGACATCATCACCGTCGCGGGACTGCCGCACGTCGTCCCCGGCTCGACGAACCCGACGCTGCCGCACACGGTGAACACCGTCCCCGAGCACCTCGACATGCTCCTGGTCTGCCACCACCTGAACCCGGCCGTGCCCGAGGACCTCGCGTTCGCCGAGTCGCGGATCCGCGCGACGACCATCGCGGCCGAGGACGTCCTGCACGACCTCGGCGCGCTGTCGATCACGAGTTCGGACGCGCAGGCCATGGGCCGCATCGGGGAGGTCATCACCCGCACCTGGCAGGTCGCGCACGTCATGAAGCTCGCCCGCGGCGGGATGGACGCGCGCGCCGACAACGAACGCGCGAAGCGCTACGTGGCGAAGTACACGATCAACCCCGCCATCGCCCACGGCATCGACCACCGCGTCGGGTCGGTCGAGGTGGGCAAGCTCGCCGACCTCGTCCTGTGGGACCCGGCGTTCTTCGGCGTCCGGCCCTCGGTCGTCCTCAAAGGCGGTGCGCTCGTGCTCGGGGCGCTGGGTGACCCGAACGCCTCGATCCCCACCCCCCAGCCGGTGCTGCTGCGCCCGGCCCTGGCCCACCCGGTCGGAGCCGACGTCTCGATCAGCTTCGTCTCCCCCGCAGCGCTGGCCGACGGGCTGGAGGGGCGGCTCGGGTTGCGGCGCAGGCTGGAAGCGGTGCGCGACACCCGGTCGGTGGGCAAGGCGCAGATGGTGCACAACGACGCCCTGCCCCGCATCGAGGTCGACCCGGAGACGTTCGCCATCGTCATCGACGGCGACCTCGTCGAACCCGCGCCGGCCGTCGAACTGCCGCTGGCCCAGCGGTACCAGTTGTTCTGATGGGTTCCCCCGACCTGCTGCTGGCGCTGCTGGCCGACGCGCGGCTGCCCGTGGGCGGGCACACGCAGTCGGCCGGCGTCGAACCCGCCATGACGCACGGCGGTCTGACCGCGCAGGACGTGCCCGCGTTCGTCGCGGGGCGCCTGCGCACCGTGGTGGCCGTCGAGGCGGGCACGGCCGTCGTCTCCCGCCACCACGTCCTCGCCGGCGCCGACCTGGCCCGCGTCCACCGCGCGTGGGCGGCGCGCACGCCGTCGGCCCCGCTGCGCGCGGCGTCGGAAACCCTCGGCCGCGGCTACCTCCGGCTCGCCCGGACCCTGTGGCCCGACCCCCCGCACCTCGACGGGGGCTGGGCCGGGTTCGAGCGGACGTGCGGCCGGACCCCGCCGCGCCCGCTCGTGCTCGGCGCGCTCGCCGCGGTCGCCGGCCTCGACGCCGGACGGCTCGTGCGCTTGTGCGCCCACGAGGACGTCGCCACCGCCGCCGCCGCGGTGCTCAAGCTCGACCCCCTCGACCCGCTGGTCGCCACCGGCTGGGTCCTGCGCGCGCACGACGCCGTGGAGGACCTCGTCGACCGCTGCGCCCGGCTCACCGACCCCGACGAGGTCCCGGCCACCGCGGCCCCGCTCGTCGAGCAGTTCTCCCTCCAGCACGCCACGACGAGACAGAGGTTGTTCCATGCCTGACCCGACCCGAAACCCGACCCGGGCCCTGCGCCTCGGCATCGCCGGCCCCGTCGGCACCGGCAAGAGCTCCCTCATCGCGCTGCTGTGCCGGGAACTGCGCGACACCCACCGCCTCGGGGTCATCACCAACGACATCTACACCGACGAGGACGCGCGGTTCCTGCGTTCCGAGGGCGTCCTGGAACCCGAACGCATCCGGGCCGTCGAGACCGGCGCGTGCCCGCACACCGCCATCCGCGACGACGTCACCGCCAACCTGTCGGCCGTCGAGGACCTCGAGCACGACTTCGACCCCCTCGACGTCGTGCTCGTGGAGTCCGGCGGGGACAACCTCACCGCGACGTTCTCCCCCGCGCTGGTCGACGCGCAGATCTTCGTCCTCGACGTCGCCGGCGGCGGTGACGTCGCGCGCAAGGGCGGCCCGGGCATCGGCCGCGCGGACCTGCTCGTCGTCAACAAGACCGACCTCGCCCCGCACGTGGGCGTCGACGTCGAGCGGATGCGGGCCGACGCGCTCGCGGCCCGCGACGGCCGCCCCGTCATCGCCCTCTCGCGCGCGGACCGCACCTCGATCGACGCGCTGACCGGCTGGCTGGACGGGGTGCTCACGAGCTTCCGGGCCGGGGAGCACTCCCCCGTCGACCCCGGTCCGATGGCCCCGCACTCCCACGCCGACGGCACGGTGCACACGCACGCGTGAGCACCCGCGTCGTCGTCCGCGTCGACGGCGCCCTGGAGCTGGGCGTCGGAGCACTGGCCCCGAAGGTGCTGCAGCGCAGCCGGTCGCACGCCCGCGTCGCGCTCGTCGGGACGCGGGCCCTCCTGCTGGCCGGAGACCGCGTCGACGTGCACGTCGAGGTGGCCGCCGGGTGCTCGCTGGAGCTCGTCGAGGTCGCCGCGACCGTCGCCCACGACGGTCGCGGCGGTCCGCCCGCCCGCTGGCGCACGACCGTCGACGCCGGCCCGGGGGCCCGGGTCGTCTGGGACGCGCAGCCCCTCGTCGTCGCCACGGGGGCCGACGTGGACCGGTCCGTGCGGATCGACCTCGCGGCGGGGGCCGTCGTCGCGCTGCGCGAGGACGTCGTCCTCGGCCGGACCGGGGAGGCCGGCGGCCGCCTCCGCGCCCGGACGCACGCCCGGCTGGACGGGGAGGACCTGCTGGTCGAGGACCTCGACCTGCGCGACGACGTCCTGCGCCGCTCCCCGGCCGTCCTCGGCGCCTCGCGCCGGCTGCGGACCGTCACCGTCCTGGGGCGTCGCACGGGTGAGGAGTCCGCCGCGGCCCTGCAGCTGGACGGCCCCGGGACCCTCCTGCGCGACGTCCTCACCCTCGACGCCACCCCGGACGGCACCCCGACGGACGTGGACCGGTGCTGGGAGGTGGTGCGGGCCGACCTCGCCCGGGAGTCGTCCTGGGGCTGACCTCGCCGCAGGGGTACCGCTCCGGGCCGTCCCGTGCGACCGTGGAACCACTCGCCGTAGAGGAGCAGGTCATGGGTTCGGTCACCGTCGTCCTCGTCACGCTGGTCGTCTCCGCGCTCGTCCTCGTCGCGCTGATCGTCACCCTGCTGGTGCGCGACCGTGGCCGGGACAGGTCCGCCCGGGACGTGCCGCACCGCGGCGACTGGGACCTGGCCGGGTCCGTGCCGATGGCGCACCGCCGCGGTGGCGGGTCCCCCTCCGGCAGCTGACCCCGGCGTCACCGCGGTCTCCACAGGCCTCGTCCCCGCCCCCGGGGGCGTCCGGCTGTGGACGACGGCCGGGGCGTCCCGGCGCCCGGCCGCAGGCTGGCGCCGTGTCGAACCCCCACCCCACCCTGCTGCGTCCCGTCCGCACCCCCGAGGAGCTCACCGCGCGGTGGGAGTTCCTCGCCGCGCTGGGGCACGACCCCGAGGACCGCGACGAGGACCGGGACGAGGACCGCGACGGGGACGGTGCGGACCTGCTGATCCAGCTCTTCGACCCCGCCGGGCACCAGCAGGGGTTCCTCGTCGCCGTGGAGGGCGTCCGGCCCGAACCCGACGAGGAGCTGACCGGCAACCTCGCCGGGGTCCTGGCCCACCTGCTGACCCTGGAGACGGCCGGTGCGGGGACGGTCGCGCTCGCCCTGGCCCCGCACGTGGCCCGCGACGTCGTCGCCGGTGACCTGGTGTGGGGTCAGGCGCTGGTGTCGGCCTGTCGCGGCGAGTCCGTCGCGGTGCTCGGCGTGCACCTGCTCACCGGCGGACGCGCCCACCGGCTGCTGTGAGGGCCCGCGGCGCGTCAGCCGACGGGGGTGGCGGGGGCGGTGGCGGGGGCGGGGCGCGGCTGCTGGCGCGGGTTGGGCCGGCGGACCGCCTCCTGCATCGTCATCCCGCTGATGGCGTCGCACAGCTCCGGCAGGGACTCCAGCACCTGCTCGGCGATCTCCAGGGAGACGGCCTGGGGCGACAGGATCGTCACGGTGACCTTGCCGCGGCTGCTCGGTCCCTGGGACACGAAGCACCCGGGGACGCGCTCGGAGATCCCGGAGATGAAGCCGTTCAGGTCGCGCACGCCGATCGGCCTGGTCGTCTCGATGGCCAGCACAGTCTTCATCGCGCTCCTCCGCAGGGTGTGGCGGTGGACGGCCGCGGCCGGGTGGCCGGGGTCCACGTCGTCGGGCTCGTCGTCGGTCGGGTCACGGTGACCCGCACGGGCGTCTCACCTCCCCTGCTGTGTCGGCACGAACCCCACCGCGCCACACCGACCGTCGCCCGAATCACCCTGAACGGACCAGCGCCCCCGGGGCACCGGGGGCGGTGCCCCGCCGCGCGGCGCACCACGCCTCGAACTCCGGCGCCGGCAACGGGCGGGCGTGCAGGAAGCCCTGCGTCTCGTCGCACCCCAGGGCGGTGAGTGCCGCGAGGGTCGCCTCGTCCTCGACGCCCTCGGCGACGACCCGCAGCCGCAGGGCGTGGGCCAGGCCGATGGTGTGGGCGATGATCGCGGCCGCCCGCGGGTCGGCGAGCAGGTCGGCGGTGAACGAGCGGTCCAGCTTCAGCTCGCTGACCGGGAGCTGGCGCAGCTGCGTCAGCGAGGAGTAGCCGGTGCCGAAGTCGTCGATGCTGCCCTGCACCCCGAGGGCGCGCAGCGCCTCCACGACCGCCAGGCTGCGGTCGGGTTCGCGCAGCAGGGCCGTCTCGGTGACCTCCAGGACCAGGGAGGTGGCCGGGACCTCGTGGTGCGCCAGCAGCGCCGCGACCATCGCGGGTAGCGAGACGTCCAGCAGCGTGCCCGCCGACAGGTTCACCGACACCCGGACCAGCAGACCGCGGCGGCGCCAGAGCGCCTGCTGCGCCACGCTCTGGCGCAGCACCTCCCGCGTCACCGCGTCCATGAGGCCGTGCGTCTCGGCCAGCGGCAGGAACTGCGCGGGCGCGAGCAGGCCACGGACCGGGTGCTGCCACCGCACCAGCGCCTCGACCCCGGCCAGGGTCCCGTCGCCGGTGTGCAGCTGGGGTTGGAAGTGGACGCGGAGCTGACCGGCGGTGATGGCGTGGCGCAGCTCGGTCACCGTCGACAGCAACCCCTGCGTGTCCCCGTGGCGGTCGGGGTCGAACGTCACCACGGACGCGCCCGTCCGCTTCGCGTCGTACATCGCGCTGTCCGCCCGGCGCAGCAGGAAGGCCGCGTCGGCGAGCTGCTCCCTCTCACCGTCGGTGTGCGGGCAGGCCGCCGTCCAGGTCGCGCGGCCCACGCTGAGGTCAGCGTGGACGCTGATCCCGCCGACGGGGAACGGTTCGCGCTGGACGTTCTCGAGCACGGCCAGCACGCGCTCGCCCGGGGCGCCGTCGTCGCTGACGACCACGAACTCGTCCCCGCCGAGGCGGGCGAAGAGGGCCGTCGCCGGCAGTTCCGGTGCGATGCGCTGGGTGAGCATCTGCAGCAGCGCGTCCCCGGCCCCGTGCCCGAGGCCGTCGTTGACCTCCTTGAAGTGGTCGAGGTCGACGACGAGCACCTGCACGCCCGGGGCCGGCCCGCCGGGGCCGGCCCCCGGTCGGCGCTGGAGGAGGAGGGCGTCGAGGTGGCGCAGGAGGGCCCGGCGGTTGGCGATGCCGGTGAGGTCGTCGGTCAGGGCCTCCCGCCGGCTCACCGCGAGCTGAGCGAGCTCGAAGAGGTTGACCAACAGCCGCACGCTCGACCCGAGCACGCCGAGCAGGGCGCACAGGGCGAGCGCGCCGGGGGCGCCGATCAGCAGCCCCACGGTAGTGGTCGCCAGTCCCGCGCTGACGACGAGGAAGGAGCCGATGGTGGACTTCACGGGGTCGGAGGTCTGCGTCGGCTCGAACCGGGGCCGGAGCACAGCCGCCCCGGCGAGCGCCAGCAGGCCGGCGGCCCACAGCGGCAGCGCCCACGCCGGGTGGGCGCCGGCGTCCAGGAGCGCCGCCACGCCGCCCGCCCCGGTCAGGACGTAGGTGGTGAAGACCAGCCAGACCCGCACGTCGCGGTGCAGCCGGGCGGTGAAGGCCGCCGTCAGCGCGGCACCGAGCAGCACGACCCCGCAGGCGTTCTGCAGGACGAGCAGCTGCACGGGCCACGGCGAGGGGACCAGCAGGGGGCCCGTGCCCCCCGTGCCGGGCGTCAGGACGAACCCGAGGGCGGCGGTCACGACGAGCACCGCGCTCCCCCCGTTCAGCAGGTCGTCGGGGTCCACCCCAGCGCTGCGCCGGCTCCACCGGACCAGCGCGCGGTAGGCCAGCGGGAAGGTGAGGACCGCGCAGACCGCGCTGGGCACGGCCGCGGAGGACCGCAGCGCGGGTACGACGGTGAAGGCCGCGCTGGAGACCGCCCCGACCCCGTGCAGCAGGCAGCCCCAGCTGAACATCTGCCACACGAGACGTTCCGCGGTCGCGGTCCGGGCCCGCCACACCAGCACCCGCCAGGTGGACGCCACGGTCACCAGAGCCAGCAGCAAGCGCAGCGGGGCCCACGGGCCGTCGCCGGTGAACGCCAGCAGGACCTGGGCCGATGCGCTCACCGCCAGCAACCCGAGCGCCACCACCGGGACCCGGTCGTCCCGCTCGACCGGGCCGGGACGGTCGGTGACGAGGGGACGCAGGGCGCGGCGGGAGCGCGGAGGTGGCACACGGGTGTGTCGGCGCAGGGGTCCACGTCGGTGAGGTCGGCGGTCCGGAATCACCCGATGCGCCCAGCCTCGCGGGCCGTCGAGGACCACCGCCGCCGGGGCGGGCAGGATCGCGGGATGCACACCCTCACCGCCGCCGACGTCCACGCCGCGGCCGACCGCACCGCCGGCCGCGTGCTGCGCACCCCCGTCCTGCAGGTGCAGACCGGGTGGTGGCTGAAGCTGGAGCAGCTCCAGCACACCGGCACCTTCAAGGCCCGCGGCGCCTTCAACCGGCAGCTGGCCGCGCGCGAGCGCGGTGAGCTCGACCCGGCCCGTGGGGTCGTCACCGCCTCGGGCGGGAACGCGGGCCTGGCCCACGCGCACGCCGCCGCCGAGCTCGGGGTCCCCGCGACGGTGTTCGTCCCCGAGACCGCCCCGGCGGTCAAGGTGCGCAGGCTGCGGGCCCTGGGGGCCGACGTGCGACCGGTGGGGACCGAGTACGCCCGCGCCCACGAGGCCGCGGTGCGGTTCGCCCGGGAGCGGGGTGCGGTGTTCTGCCACGCCTACGACCAGGTGGAGGTCGCCGCCGGGGCGGGCACGCTGGCCCTGGAGATTGCCCAGGACGTGCCCGGCCTGGACACGGTCGTGGTCGCCGTCGGCGGGGGCGGGCTGTTCGCCGGGGTGGCCGCCGCGCTGGAGGGGTCGGTGCGGGTCGTCGCGGTCGAGCCGGAGAGCGCCCCCACCCTGCACGCCGCCCTGGCCGCCGCCGAACCCGTCGACGTCGCCGTGTCCGGGGTCGCGGCGGACTCCCTCGGCGCCCGGCGCGTCGGGGACCTCGGGTTCGACCTCGCCCGGCGCACCGGACCCGTCAGCCTGCTTGTCGACGACGACGCGATCCGCGCGGCACGGCAGGACCTGTGGTCGCGGTTCCGCGTCGTCGCCGAGCACGGCGCGGCGACCGCGTGGGCCGGGCTGGCCTCCTACCGGCCCGCGACGGGGGAACGGGTCGCGGTCGTGGTGTGCGGGGCGAACACGGACCCGAGCGACCTGCGCTGAGCGCGCCCCAGGCACCTACTCGCAGGCGATGCCGTCCCCGTCCCGGTCGAGACCGGGCCGGTAACCGGGCTCGCCCCTGTACAGCGGGGCGACTCCCGCCGCCCGGGCTGCGGCGCAGTTCGCGTAGTACGTCCCGGTCGGCGGCGCAGGAGCGGGGGCCGGAGCGGGCGCCGGGGCCGGAGCCGTCACGGACCCGATCGTCCGGTTGACCAGGGCTCCGGTCGCCTCCGACCACTCGATGAAACCGTGCTGGAAGTCGACGCGGCGACCGCCGGGCACGTCGTGCTCGTCGCTCACGGGGTACCCGAGGCGCCCACCCTCGTACCCCGTCGACCCGTAGGCCGCCAGGAGGTTCCCGCACAGGGCGTGCGCGCCCGACACCGGGGACCAGTAGGCCGTCCCGCCCTGGAACCGCTGGTACACCCCGCTCGCGACGCTCGGCAGTTCCTGCGTCGCCGGGTACCCGAGGCAGCCGTTCTCGTAGCCGAACCGACCGTAGAGGTCGCGGAACGAGCCGGACACGGTGTGCGCGCCCGTCGCCGGCGACCAGTAGGCCACCCCGCCCTTGAAGAGCTGGAACACCCCACCGCGGACCGGGACCTCCTGCGAGGTGGGGTAGCCGAGGAACCCGTTCTCCCAGCCCAGGTCGGCGTACAACCCGAGGAACGCACCGGACACCGAGTGCGCCGCGGTGGCGGGCGACCAGTAGAGAGTGCCGCCCTGGTACTGCTGGAACACCCCGCCGCGAGCGGCGGAACCCTCTCCGGACGTCGGGTACCCGAGGAACCCGTTCTCCCACCCCGTCGAGGCCCACAGGTCGCGGAAGGACCCCGAGACGTCCCACGCGCCCGTCGCCGGGCTGACGTACACGGCACCGTCGCGGAACGTCGCGAAGCTGCCTGTCGCCGTCGGCTGCTCGCACGCCGCGACCGGGCCCAGGGCGCCCGTCGCTCCGCCGAGCTGGTCCCAGCGCGCCTGCACCGCCGGCTGGAGGCAATCGGCGGCCTGCGCCGCACCTGCCGCCAGGACCGTTCCTCCCGAGAGCCCCGTGAACCCGGTGAGCAGCGCCACCGCCGTCACGACCGTCCGTCCTCGCACGTCATCCCCCTCGCTCTGGCGCCACCCCGTAATGACCAGTCGACGCACAGTAGCGCTCTGCGGTGGAACGGCGCTGCCGACGAGCCTCGACTCCCGACAGTCGCATCTTCGGGCCGGTCCAGGTCTGACGGTTCGGCGCGCGGCTCGACGCGCATCCCCGTCGCCAGCGGACCGCCGGTGGCCAGGTCGTCGTGGTGGGGACCACTGCCTCCGGGTACCAGGAGCACCTCCTCCCAGCGTGGTCTCCGTTCCGGGACGGAGACCACGCCGGGGCGGGTGGGACCGGCCTACCGCGCGTCCGGCCGCGTCATCCGCAACCGGCTCCCCGCGCTGATCGTGAAGTAGTCGGCCGGGCCCCCGCCGCGCAGCAGCGGGTCGGCGGCGAGGGTGTCGAACACCCCGTCCACGAGGAGGGACTCCTCGAGGTGCACCTGGACGACCTCGCCGAGCACGAGCCAGGCCCCCACGCCCCGCTCCTGCACGTCGGTGAGTTCCTGGATCCGCGTCACCCGGCACTCGAAGGCGACGGGGCTCTGGGCCACCCGCGGCGGGCGGACGAGGGCGGAGGCCTCGGGGGTGAGCCCGGCAAGGGCGAACTCGTCGACCTCCGGCCCGACCGAGGCCGACGTCTCGTTCATCGGCCCGGCCAGGGAGCGGGTCGCCAGGTTCCAGACGAACTCCCCGGTCGCCTCGGCGTTGCTCACGCTGTCCTTGTGACCGGTGCTGGAGAACCCCACGATGGGCGGCCGGTAGTTGAACAGGTTGAAGAAGCTGTACGGCGCCAGGTTGCGGGTGCCGTCCTCGGCCACCGTGGAGACCCAGCCGATGGGCCGCGGGGCGACGATGGAGTTCAGCGGGTCGTGCGCGAGGCGGTGGCCGTCGCGAGGGCTGTAGGAGTGCACGGGTCGGGACGCTACCCGCCACCCACCGGCCCGCGACCCGGCGTCCACTCCAACGGCGGGGCCGTGGTGCCGGAGGCGACCCACCGATGGCGGTGTGGAGGGCGGCCCCTGGCGAAACCCGCAGGACGTCGACCATCATCGACACCGACGGCCGACCGCGGTCGTCGACGTGCATGGGAGGTCGGATGCCCGCGGATGGATCAGGCAAGGGTCGACACAGTCTGCCCGACCGGTGGCGCAGCACCTGGCCCTGGCTGGTCGTCCTGCCCCTCGCGGTCGCGGTTCCCGTACTCCTCAAGGCGGCTTTGGAGGGCAAAGGCCCCACGGCGTACGAGGGGTCGGACTGGTCGAACCTCCTCACGGCGGTACTGCTGGCGACCGCGTTCCTGGTCCTGGGGAACCTCGTCGATCGCGGGTCGCAGCGTCGGGCACGTGCTGCCGCCGACGCCGGGCTCCTGCGCGCCGTCGGCTCGATGAACACGACGCGGGCGCGGGCCTTCGCCAACACCGAGCCCTCGGTCCTGCGGCTGTCCGCCGAGGCCCGGGCCGCTCTGCAGCACTACCCCTTCGCCAGTCCGGAGGAGCAGGACGAGCTGATCGAGACGATCCGGAGGTCCTGGAACGACCTGGTCTTCGGCAACCTCTGCCGCGCCGATGCACTCAGCAACTCGGTGTGGGAACTCCTCGACGCCGGCGGCAAAGCCCTGTCCTCGCTCTCGACCGAACTGGCCGGGCGTGTCCGCGGGCGCAAGCAGCAGGCGGATCTGCAGGACCTCGCCGACCACGTCAACTTCGCACGGCAGGTGGGCGCCGACATCCGGCAGGTCTCCTGGTCGTCCCGCGCAGGCGCCGACACGCGACTCGACGAGTCCTCGAAGCTGCTCACCGTCCGGCGTCTGGAGCAGCTGTACGCCGACGAGCTGCGAGTCATCAAGCGGTGGAATGCTTTGAGCGACAAGATTGTCGCCTGCGACGTCGAGCTGCGCAGCCTCACCTCGGCTCTGGGCTGGCACGCTCCCTGGTACGTCACCGTGGACGGACCGGTCGTCAAGCCTGTGAACGCGAAGTGCGAGGAGCTGCGGGAGGCCGCCCGCGGCGATTCCATCGTCGGCGGCGAGTCGTTGCCGACGTACCCGCAGCCCCTCCGGCACGGTGCCCTGCCGTTGGGACTGCGACCGGACGGGATCGCCCAGATGACGCCCCTGCTCTCGGGTCCGCAGGCCACCGTGTGCGTCCTGCTCTACGAGCTGAAGAAGGACGGTCGCCGGGAGACGCTCGTGCTGGACGGCAACCACCGGCTGGCCGCGGCCGTCCGGGGGTTGCAGGACGGGACCGCGAAGGCACCTGTGCGAGTCCTCGCCTTCCGAATCCGGGAGAATAAACAAGTGGACGCCGCCGGTTGCTCAGAATCCCGCACGGGTGAGTCCTGGGAATACTCCGGTTTCACCCCTGACATCGCACTCCTGCGTAACGGCCGGCTCCTGCCGGAGTGATGCCTCTCCGCAGAACTGCCGGACACCGGCTCGGGTCCGCGACGCACGGCGGAACGGATCACCGGTACCGATCCGCCGCCCGGATCCTCAGCGTTCCCGACGCTTGCGGGCGGCCTCGACGGCGGGGAGGACGACGAAAGTCGTCAACAGAGCAAGGGGAATGAACTGGACCACCCACGGCAGGTCCCGGTCGTCCCGGCTGATGCCCGCCGACATGAAGGGCAGGACGGCGAAGACGACGAGGAAGAGTCCGGGCAGGAGCAACCACGGGTGCATCCACCACGTCAGGGCCCGTCCCTTCCTCCGGAAGGAGAGCGGGTCACGTCCGTACAACCGCATCCGTGAGACTTTCTTGCCCTTGACGTCCGGACTCAGGTCCCTCCACGCCT
Source organism: Kineococcus halophytocola (assembly GCF_041276425.1). Classification (NCBI taxonomy): domain Bacteria; kingdom Bacillati; phylum Actinomycetota; class Actinomycetes; order Kineosporiales; family Kineosporiaceae; genus Kineococcus; species Kineococcus halophytocola. The sequence goes on along the minus strand of NZ_JBGFTU010000001.1, from coordinate 38,191 downwards.
CGAGCAGTGCCTCGCCGGCGCCGCGGATCGCGACGGTCGCCCAGTAGTTCGAGAAGAGACAAGAAGCGTTGCTCATCGCCCCCAGGACGGCGATGAGGAAGATCCCCCCGTTGAGGGTGAAGCTACCGTCGAACTTCTCGGCGTTCGCCGCCAGGATCGTCGACCCGGCCGCCAAGAAACCGTTCAGAGCCATGAGCCACGTCATCCTGTTGCTGATGAAGTCGTGCTCCGCTGTGAGGCGGTCGTGAAAGACCTCTTCGAGCGGCTTGCTCGGTTTCCCCTCGCCGGCCTGGGGAGTCGCGCGGTCTCGGCGCATCACGCTCGGGCTCCTCACATCTCGTGGTGACGTGTGGTCACGTCATCGTCTGGTCGGCACTGCGGAGGAGGATACGGGCGCAGTGATGCCGAGAACTACAGCCGACGTTCGTCCTCATCCGTGCTTACGACATGCCAGGTCCATGACGGACCACCTGCACCGCAGGCAGCTCGAGAAGGACCTCGCCCGGCACCCGGTGGCGGCACGCGCGCGGGTAATCACCGGCTGCGGGCGCTGGACGTCGGGCCGACGATCGATCCGGGGCAGTGCCGACGGGTGCCGGGGTCACCGACCTGGACCACCCCACCGACCGCCTGCCGCGTCAGGCGGAATCCACCCCCCTGGGCCGGCCGCGGTGTCGCCGGGTTCCGCATCGACGTCGCGCCCTACCTCATGGAGAACCTCACCGGCCCCAGGGCCGACGAGGAACGGGATCTGCCCGAGGTCGCCGACCTGCCCGGCACCGTCCTGCAGGACCCGACGTGGATCCGGTCCCTCGGGACCGCGAAGGGCCGTGACGGGTGCCGGGTACCGCTGCCGTGGATCTCGTCGGGGCCGTCGTTCGGGTTCGGCCCCGACGACGGTCGTCCCGCCCACCTCCCGCAGCCGCCGTGGTTCGCCCGCTTCGCCGTCGAGGCGCAGGCCGCCGACCCGGCCTCGACGCTGGCGTTCTACCGGGCCGCGCTCGCGCGACGGCGGGAGCTGGTGGCCGGGGAGGACCTGGAGTTCCTCGACTCCCCCGCCGGTGTCGTGGCGTTCGCCCGCCCCGGCGGCTGGGTGTGCGCGACGAACTTCACCACCTCCGCGGTGCCGCTGCCGGAGGGGGAGGTGCTGCTGAGCAGTTCCGGTGACCCCGTCGGTGATGGGCTCACCGAGCTGCCGGGTGAGACGACGGTCTGGGTGCGGCGCGCGGGGTGAGGTCGGGGGAGGCTGGGCGGGTGGACGTCCGTACCGCCCGCGGCCTCGTACCGGCGGGCCTGACCGCGAGCCCCGCACTCACGGACGACGACGCCCAGCGGTGGCTGCGCGACCTGCCGGACCTGCTCGTCGCGTGGTGCGAGCGGTGGGGGCTGCGGGTCGGGGAAGACGACGAGGACACCGCGCCCGCACACGGCGCGCACGCCCTCGTCCTGCCCGTGCGCCGCGGCGGGCAGCCGTGCGTGCTCAAACTCTCCCACCGCGGCGACGACACGCTCGGCGAGGTGATCGCGTTGCGGGCCTGGGCCGGCCGGGGCGCGGTCCGGCTCCTGGACTCCGACGACGGTGGGGACGTGCTCCTGCTCGAACGCCTCGACGCGACCCGCACCCTGTCGAGCTGCCCACCGGGCGACCTGGGCGGGGTCGTCGGCCGGCTGGTGCGCGAACTCGCCGTCCCGGCCCCGGCGGGCACGACCACGGCGCGGTCGCAGGCCGCCGCGATCGCCGGTGGCGTGGCCGAACGCCAGCACCGGCAGGGGAACCCGCTGCCGGAGCGGTGGGTGCGGGACGCCGTGCGGCGGGCCGAGCACCTGCGGGACGGCGGGGACGGCGGGGACGTTCTGGTGCACGCCGACCTCACCCCGGACAACGTCCTGTGGCGCCCGGCCACCGGCACCACCCCCGGGCGGTGGGTGGTGATCGACCCGAAACCGGTGGCGGGCCCACCCGAACGCGCCCTGCCGGAACTGCTGTGGACCCTCGCCGACCACCCCGCTGCCCGGGACGTCCGCGGACTGCTGCGCACGGTGTGCGCCGCCGGGGACCTCGACGAGGGCCGCGCGCGGGACTGGGTCGTCGCGCGGACGGTCGACTACTGGCTCTGGGCCCACGCGGTCGGTCTGACGACCGACCCGGTGCGGTGCCACCGGGTCCTCACCGCGCTCGGGTGACCCTCACCCCAGCTCGATCCACCACCCCGTCCGGCGCAGCGTGTCGTCCCAGGCGACGAACCGGTCACCGGCCCAGGTCGTCGTGACCCGCTCGTCGTCCCCGACGCCCGGCAGCGCCGGCAGCGCCGGCAGCGCCGTCCAGGTGCCGCCGTCCAGGACCGCGTAGCGGGGGCCGACCCCGACGGCGACGCGGCCGGTGCCGACCGCGACGTCCGGCACCGACTGCCGGCTGTCCAGCGCCGCGGGCAGCGGCACCGGGGACGTCGCGCCGTCGGTGGGGTCGGTGCGCTCGAGCCGGGGGACCTCGGCCTCGGCGAACCCGAGACCGACGACGCGCTCGCCGTCCCAGCCCCCCGGCGGCAGGAGCTGCACCGCGACGTCCATCGGGACCGTGTGCCACGCGTCCGCAGCCGGGTCGAAGGCCTGCACGGCCGGCGCCCCCGGCGGCAGCTGGGTCAGGCCGACGAGGAGTTCGTCACCGGCCCAGAGCGTGTGGCACGTCTCGCCGGAGTCCGGCCCCGGGACCCGCACCGTCCTCGTCGCCCCCGTCGCCGGGTCCCACGCCCACAGTGTGTGCGGGACGGGCTGCCCGCTGCCGTCCGTGCCGACGCACAGCACCTCGGTGCCGGACCAGGCCGCGGGGGCGCGGACGAGCAGGTCGCTCTCCGGGGCCGGACCCGTGGTGTCGGTGGCGGGGTCGAACCAGGTCCAGCCGTCGCTCAGGAGCCGCCCGGTCCAGGTGGGGCCGTGGTGGAAGGTGTTCCCGCCGGTCAGGGCGCGCCAGGTGCCGGTCGCGGGGTCGAACGCGCCGCTGCCCTCCAGCGGTTCGGTCGGCGGGGCCTCGCACAGCGCGTTCGGCGGGCAGCTCACGGTGGGTCCGACGACCCGGCCCGTCCCGCCCGTCACGAGCAGTTCGGTGCCCGTCCAGGTCAGCGTCGGCATCCGGCGGGCGCTCATCGGCGCGGCCGGGATCTCCTGCCAGGTGCCCGGCGCGGCCGGCAGGTCACCCGGCCATGCGCTGGGTGACCCCGGTGCTCCGCCGGGTTCGTCGCCGCAGGCGGCGAGCGCACCGACGGCACCGAGGACGAGGACGTCGCGACGGCGCAGCATCCCCGTCGGACGCGGCCCACCGCGCTGTGGTTCCGCAGCTCCGGGGGTCAGTCCGCCGCCCGGGCAGGAGGGGCCACCGCGTACGTGAAACCCCGGTGCGACCCGGTGAAGCCCAGCCGTTCGTAGAACCGGTGCGCGTCGGTGCGGGCGTCGTCCGACGTGAGCTGGACGAGCGCGGACCCCGTGGCGGGGGCCGCGACATCGGTGACCCACCGCACCACCGCGGCGCCGATCCCGCCCGAGCGCTGGGTGCTGCGCACGCGGACCGCCTCGACGCGCAACCGCGTCGCGCCCCGCCGCGCCATCCCCGGGATCCGGGTGAGCTGCAGGGTTCCCACGACGGTACCCGCGGCGTCGGTGGCCACGAGGAGGTCGTTGGCGGGGTCGGCCAGGATCTCCCGCATCGCCGCGCGGTGGAGGGGTTCGTCGGCCGCCGACGCGCGGTCGCCGCGGGCGGTGCTCACGGTGTCGTCCGCGAGCAGTTCCACGACCGCGGTCAGGTCGTCCTCGACCGCGCGGCGCAGCACGACGTCCCGGTCCCGGGCCCGCAGGGTCACGGGGAGGGTGAGGGCACCGATCACCGGGCCACCTCGCGGACGTCGGAGCGGTCCAGCCGGTACGTCACCTGGTGCAGCCCCGCGACGTCGACGTGGGTTCCCGTGCGTCGGGCGCCGAGACGTTCCACGGCCCGCTGGGACCGGAGGTTGTCGGCGTGGACGGTGAACAGCACGGTCGGCAGGGCCGCGAACGCGTGGTCGAGCATGAGGCGTTTCACCTCCCCGTTCCACCGGCCACCCCAGCGGGAGCGGGCCAGGAACGTCCACCCGATCTCGACGGCGTCCGTGCCCCGCGGGACGTACCGGGAGACCCCGAACACCTCACTGTCCGCCCGGTCCTGCGCGACGAGCGCCCCGCCGGAACCCAGCGCGTCCTGGAACCAGGCGCGGAACACGGGTTCCTGCGTGCGGTCCTTCGCGGGGTGCTGTTCCCACAGCAGCGGGTCGGCGGCGATGCGGCGCAACGGTTCCGCGTCGTCCGCGCGCAGCGGCCGCAGCCGGACGAGGTCGCTCACGAGCACCGGTTGCCGGTCGAAGGCCATGCGCGGACGCTACCGCTGCCGGCCGCCGCGGATCAGACGCGCAGGTGGTGAGCGCGGAACGCGGTGTGCAGCACCGCCTCGTCGAGGAAACCCCCGGAGGTGGGGATCGCAGCGGCGACGAAACCGTCGGGGCGGACGAGGTAGGTGCGGTCGGCCCGCCACCGGCCGGCGGGGTCGGCGGGGAACGCGTGCGGCCCCTCGATCCAGTCCGGCAGGTCCGCCGGGCGTGCCGGTTGCGTGCCGTAGGAGTGCAGTTGCCAGGCGAGGGACCGCAGGGACGGACGGTTCTCCTCGGTGGGGAGCAACCGGCGTCCGACGACGCGGTCGTCGGCCCAGACGGGCAGCGGGGCCGAGGCGACGTGGTGGCGGATCCGGTACTGCCCCACGTACCCGGCGACCCGCCGGCCGACGGGGTTCCGCACGCCCCGCGCGGCCAGCGGGGCGGCCGCGGTGGCGAACCCCCGCCGCAGCAGGGCGGTTCCGCGGCTGGGTCGGGCGAGGAGGCCGAACGCGCGGTCGGTGACGCGGACCAGCCGCAGGGCGACGCGCCGACGTTCCCGTTCGTACCGGTCGAGGGCGTCGTGGGTGACGTGACCGTGGACGACGTCGGCGAGGAGGTGGGCGAGGTCCTGGGCGTCCTGCAGTCCGGTATTCATCCCCTGCCCGCCGACCGGGGAGTGGACGTGGGCCGCGTCACCGGCGAGGAACACCGCGCCGTGGCGGAACCGTTCGGCGACGCGGTGGTGGACGCGGTACGTGGAGAACCAGTCGACGGACTCGTGGCCGACGCCGAGGTCGTCGTGAGCGGTGGCGAGAGCCTCCGCCGGCCCGACGTCGGGACCGGCGGCGATGGAGATCACCCGGGCGTGACCGCCCGGACCGAGCGGGTAGAACACGCCGAAACCCCGGCCTCCCGCCCGCATCGCGAGGCAGTCCTCGGGCAGGCCGGTCGCGCCCCGCAGGTCCGCGACCCAGAACACCGCGTCGTCCGTGACGCCCTCGAACGCCAGGCCCAGCGAGCGACGGACGAGGGACCCCGCACCGTCCGCACCGACGCACCAGCGGGCGTGGAGGCGGCTCACCGCGCCGTCCCCGCTCAGCAGCGCCTCGACACGACCGCCGGGCTCGGCCGTCCGGTCGTCGAGGTCGAGCAGCGCGTGGTTCCAGCGGACGTCGCCACCGGCCGCCCTGAGCGCGCCGACGAGGAGTTCCTCCGTGCGGCTCTGCTCCAGGACGTGCAACCCCGGGAACGGGGTCTGGCCCCGCTGGGCGGCAGCGAGGTCGATCACGACGGGACGTCCGGGCGGGCCGATCTGCACGCGGGCGGCGCGGTGCGCGCGGGCGAGGAACTCCTCGGCGAGGCCGAGCTGGTCGTAGACCTCCACCGTCCGCGCCTGGACCGCGAGAGCCCGCGACTCCCTCGTCGGGCCGGCCTTCCCGTCGACGAGGACGGCGCGGACGCCGCGGCGGGCCAGGACGAGGGCGGCCAGGAGCCCGGTCGGGCCGGCGCCGACGACGAGGACGTCGGTGTGCTCGACGGGTGGTTCCCCCACGACGCCGTCGGGTGGACGGCCGAACCGACCGGTGCCCTCGTGCCGGCGACTCCCCGGTGGGCGCAGGTGGCCCCCGGAGGGCTGACCGGAGGGCTCGGGCACCCCGTCAGGATGCTCGCCCCACGCCGGCCGTGCCAGGGTCGTCGACCTCACCGGCTGCGACACCCCCGCAGCGATCGGGTGACGCAGGCCGATCCGGTCGGCGGCAACCGCAACAGCTCGTCCGCGGACAGCGTTGACACGGTGTGAGCACTTCCCGGGATCACCGCGGACCCGACGCCCCCTCGCGCCGGAACCCTGCCCGAACCGGGGTGTGGGACCTGGAGTCCCTGGTCTCCTGGAAGGGCCCGGAACTGGTCCGCCTGGCCCGCGGCCTGCTCAGGGACCCCCACCAGGCCGAGGACGTCGTGCAGGACGTCCTGGCCCGCTGCGTGCTGAAGTGGTCCCGCATCCAGGCGGTCGAGGACCCCTCGGCCTACCTGAACCGCATGGTCGTCAACGCCGTCGTCTCCCACCACCGCCGACCCTGGCGCCGCGAGCGGGTCAGCGACCCCGCCGAGCTGCCCGACGCCCCCGTCCACGACGACGGCGCCGGCTACGGCGACCGGCAGCACTACCTCGCGCTGCTGCGCCGTCTGCCCGACGCTCAACGGGCCACCCTCGTCCTGCGCCTGTACGAGGGCCTGCCCGACGCCTAGATCGCCGACCTCCTGCGCTGCTCCCAGGCCACCGTCCGCAGCCACGCCCACCGCGGCCTGCGCACCCTGCGTCGCCTCCTGGACCAGGACGCCCCCACTGCGAAGGAGTCCCGATGAACCCGCGACCCCGTGATCCGCACCCCGGCGGCGAGGGCGACGCCGGTCGTGATGACCTGCTCGAGCTGCAACGCGACCTGCGGAGCGCCCTGCACGACGAGCTGCACGCCGGGCGCATCGACGAACCCGGGCTCCACACCGGCACCCGCCACCGGCTGCGCCGACGCCTCCGGCGCCGTCGCCGCACCCGCGCCGTCGTCGGCGCCTTCGCCCTGGTCGCCGCGGTGGGCGTTCCCCTGGGGTTGCAGTGGACCTCGCAGCCCAGCGTGCGCACCACCCCGGCGACCTCACCGACGTCGGCGCCCACGAGCACGGCGACGTCGACGGCGACCGCCACCTCCAGCACCTCCCCACCCGTCGTTCCGACGAGCAGCACCTCGACGTCCGGCTCCTCGGTGGGGCTGGCCAACCCGGACGTCCCCGTCGCCTACGACATCCCCGACATGACCCGCACCCGAGCGGCGCTGCCCACCGGACTCACGGTGCTCGGCGACTACGGGCAGTACCCCAGGAGCCCGACGGTGATGGGTCAGGAGTGCAGTTCGCGTCCCTTCGACCCGCCGATGGTGGCCGGCCGGCAGATCAGCTGGTGGAACGGGAGCCAGCGGTCGGCCACGCAGAACGCGGTGGACCTGGTCGTCACCGGCCGCGCCCCCGGCGGGGGGCCGATCGCCTTCGACGCCCTGGTCGCCGACACCGGCGTGTGCCGGTTCACCGAGCCCACCACGCCCTTCGCCATCACCGTCGCCGGAGCCGACGAGACCTGGGCCGCGCACACCGACAGCAACGGGTTGCCGTTCGTCTCCGGCGCCGCTCGTGTCGGGGACCTCATCGTCGGCATCACCGTGCTGCACCCCTCCCAGGACGAGGCCTCCCAGGTCGCCGAACTCACCACCGTGCTGACCGCGGCCGTGGCCGATCTGCGCGCCAGCGGGTTACCCGCCGTCGAAGGGCGGTGAGCTGCACCCACCGTGCCGGCGGATCCCCGGGTCAGGCCGGGGCGTCGGCCGCGCGGGCGATCCGGGAGCGGACGTGCACGAGCGGGGTCGTGGACGCCGCGTCGCGCGGCAGCGCCTGGAGGGACACCTCGGCCAGCGCACCGGGGCGGAACACCAGGCAGTGCGTGGACCCGCCGAACTGGAACCGGCCGATCTCGTCCCCCTTCTCCACCCGCGCGCCCGGCACGATCGCGTCGTCGAGCAGGCAGGAGGAGACGTCGGCCATGCCGACCGGCACGAACGCCACGAGCCCGAGCACCGGGTCGTCGGCGCGGATGAGGACGACGGCGCGCGCCGCGACGTGCGCCATGTACCCCTGGGAGTCCTGCGGGACGGCGGCGTCCGCCCCCTCGGTGTCCGCGTCGGAGAAGTACGTCCCGCCGACGACGAACGCGCGTTCGACCGTCCCGGAGACGGGGGCGTGCCAGCGGTGGTAGTCGGTGGCGCTGAGGTAGGCCTGGTAGACGGTCCCACCGACGAACTCCTCGGCCGCGGGATCACCGGCGAGCATGTCCTGCAACGAGTACGGCTGGCCCTTCAGCCAGAACTCGTCGGTCCGCCGGACGTCGCGCGCGAGCGCGTACGGGGTCGATTCGCAGGCGCTGACGACGACCTTGTCGTCGTCGGGGGATTCGACGGGGCGCTCGCCGTCGCGGAACCGGCGGGTGAAGAAGTCGTTCCAGGACGTGAAACCCCAGTGCTCGTCGTCGGGGTCGTGCCGGTACTGCCCGATCCCGATGGTCTGCGCCGCCGCGGGGGACATCCACCCGACCTCACCGTCGTTGAGCACGGACAGGGAGGCGGGGCTGTCGAGGTGCTCGCACCAGGCGGTGAGGTACTGCTGCAGCACCGCGTTGACGGCCGGGTTCCGGTAGGCCGCCAGCCCGGACGGTGTCGCGGTGGTCTGGTCCAGGACGGCCTGCACCGGCGTCATGACCATCGAGTCGCCGCTGAACTCCGGGGCGGTGAGGAGCACGGCGTTGAGCAGGCGCAGCAGGTCGGGCAGGTCCCGCACGTGCCGTTCCGGGTGCCCCGGCCCCTCGGGGACCTCGGCGATCATCCGCTCGAACTGCATCCGTGCGATCGCGTCCCGGTGCAGGAGCCGGTCGAACTCGGCCATGACGGGGTGGCGTTCCGGGTCGCCGTCCTCGTCGAGGCGCCGGCGCAGGTCGGCCACCCAGGCGGCGACGCTCTCGGGATCGGGCAACCAGCCACCGGTGCGACGCGCGTCGGAGGAGCGGTGCGGACGGTGGGTGGGCGCCATGGGCGCCACCGTAGGAGAGGCCCGGGGCGGGCGCGCGGCGCAGCCCCCGTGTGGAAGCGTGGGCCGCCGGGAACCGCGCAGGACCGAGGAGGACCGTGACCACCCCGTCGACGACCCCGCTGGCGAGCCCGCTGGTCGCGGTGGTGACCACCGGCGGCACCATCGCCAGCACCGTGGACACCGGCGGGGTCAGCCGTCCGACCCTCGGCGGGGACGAGCTCGTCGGCGCCGCCGCCGCGCGGGTCGGGGTGCGGACGCGGGTCGTCGAGGCGCTGCGGGTCGACTCCTCGACCCTCACCCTCGCCGACGCGTGGACGGTCGTGTCCACCGTCCACGGCGCGCTCACCGACCCCGACGTCGCCGGGGTCGTCGTGCTGCACGGCACGGACTCCCTGGAGGAGACCGCCTACCTGCTCGACCTGCACCACGACGACCCGCGGCCGGTGGTGCTGACGGGGTCGCAGCGGACGGCGGACCACCCCGAACCGGACGCCCCCGCGAACGTCCGCGACGCCCTGCGGGCGGCGACGTCGGCGACCGGCGTCCAGGTCGCGTTCGGCGGCGCTCTGCTCCCGGCCGCCGGCGTCGCCAAGCGGCACACCAGCGACCTCGCCGCGTTCGCCGCCCCCGACGGCCCCCTGCCCCGCGTGCCCCTCGCCCCGGTGGACGCCCCGTGGCCGCGGGTCGACGTCGTCGCCGGGTACCCGGGGATGGACGGGGTGCTCCTCGACGCCTGCGTCGCCGCGGGTGCGCGCGGGATCGTGCTGCAGGGGCTGGGATCGGGCAACGCGACCCCGGCCGTCGTGGCCGCCGTCGCGCGGGCGCGGGACGCCGGCGTCGCCGTCGTGCTGACGACCCGGGTACCGGCCGGGCCCGTCGTCACCAGCTACGGCGACGGGGGCGGGGGCGCCGACCTCGCCGCCGCCGGGGCCGTGCCCGCGGGGCGGCTCAAGGCCGGTCAGGCTCGGGTGCTGCTGGCCGCGCTGCTGCGGGCCGGTGCCGACGTGGGCGGGGCCTTCGCCGCGCGCGGCTGACGCCTCCCGGGCCCCGGTCCCCCGTCAGCCGGGGGGCTGGCCGGTGGACGCGCTGGTCCCGCCGTCCACGGCGAGCACGGCGCCCGTGACGTACCGGGCCGCGTCGCTGGCCAGGAACAGCACCGCGGGGGCGATGTCCCCGGGTTCGCCGGGACGGCCGAGGGCGGTGCGGTCGACGAACGGCGCCAGGGACTCCTCGTCGCGGCCCACGCCCTCGGTCATCTCCGTGAGGGTGAACGCCGGGGCCACGGCGTTGAGCCGGACCCCGCGCGACCCCCAGTCCAGGGCCAGGGACCGGACGAAGTTCGTCACGGCGGCCTTGGTGGCGTTGTACCCGGCCTGACCCCAGTCACCGCGGTCGCCGGACACGGAGGAGACGGCGACCAGGTTCCCGCCCGAGGACGCCAGGTGCGGCAGGACCGCCTTGGCCAGGTGGAAGAACCCGTCGACGTTCACGGCCCGCATCGCGGCCCACTCGTCCTCGCCCAGCTCGGTGATCTGGCCCGGCGCGTTGACGCCCGCGTTGCTCACCACCACGTCGAGGCGCCCGAACCGCTCGACCACGTCGGCGACCAGCCGCCGGACCTGGGCTCCGTCGGAGACGTCCGCGGGCAGAGCCAGGCCGCGCTCGGCGGGGTGCGGGGCGAGGACCTGCTCGAGCCGCTCACGCCGGCGGCCCGTGACCGCAACGGTGGCACCGGCCTGGAGGAAGGCGGTGGCGACGGCCGCACCGATGCCGCTGCCCCCTCCGGTGATGAGCACCACGGAGTCCTGGAAGTCGAACGTCGTCCTCTGCACGGGCCCATCGTCGGGGCGTTCGCGGACGGGTGCACGCGGACACCGGACCCACGTCCGGCCGGGGGCCGCCCGAGCGGCTGACATGCTGGACCCGTGACCGACCCGCAGAGCGAGGCCCGCTCGGCCGTGGTCCGGCAAGGGTTGTCCGTCGCCGTCGCCACCGGCCTGTACGGGGTGAGCTTCGGCGCCCTCAGCGTCACCAGCGGCCTGTCGGTGTGGCAGACGTGCGTGCTGTCCCTCCTGCTGTTCAGCGGGGGGTCGCAGTTCGCCCTCGTCGGGGTGCTCGGCGGGGGCGGGACGGCCGGGGCGGCGGTCGCGGCGTCCTCGCTGCTGGGGGTGCGCAACGCGCTGTACGGCCTGCAGCTGACGCCGGTGATGCGCCCGCGCGGCTGGCGACGCATGCCGGTCGCGCACCTGACCATCGACGAGTCCACCGCCGTCGCCGTCGCCCAGTCCTCGAACCCGTTGCGGCGCCTGGGGTTCTGGGTCACCGGGATCGGCGTCTACCTCGGCTGGAACCTCACGACGCTCCTCGGGGCGCTGGCCGGGAACTCCCTGGGCGACCCGCAACGGTTCGGCCTCGACGCCGCCGCGGCGGCCGCGTTCGTCGGGTTGCTGTGGCCACGGCTGACGGGCCGCGAACCCGTCGCGATCGCCGTCGTCGGCGCGCTCGTCACGACCGTCCTCGTCCCCGTCATCCCGCAGGGGCTGCCCGTCATCGCCGCTGCCGCCGTGGGGTCGCTGGTGGCGTGGTGCTGGCCGCAACGCCGGACGCAGGAGGCGGCGTGACGTTCTGGATCGCCGTCCTCGCGGCCTCGGCCGTCGCCTTCGCGACGAAGTTCGCCGGGTACGTCGTGCCGCCCGCCGCGCTGGAGGCGCCGCGCGTGAAGCGGGTCACGGGGATGCTGCCGGTGGCGCTGCTGGCCTCCCTCGTGGTCCTGCAGACGTTCTCCACCGGACGCGACCTCGTCCTCGACGCCCGCGCGGCGGGACTGGCCGTGGCCGTCGTGGCGCTCGCCTGCCGGGCGCCGTTCATCGTCGTCGTCGTGCTCGCCGCGGGCACGGCCGCCGGGCTGCGGGCGTTGGGGTGGGGGTGAACGATTCCCCCGTCGACGACATCGCGACGTACTACGACGAGTTCGCGCCGCACTACGTCCCGGGCTGGCGTTCGGTGCAGTACTACGGCCCGCTCGTCGCCGACTTCCTGCTGCGCGCCGTCACCCCCGAGTGCCGGGTCCTCGACGTGGGCTGCGGGCCGGGGCAACTGACCCGCGACCTCGCGCCCGACGTCGAGGTGACCGGTGGCGACGTGTCACCGCAGATGCTGGCGAGCGCGCGGGAGGCCCGGCCGGGCGGGCGCTACGAGCTGCACGACCTGCACGACCCGGTGCCGGCGGACTGGGGGCGGTTCGACGTCGTGCTGGCCGTCGGCTGCCTGGAGTTCTGCCGGGACCTCGGTGCCACGCTCACCCACCTCGCCGCCGCGTGCGCGCCGGGGGCGCGCGTCCTCGTCGGGGCGGTGGAGGACCGGACGCTGGGGCCGGGGGCGACGACGCGGGAGTTCTCCGCCGAGGGGTTGCCGGGGGTGGCGATGCACGCCTACGACGCCACCGCCCAGCTCGCCGCCGTCACCGCGGCCGGCCTCGCGCCGTACGGGTACCGGTACGTGCCCGGGTGGCGGCACGAGGAGTACGGGTACGTCGTGCACTACGGGTTGTGGGAGCTGCGGCGCGAGCGCTGATCCGCTTCTCAGGCAGTGGGCCGGTCCAGCCGCTTGGCGAGGCAGTGGTGGGCGTAGGGGTCGTCGGTGAACCGCTCGGTCTCGGTGAACCCGTGCCGGGCGTAGAGGCGACGGGCCTCGACGAGGTCGCGCCGGGTCTCCAGCCGCAGGAGCGCGAGCCCCCGGCCGCGGGCCTCGTCCTCGACGGCCCTCAGCAGCCGGGTGCCCACCCCGCGGCCGCGGGCGGCGGCGGTGACGTGCAGCCGGGTGACCTCCCCGACCTCGCCGAGCACGCGCAACCCCGCGCAGCCCAGGACCTCCCCGCCGCGGCGGGCGAGCAGGAACAGGCCGTGCGGCGGGGTGAGCCGGTCGTCCCCGGCTCCGGCGACCAGCTCGTCCACCTCGGCCGCCGTGGCCGGGCGGGCGTGCCAGCGGGTGACGATGTCGTCGTAGTAGGCGCGCAGCGCCGCGCGGGCCGGGGACGACGTCGGGTCGGCGGGGGTGACGACGACGTCGGTCACCGCACCCCGTTCCGCCACCGTTTCGCTCGCTTCCCCCTCACCCGCGACCGGCCTGGTGATGCTCACGCGCGGCCCCAGCCAGTGGACGGCTGCCCGTCGATCCTGTGGACGACCGACGGGTGAGGCCCTGGAAGCCCCCAGCACCGAGTAGTCAGTAGAGCAGCTCCAGCCGTCCTTGTCGGTGGCCGTCACCGTCCACGAACTCCACCGACAGTCCTTCGCGACGTCGGTCTTCCACCAGCTTCAGCAGCGCCACCGCCCGCCGCACGACCTCGGTCGGAGTCGCGTCATCGGCCGACAACTGCTTCAGCGCCTCACTGGTCGCAGCGTTGATCCTGATGTTGAGCCGGCCGCTGCGGCCGGCACTGGGTACGCCTGCTCCCTGGCCCACGTGCTGCGTCGTCGCGGTCATCTCGTCCACCCTCCTGCGGTGTGCGGCCCCACCGGACCCAACCGTCCGGTGCGGTCGTCCGCTGGTCGCACGTCTCACGGCCCTGCTCCCCGCCGACGACAAGACGCTACACGGGGTCGGCGTCGATCGCACACCTGTCGACGCCACATTCACTCCACCTGGTGTGCAGATGCACACCAGGTGGAGCAGACGACGATAAGGTGATCTTCGCCCCCGGTCGATGGGCGCCCGTACGAGCACTGGAGCCCAGCATGAGGACCATCCCCGCTCCCGAGGACGACCACGACCCCAGCCTGGACGTCCACGACGACACCGACCCGGAGCCTGCCCCCGGCCCGCTCGAGGTGCGGTACGTGCCCGATCCCGAGCACCCGGAGAACCGCAGGACCCGCAACGCCCTGGCTCGGTGGTCCGTGGCCGTCTACCTCGCGGGGATCGTCGTCTGGATCGTGCTGGGCTCTCTCGGCATCACCACGGTGCCGGTGTCGGCCGCCCTCGTGGCTCTGGGACCGTTCGTCGGTGCCATCGTCGCCTGGTACTTCCCGGGCCGGGACAACGGCAGGGACTGACGGCGAGGGGTTCGGGTTCTCCGGTCCAGGACGGGCCGCGGATCACGTCACACCTGCCGGGGCGTCCGGTGCTCCTCGACGTAGGTCAACACGTCTTCCAGCCGAACCCGGCGGTGCGTGCCGGGTTTCGTGTAGGGCAGGGCGCCGGACTCCAGCAGTCGCACCATCGTGGGCCGGCTGACGCCGAGGACGTCGGCGGCCTCCTGCGTGGTGAGCAGCGCCTCGTGCGGGGTGAGCGTCACGGCCTCGCCGTGGGCGAGCGCAGTCACGGTCTCGCGCAGGGCGTGGGCCAGTTCCGGGGGCAGCGTGACCCCGTGGCGGCCGGCCTTGACCGACAACTGCGCGTCGGGCTGGGCGGCGAGGAGTTCGGCGAGTTCGGCGAGACCTTCGAGGCCGGGTCGGACGGTGACCTCGGCGCCGTGGCGGGCGACGGACGACGACACCGGCCCACCGTAACAGGCACGAATCTCGAATCGAACAGAACGAAAGTCTGCGTTACGCTGGGGAAACCGACCTGCCCCCCGAACGTGAGGACCGGCCGTGCTGACACTGCTGCTCGTCCACGCTGTCGCCGCCGTCCTCGCCGTGCCCCTGGTGAAGCGGGTCGACCGCCGCGGTTTCGCCGTGCTCGCCCTGGCGCCCGCGGCCACGACGGTCTGGGCGGGGTTCCAAGGGCCGGCCGTCCTGCGGGGGGAGAACCCCGAGGTCGTCGTCCCGTGGGTCCCCTCCCTCGGCGCCGAGCTCGCCTTCCGCCTCGACCCGCTGTCCTGGGTCCTGACGCTGCTCGTCGGCGGTGTGGGGGCGCTCGTCCTCCTCTACTGCGGCAGCTACTTCCACGAACGAGATCCGGGGTCGGCGCGGTTCGCGGCGGTCTTCACGGCGTTCACCGGGGCCATGACGGGGCTCGTCCTGGCCGACGACCTGATCCAGCTCTACGTGTTCTGGGAACTCACCACGGTGTTCTCGTACCTGCTCATCGGGTACGACGCGGACCAGCGGTCCGCGCGCCGGGCCGCGACCCAGGCCCTCGTCGTCACGACGTTCGGCGGGCTGGCCATGCTGGTGGGGTTCGTCCTCCTCGGTCAGCAGGCCGGGACGTACCGGCTCTCGGAGGTCGTCGCGGACCTGCCCACGGGGACGACCGCGACGGTCGCCGTCGTCCTGCTGCTCGTCGGGGCGATCACGAAGTCCGCGCTCGTGCCGTTCCACTTCTGGCTGCCCGCGGCGATGGCCGCCCCCACCCCCGTCAGCGCCTACCTGCACGCCGCCGCGATGGTGAAGGCCGGGGTCTACCTCGTCGCGCGCTTCGCCCCGGCCGCCGCGGACCTGCCGCAGTGGCGCACGACCGTCCTCGTCCTGGGCCTGGCGACGATGCTGATCGGCGCCTACCGCGCGCTGCGCCAGCACGACGTGAAACTGCTGCTCGCCTTCGGCACCGTCAGCCAGCTCGGTTTCCTCACCGTCCTCGTCGGGGCCGGGACGGCGGCCGCGACCACGGCCGGGATCGCCCTGCTGGTGGCCCACGCGACGTTCAAGTCCGCCCTGTTCCTCGTCGTGGGGATCGTCGACCACCAGACCGGGACGCGGGACCTGCGCGAACTGTCCGGGCTGGGGCGGCGGATGCCGCTGCTCGCGGTGGCCGGCACGGTCGCGGCCGCCTCGATGGCCGGGGTGCCCGTGGCGGCGGGTTTCGTGGCCAAGGAGGCCGCGTACGACGCCTTCCTCGACGACCCCCTCGTGCTGGCCGGTCTCGTCCTCGGTTCGGTGCTGACGGCCGCGTACTCCGCGCGGTTCGTGTGGGGGACGTTCTGGCGCAAACCGGGCGTGCCCGACTCCACCGCGCCGCGGCCCTCGCCCGGGTTCACCGCCGCCCCGCTCGCGCTGGCGACGGTGACGCTGCTCGCCGGGCCCCTCGCGCCGCTGGTGGACCGGCCCGCCGCGCTCGTGGCGCAGGAACTCCCCGGCGAGGCCGAGCACCTGGCGCTGTGGCACGGGTTCTCCGCACCCCTGCTGCTGACCGTCGTCACGTTCGCGCTGGCCGCGCTGCTCGTCGTCGGCAGGGGCCGGGTGGAGGCGTGGCAGGCGCGCGGTCCGGCCGTCCCGAGCGCCGACCGCGGGTACCGCCGCACCGTCCGTGCCCTGGACCGCGTCGCCGTCGAGGTCACCGGGGCCACCCAGCGCGGGTCGCTGCCGGTCTACCTCGCCTCGATCCTGCTCGTGGTGGTCGCCGTCCCCGGCGGTGCGCTGCTGTGGACGCGGCCGTGGCCGGCCGACGTCGTCCCCTACGACACCCCCGGCCAGGTCCTCGTGGGGATCGTCGTCGTGGTGGCCGCCGTGCTCACCGTGCGGGCCCGCCGCCGGTTGCGGGCCGTCGTGCTCGCCGGCGTCACCGGGTACGGCACGACGCTGCTGTTCGTCCTGCACGCCGGCCCCGACCTCGCCCTCACGCAGGCCCTCGCCGAGACCATCACCCTCGTCGTGTTCGTCCTGGCGCTGCGGCGGCTGCCGCCGTTCTTCTCCGCCCGCCCCCTCGCCGGGACCCGCTGGGTGCGCATCGCGATCGGCGTCGCCGTCGGCACGTGCGCCTCGCTGTTCGCGCTCGTCGCGGCCGGGGCGCGCGTCGCCACCCCGGTCTCCCTGGACCTGCCCGACCTCGCGTACGAGTTCGGCGGGGGCAGGAACGTCGTCAACGTGACCCTCGTCGACGCCCGCGCCTGGGACACGATGGGGGAGCTCGCGGTCGTGCTGGTCGCGGCGACGGGGGTCGCCAGCCTCGTGTTCCACCGCCGGACGGGCTCGACCGACCAGGCCTTCGCCCCGTCCACCGACCCGCCCCCGCAGGCCGTGCCGGAGTCCTCGCGGCAGAACTGGCTGCCGGCGGGCAGCACCGTCGACCCCGAACGCCGCTCGGTGGTCTTCGAGGTCGTCACGCGCCTGACCTTCCACGCGATCGTCGTGCTCTCGCTGTACCTGGTGTTCGCCGGGCACAACCAACCCGGCGGCGGGTTCGCCGGTGGTCTGGTGGCCGGCCTGGCCCTGGTCGTCCGCTACCTCGCCGGGGGCCGGCACGAGTTCAACACCGCGGTGCCGGTCAACGCGGGCTGGTTGCTCGGCAGCGGGCTGTTCCTGTCCGCCGGCACCGGCCTGGTCGGCATCCTCATCGGCCAGGGCGTGCTGCAGACGGCCGTCATCGAGTTCGGCGTCCCCGTCCTGGGCGACGTCAAGCTCGTGACGTCGGTGTTCTTCGACATCGGCGTCTACCTGCTCGTCGTCGGTCTCGTCGTGGACGTCATCCGCAGCTTCGGCGCCGAGATCGACCGCCAGATCGATGAGGGGACGCAGACCTCGTGAGCCCGAACCTGACGCTCGTCGTGATCGCCGGGATGCTCGTCGCCTGCGGGGTGACGCTCCTGCTCGAACGCACGCTGACCCGGGTGCTCGTGGGCGTCGTCCTGCTGAGCAACGGCATCAACGTGCTGTTCCTCGTGGCCAGCGGCCGCCCCGGGCGGGCGCCGTTCGTCACCGGCGGCACGACCGCCGAGCAGATGAGCGACCCGCTGCCGCAGGCGATGGTGCTCACGGCCATCGTCATCACCCTGGGCATGGTCGCCTTCGTCCTCGCCCTGGCCCACCGCAGCTGGCAGGTCGACGGTCACGACGAGGTCCAGGACGACGTGGAGGACCGCCGCATCGTCCGGCGCGCCGAACTCGACGAGACGTCGGCCGGCTACGACGACGAGACCCGCGAGAACGGCGACGAGGACGGCGCGGGGGTGGACCGGTGAACCTCCTGCTCTGGGACGACTGGCCCCGCGTCCTGCTGCCGCTGCCCGTGGTGCTGCCGCTGTCCGCGGCCGGGTTGACGCTGGCCCTGGCCCGCCGGCCCCGGGCGCAGCGGACCATCAGCGTCACCGCGCTGAGCACCGTCGTCGCGGCCGCCGTGGCGATGCTCGTCCTCACCGACCGCGGGAACGGGACGTACTCGATCGCCGTGGGCGGGTGGCCCTCCCGGCTCGGCATCCCCCTGGTCGCCGACCGGCTCTCCACGCTCATGCTCGTCGTGAGTTCCGTCGTGACGCTCGCGGTCCTGCTGTACTCCCTGGCTCAGGGCGTCGCCGACGGCGAGGAGGGCGCCCCCGTCTCGATCTACCACCCCACCTACCTCGTCCTGTCCGCCGGCGTCTCGAACGCGTTCCTGTCCGGGGACCTGTTCAACCTCTTCGTGGGGTTCGAGATCCTGCTCGCCGCCAGCTACATCCTGCTGACCCTCGGCGGGACGCGGGCCCGGGTGCGGGCCGGGACGACGTACGTCGTCGTGAGCCTGCTGTCCTCGCTGGTGTTCCTCACCGCGATCGCGCTCGTGTACGCGGCGACGGGCACGGTGAACCTGGCCGAGCTGTCCGTGCGCCTGCGCGACGTCGACCCCGACGTCCAGCTCGTGCTGCACCTGCTCCTGCTCGTCGGGTTCGGCATCAAGGCCGCGGTGTTCCCGCTGTCGGCGTGGCTGCCGGACTCCTACCCGACGGCACCGGCCCCCGTGACGGCCGTGTTCGCCGGGTTGCTCACCAAGGTCGGGGTCTACGCGATCATCCGGACCGAGACGCTGCTGTTCCCCGACGGCCGGGCCGCGGACCTGCTGCTGTGGGTGGCGCTGGCGACGATGCTCGTCGGGATCCTCGGCGCCGTGGCGCAGAACGACGTCAAGCGTCTGCTGTCGTTCACCCTCGTCAGCCACATCGGCTACATGGTGTTCGGGATCGCGCTCGGGACGGGGGCCGGGTTGTCCGGCGCGGTGTTCTACGTCGTGCACCACATCACCGTGCAGACGACGCTGTTCCTCGTGACGGGTCTGGTCGAGCGGTACGCGGGGACCACCTCGCTGGACGGCCTCGGGTCGCTGACGCGGCGCACCCCCCTGCTGGCCGTGCTGTTCTTCGTCCCGGCGCTGAACCTCGCCGGCATCCCGCCGTTCTCGGGGTTCGTCGGCAAACTGGGCCTGCTGCAGGCCGGGGTCGACGTCGGCACCCGGCCCGCGCACGTCCTCGTCGCCGGGGGCGTCCTCACCAGCCTGCTGACCCTGTATGCCGTCGCCGCGGTGTGGAACCGGGCGTTCTGGCAGGAACCCCAGGTCACCCCCGACCGCGACGCGGTGGCCGGGCTCCCGACGGCCACCCGGGTGGGCACCCGCACCCCGCTCGGCATGCTCGTCCCGACCGCGGCCCTCGTCGCCGTCGGCGCCGGCCTCACCGTGGTCGCCGGTCCGCTGTTCGGCGTGAGCGACCGGGCCGCGCAGGACCTGCGCGAACGCACGCCCTACACCGACAGCGTCCTGCGGGGCGGCGCCTCGGAGGGGGCCCCGTGATCCGCCGGCTGCGCGAGCGGGTGAGCCTGCCCCTGCTCGGCTGGCTGGTCGTGCTGTGGCTGCTGCTGTGGGGCGACCTGTCGTGGGCGAACGTCGTGTCCGGGACGCTGCTCGGTCTGCTCGTCACGGTCGTGCTGCCGCTGCCCGCCGTCTCGTTCGGCGTCCGCCTGCGGCCGGTGCGGATCGTGCTGCTGCTCGGGCGGTTCCTGCTCGACCTGGTCGCCGCGAGCGCCCAGGTCGCCTGGCTCGCCGTCCGTCCGGGCCCGCAGCCGCGCAACTCCGTGGTGCGGGTGCCGCTGCACAGCGGCTCGGACCTGTTCGTGACGATGACGGCCGAACTCGTCTCCCTCGTGCCGGGTTCGGTCATCGTCGAGATCGGTGCCCCGTCCGCGCTCGGCGGGCAGGGGTCCCTCTACCTCCACGCCCTCGGCGTCGACAGCGAGGCGGGGCGGCAGCGGACGCGCCGGACCGTGCTGCTCACCGAGCGGCGGGTCATGCGGACGTTCGCCACGTCCCGTGCCTACGACGAGTACCTCGAACGCTGCCGGGCCGACGGCTCGGACAGCCTGTGCGCAGGGAGCCGCCCGTGAACCCCGTCGTCATCGCCCTGTGCGCGGGGATGCTGACCGTGGCGGCCCTGCTGGCGCTGGTCCGCGTCGCCAGGGGACCGACCATGCTCGACCGCGTCGTCGCCCTGGACGTCGTCGTCGCGGTCGTCGTCATCGGGTTGTGCGTGGAGGCCGCGGCCAACCGCCACGCCACGACGCTGCCGGTCATCGTCGTGCTCGCCCTCGTCGGGTTCGTGGGGTCGGTCAGCGTGGCGCGGTACGCCACGAGGAGCAGCGACCGGGACAGGAGCAGGCGCTGATGGACTGGACCGCGATCGGGACCGTCGTCGCGTCGGTGGCGCTGCTGCTGGGGTGCCTGCTGACCCTCGTCGCCGCCGTCGGGCTGCTCCGGCTGTCCGACCTCCTGGCCCGGATGCACACGACGGCCAAACCGCAGGTGCTGGGGGTCGTGCTCTCCCTCGTGGCGGTCGGCGCCGCCCTGCAGCGCAGCAGCGACATCGCCACGCTCGTGGCCATCGCCGCCTTCCAGCTGCTCACGGTGCCCGTCGCCGCGCACGTGGTGGGCCGCGCGGCCTACCGGACGGGGCAGGTCGACCCGACGGTGCTCGACCACGACGACCTGGCCGACACGCTCGCCGAGGAGGAACGCTCGGCCGGGTGAGTGTTCCGCGGGACGGAAGCCCCCTGGTGCGGGCCGGTGGCGGACCGTAGCGTGCGACCGGGCGCCCAACAGGGGGCACCACGCTCAAGCCGGGAGCGGATCGTGGACGATCACACGGGTGGCTCGCCAGCCGTCAGCGCCGTCGAACGGCGACTCCTCGAACTCGTGGCCGACGGGCGCTCGCTCGTCGCCGCCGGTGCCGAACTGGCCCTCGACGTGCAGGCCGTCAGCGCGACCATCACCGGCCTGCGGGACCGGTGGGGGGTGACCAGCACCGCCGCCGTCGTGCGGCGGGCCCGCGCGACGGGCCTCATCGAGGCCCCGACGGGGCGGCCCCGCCTCAGCTGAGGGGAGGCTCCTGCCCCTCCCGCGAGCGCCGGACCCGCCACGCGGCGAGGAAGTAGACGGCTCCGGCGGTGAAGACGCCCGCGGCCAGCCAGGCCAGGGGGCTGCCGTCGGTGAGGACCACGCCCCACGACAGCGCGGCCACCGCCGCGTACAGCAGCCCGGACCGCTTCGACTGCTCCAGGGTCTTCGTCGCCCGCCACCACGGTTGCCTCGGCACACCCCCAGTGTGCCGGAGTCCCTCAGACCAGCGGGGTCAGCAGATCCCGCACCGGCCCGACGTGGCGCACCAGGCCCAGCACCGTCAGCGTGGGGAACACGAAGTACTGCAGCAGCGGCTCGGGGCCGCGGCCGGCGCGGAACAGGCGCAGCCCCACGGTGAGGGGCTTCTTGCGCAGCCACGTCGTGAACGGCACCGGCACCCCGTCGGTGGTGAGGGCGTCGCCGAGGACGTGGACGACGACCCCGCCCGCGACGGCCACCGGCAGCCAGGGCAGCGAGACGCCCTGCGCCGTCAGCCACCACGCGGCCAGGAAGGACAGCACGAGGTTGCCCAGCGCGGTCTTCTCGGTGTCGCCGGGGATGAGCTGGGCCACCGAGTGCAGGGCCAGCCCGACCGCCAGGGCCAGCACGACCAGCGCCGACCAGGGGTTCGTGGCGGCCAGCGCGGCGAGGACCCCGAAGACGAGGGGGGCCACCACCACGTCGTGCGTGCCGCCGCGGTGCCGGCGCGCGAGGACGCCGATGACGCGGGACAGCCACCGCGTCGGCGGGCCCCACATCGACCCGGCCGTGGAGCCCTTCTGGTCCAGGTCGGGCAGGTAGGCGAACCCGCCGCAGGCGACCACCCAGGCCAGCTGCTCCAGAGGGCGGTCGATGCCGAGGTGCGTGGCGGCCAGGCCGAGGGTCAGGGCCCCCGCCGCCAGCCCACTGGCGGCGTGCGCCGGTCCCATCACGGTGCGTCGTCCTCCCAGGTCAGGAGCCTGGAGGGTATCGCGGTGGGCGTCCGGGTGTGGCGGCGGAGCGGGCCGCGCTGGCCCCGCGGGGACAGTGATCGTCCTCGGGGAGGCAACGAGGCGTTCCCCGCGCAGCGGCGGGCAGGGGTCAGACGGCGTAGCGCAGCAGCGCGCCGATCCCGTCGGTCATCGCCAGCAGCGGCTCCTCGCCGTCCTCCTGCGGGCGCGGGACGAGCTCGATCTCGGCGTCGGAGGCGGCCAGGGCCCGCACGAGGGCCGCGTCGGCGCGCACCTGCACGGCGTCGGTGACGCCGAGGACGTCGAGGTCCTCGCGCGTCGTGGCGACCTCCAGCGGCCCGGGGCCGGTCCACAGCCGCTCGGTGGAGGTCGGGTCGTCGAGCAGCAGGACCGTGCGGACCTGCCCGGCCCGCAGCGCGGCCACGACGGGTTCGAGCCCCTCCACGGCACGCCCCTGCCGGCCCCGTTCCTGGGCGAACTCGTCGAGGACGGCCTGCCGGCGACGGGTGCGGACGGCGTCGAGCGCGGCGGTGACGTTCGCCTCGAAGGCCTTCTCGCGGGTGCCGGCGGCCCGGCCGCCGCCCTTGACCTCGCACACCAGCGGTGCGAGGGCGGCGGGGGCCTTGTCCTTCAGCGCGGACATCGCCTTGGGGTCGCCGGTGACCAGGACGACGTCGGGGCGTTCGCGGCGGACGAGGTCGGCGAGGTCGGCGGCCACCGCGGCGGCGTTGTGGTCCCAGGAGTCCTGCACGGTCCGCTGGTAGCGGTGCTCGGCGCGGTTGTCGCCGGACCCCTTGTGCAGCAGGTCGTGCCCGCCCTCGACGGTGCGGGTCTCGTGCCCGAGGACGGCGCCCGTGCGGGCGACGGTGACGTCGGCGCCGGCGCGGTCGAGCTCGACGAGCACGTACCGCACGTCGTCGGCCATCGAGCGGACCAGCGGCATGAGGTGGGCGACGGGCCCGGTCGCGGCCTCCTCGCGCTCCGGCGGCGCGGTCAGGACGAGGTCGAGCTGCAGCCCCGTCGCGGTGGCGACGAGCGCGCGGCCGACGTGGCCGCCGACACCGGTCGGTTCGGTGGCCACGGCGTCCAGGGCGGTGAGCGCCGGTTCCGGTGCCCCCTGCCCGGCGAGGGCGCTGCGGGCCTCCCGCCAGCGCAGGTCGATGTCGTGCTCGCCGGTGGCCCGGTCACGGGTCGCGTCGACGTAGACGGAGACGGAGGGTCCGGGGTCGGTGGCCACGTCCTTGAGCCAGCTCAGCTTCACAGGTGCTCCCTCGTGATGATGGTGCTGTCCGCTCTTGCCTGTCACCCACAGTGCAGGAGGTCCGAGGGGTCACGCGACTCGGTTTCCCACCGGCCCTTCGTACACCCAGCGGCCGTCCACGCGACAGAACGCGGAGTCCTCGTGCTGGAACCCGCGCCGGCCCGCGTGGCGGTAGTGCGCCTCGAACTCGACGGTCCCGGTGTCGTCGAAGGGGCTGCCGCGTTCGGCGCCGAGGACGACGAGCCGGCGCCACTGGACGTCGTCGTCGAGGTCCAGGTCCTCCGGGCGGGTGGCCGGGTGCCAGCTGCGCAGGAGGTGCCCGACGTCGCCGAGGACGAACGCGGTGTAGCGCGAGCGCATGAGCGCCTCGGCGGTGGGGGCGTCCTGACCGGCGAGGTAGCGGCCGCAGCAGCCGGTGAGCGGTTCACCCCAGCCGCAGGGGCACGGGTGGTCGGGTCCCACGGCTCGCTCAGGCACCCCCGCATGATGCCCCGTGGGGCCGAGCGGGCGCCCGCACTGCCGACGGCGCCCGACACGCCCGGTTCCGGGGGCGTTCCCCGGCGTGTCGCCGGACGGCTGTGGCACCGGTGCGCGTCGCCCCGGTGCTCAGGGCACCGGGGCGGCCGTCGTCGCCCGCACCACGAGCCGCGGCGCGACGAGCCGCAGGTCGGCGGGCGCGTCGGGGTCGGCGAGGCGGTCCAGCAGCCGCCGCGCGGCGAGGCGCCCCACCTCGTGCGCGGCGTTGTCGACGCTGGTGAGCGACACGGCGCGCAGCCCGGCGGTCGAGGTGTCGTCGTAGCCGACGACGGACAGCGCGCCGGGCACGGCGAGGCCGAGGTCGGCGGCGGCGGCCAGGACCCCGACGGCGACGGCGTCGTTCGCGGCCACCACCGCGGTCGGCGGGTCCGGGCGGGTCAGCAGGGCGCGGCCGGCGCGGTGCCCGGTGTCCTCGGTCATCGGGCCGGTCTGCACGACCACCTCGGCCCCGCCGGCGCTGGCGGCGTCCTCCACGGCGCCCCGGCGCAGGTCACCGACCGGTCCGGTGCCGGCGACGTGGGCCAGGCGGCGGTGCCCCAGCGTCAGCAGGTGCTCCACGGCCAGCCGCACCCCGGCCTCGTCGTCCCCGGCGACGACGTCGACGGCGAAGGGGTCGCCGGGGGCCAGGCGGGTGCCGGCCAGGACGGTCGGCACGCCGGCGGCGACCTCCCGGACGAGGCCCAGGTCGGGCAGGGTGCCGACGACGACGAGGCCGTCGACGCGCAGGTCGGCGAAGGTGCGGGGGGCCTCGGGTTCGCTGCGCGCCTCGGCGAGCACGGGCCGCAGCCCGGCGGCGTGCAGGACCGGGCGCAGACCGTCCAGGACGTCGACGAACCAGGGGTTGCGCAGGTCGTCCAGGAGGAGGCCGACGGCCCGGGTGCTGCCCCGGGCCAGGCTGCGGGCGGTGGGGTCGGGCCGGTAGCCGAGCTCGGCCACCGCGGCCAGGACCGCCGCGCGGCGCTCGGGGGAGACCCTGGGGCTGCCCTGCAGGACGAGGGAGACCAGGGACTTGGAGACCCCGGCGCGGGCGGCGACGCTGCGGATGGTCGGGCGGGTCACGCGCGTCGCCTCCTTGACACCTGGGGTCCGTCCGACGATCGTAGACGCCATTGGACCGGTCCAACACAAGTGAGGAGAACCCCGTGAGCGACCTGCACCTCGGGCTGGCCGGCGTCGGCCGCATCGGGGCGATGCACGCCCGCACGCTCGTCGCCACCCCCGGCGTCGCCCGGGTCACCGTCACCGACGTCGACGCGGCCCGCGCGCGCGAGGTCGGTGCCCAGGTCGGCGCCGACGCCGCCGCCGACGTGGCGGCCCTGCTCGCGGCCGGCGTCGACGGCCTCGTCGTCGCCACCGGCACCGCCCAGCACCCCGAGCTCATCCGCGCCGGGGTCGAGGCCGGTGTCCCCGTGCTGTGCGAGAAGCCCGTCGCCCCCGACGTCGCCCTCTCGCTGCCCGTGCTCGACCTCATCGCCCGCCACGACGGCGTCGTGCGCATCGGGCACCAGCGCCGGTACGACCCCGGCTACCGGGAGGCCAAGCGCGCCCACGCCGCCGGCGAGCTCGGCTGGCTGCACGCGATCCGGGCCACGACCTGCGACGTCACTCCCCCACCGGTCGCCTTCCTCGCCACCTCCGGCGGGCTGTTCCGCGACTGCAGCGTCCACGACGTCGACGTCATCCGCTGGATCACCGGCCGGGAGGTCGTGGAGGTCTACGCCCGCGGCAGCAACAACGGCGACCCCGCGATCGGGCAGGTCGGGGACGTCGACTCCGCGGTCGCGCTCTGCACGCTCGACGACGGCACCCTCGCCGTGATCACCGCCTCGCGCTACAACGGCGCCGGGCACGACGTGCGGCTGGAGCTGCAGGGCTCCCGGGACACGCTCGTCGTCGGCCTCGACGAGCGCAGCGCCCTGCGCTCGGCCGACCCGGGTGTCACCTTCCCCGGCGGCCCCCCGCACACGACGTTCGCGGACCGGTTCGCGCAGGCCTACCGGGACGAGGTCGCCGCGTTCGTGGACCTCCTCGGCGGCGGGCCGGACGAGCTGTGCCGCCCCGAGGACGCCGTCGCCGCGTCGAGGGTCGCCGACGCCGCGCAGGAGTCGCTGCTCACCGGGGTGCCCGTCCGCGTCGGCTGAGCCCCGCTCCCCGCGGGGGTGCAGGTCAGGCGCAGATGTCGTCGGTCGCCACGCGCGCGGTGATGGTCGGGGTGGGCGTCGGCGCGGGCGCCGGGGTGCCCGTCACGCGGGGACGGACGTCGCTCACCGGCGGTGCGCTCGAGGCGATCTCCACGACGACCTCCCGGCCCACCGACGGGTCCAGCACGGTCTTGGCGCCCCCCAGGGCCGCCGCGACGGTGTTCGCCGAGTCCTGCCGGTCGGTGCCGTAGCGGACCAGCACGTCCTGGCCCGGCTCGGTGGCCTGCCCGTCCCCGGTCCCCCCGGCGACGAACCCGACCCCCGTCAGCGCCTGGGACAGCGCTCCGGCCGCACCGGGGGTCCCGCCGACGTTGAGCACCCGCACGGAGATCTTCGACGGGGCCACCAGCAGCTCCGAGCTCGTGCCCGGCTCCGCGGTCGGCGAGGCCGTGGGCGCGGCCGAGGCCGGCCCGGCGGTGTCGGTGCGGATCCGCTGCCACAGCTCGTCCGCCGCCGGCGTCCACTGCACGCGGTTGCGGTTGGCCGGGTAGGGCTCGGTGGGCACGGTGATGAACTGCACCCCGTCGGCCGGCATCTTCTGCAGCGACTGGGCCAGGGAGGCGATCTCGGACAGGCTCGCCAGACCCGGGTCGGTCGTCACCGACTTCGTCGCCGCGTCCAGGAAGCCGTAGAGGCGGTCCGGGCGCGTGAGCATCGCCGAGCTGGTGACCTTCTGCACCATCGAGCTCATCAGCGCCTGCTGCCGGCCGATGCGCGAGATGTCCGAGCCGTCCCCGATGTGGCGCACGCGCGCGTAGGCCAGGGCGGTCTGCCCGTCGACGTCGTCGTGGGTGCCGGCGTCCAGGTGCAGGTCCGCCTTGGCGTCGTCGATGGCCCGCGGCGTGCAGATCGTCACGCCGCCGAGGGCGTCGATCATCGAGCGGAAGCCGCTGAAGTCGACGACGACGTAGTGGTCGACCGGCACCTGCGTGATGGTCTGCACCGTGTTGACGGTGCAGGCCGCCCCGCCGAGGGAGAAGGCGGAGTTGAACATGCCCTTCTGCGGCTCGGTCCTCGTGCCGTCGGGCAGCTTGCACGCGGGGATCTCGACCATCGAGTCGCGCGGGATGCTGACCATCGTCGCGCTCTTGCGGTTCGCGGCGAGGTGGACCAGCAGCGTCGTGTCCGAGCGGGCGCCGGGGTCGGCGTCCGCCCCGCCGTACTCGTCCCCCGTGCCGTCGGACAGGTCTCGGGTGTCGCTGCCCATGACGAGGATGTTGACGTCGTCCTGGCCCGTGGTCGGGTCCACCGCGGACTCGTCCGAGGGCCGGGTGCCGAGCAGGCCGTCGATGCTCTCGGCGTTGATGTTGCCCTGCAGCCGGTAGTACGCGAACACGCCGCCACCGGTGGCGACCACCGCGAGGACCACCGCCGCGACCAGGACCCCGCGCAGGACCGAGAAGGCCCGCCCGTGGGCGTGGTCGGCGTGACGGCCGCGGGCGCGGCGCCTGGCCCCGGGGACCTCGGGCGGTGCGGGGTCGGTGGGAGTGGGCACGACCTCACGCTACGGCCGGGACGGCCGTGCCCTTGAGCGGAGTCGTCAAGGTTGCGCAGCGTGTGCGCGAGCCCTTCACAGGGCGTGACCTCACTGCACGCCGGCGCGGGCGTTCAGGTCGTCGACGCACTGCTGCACGGCGGCCTGGTCGCCGTTGGCGTCCAGGAAGCAGTTCCAGGCCTCGGAACCGCCGTTGTTCAGCGCGTAGGCGAGGCCGGCGGCGAGGAAGGCCGTGATGACGGCCCCGGCGATGAGGGCGACGACGTTGATGACCAGGCCCGTGACGGCCACGCCCTTGTTCGTGGCCCGCCGCCGGCCGACCCGCCGGAACCCGACGATCGACAGGACCAGACCGATGATCGCCAGGACGAGGCCGAGCGGCCCGCCCACGACGGTCAGGCACAGGACGAGGGCGACGATCGCCAGGACGAGCCCGGCGACACCGGCGCCGTTCTTCACCGCGACGGGCCGGTCGTGCTCGCCGTAGCCGGGGGGCGGGGCGTACTCGCTGGACATGCTGTGCGTCCTCCCAGGTCGGTGGACGGCGATCGTCCCAGACGCCGGCGATCACTGCCCGTCGACGGTCCCGTCGTTGATGGCCAGGTGGTCGGCGATCGCGGGGAAGACGACCGTGAAGCACAGCAGCACGACCCCGGCCGCCACGAGCGCGCTGAGCAGCGCCCGCACCCACCACGGGCCGGGCAGCACCCGCCACCACCACGCGTACACCTGTCCCCTCCTCTCAGCCGGCCGGCGGGGCGAGGGAGTCCGGCGGCCCGTCGGCCCGGTCGCGCACCGACTCCAGCAGCGCGTGCACGACGTACCGCTGGCGCGCCGAGTGCATCGGGTGGCAGGCCGTCATCGTCAGCCACGCCTGCGTGGGCGCCGCGCCGGGCTGGTCGGGCACGGGCGCGATGACCGAGACCTGCTGGGGCCGGACGATCTCGTGCGAGCGGACGCGGTAGGTCAGCCACTGCGTCGCGGTCTGGACGACGACGGCGTCCCCGTCCCGCAGCTCGGCGACCTGGTGGAACGGCTTGCCGTAGGTCACGCGGTGACCGGCGACGGCGAAGTTGCCGACCTGCCCGGGCATGACGGTCCGGGTGTAGTGGCCGATGCCGTCCTTGAGCTCCTCGGTGCCGGTGCCCTCCACGACGGGGACCGCGTAGTCCGCCGCGAAGCGCGGCACGTGCAGGATCGCGAACGGCTGCCCGACGCCGGGCACCGCGACCGGGTCGACGGGCGGGTCGGCGGGCTGCTCGGCGGGCTGCTGGGAGGGTGCTGCGGTCGGGGTGGGGTCCGTGCGCTCCCAGCGCTGCTCCAGGGAGCTGACGGTCGCCGCCTGCGCCCGGCCGGAGGTGAGGTCGGTCCAGTGGAGCTGCCACACGACGAACAGCAGCGTGAGGACACCGGCGGTGACGAGCAGCTCACCGACGACGGAGACGGCCCGGCGCATCACGCGACACCCGCCCGGGCGTGGGACAGGCGGGTCGTGCCGTCGAAGGCGGGCAGCCGCAGGTCCGCGCCGGTCGAGACCTGGTAGCCGAGGCCGTAGGCGGCGACGTACTCGCGGTAGACCGAGATCTGCGCCGACCCCTCCAGCGCGGCGCGCAACCGGGACACGTCACCCACGGCCGTGATCCGGTACGGCGGGGAGTAGGTGCGGCCCTGCAGCACCAGGACGCTGCCGACGCAGCGGACCGCGGACGTCGACACGATCCGCTGATCCATGACCGCCATCGCCTCGGCGCCGCCGTTCCACAGGGCGTTCACCACGCCCTCGACGTCCTGCTGGTGCACGACGAGGTCGTCGGGGGAGGCACCGGCGGGCCGCTCGGTGGCTGGGGCGTCGTCCAGGACGACCGTCACCCCCGGCCCGCGGACCGCGAGCGCCCCCGAGGCGGTCCCCAGCGCCGGGTCGCTCAGCGGGTCGGTCCCCCCGGCGCCGGTGGTCCCGGCGCCGGGCGTCGCGGCGTCGCGGCTGAGGGTGTCGACCTGCGCGCGCAGGACCGCCACCCGGTCGGCCCGCTCGGCGTTCTCCCGCGAGCGCTGGGCGACGACGGAGCCGAGGTCGGCGGACTCCGAGCGCAGGTCGGTCCCGCCGGAGGTCAGCGCGCTGGTCGCGAACAGGAGCCCGGCGGCGGCCAGGACGCCGACGACCCCGGCCCGGCGGGCGATGCGTCCTGCCTCCACGCGCCTCCCCCGTCCCCTCGTGCCGCAGCCCCCCCGGTCCCGACGAGCGTCGGTCCGGCCCTGGACACCGATCGTCGCACTACGCTGACCGGGAGGTGACGTTCCCCGTCCCCGCCCACCCCCGACAGGAGGTCGACGTGCCCCGGCGCAAGAAGTCCGACGAGACGGACGTCACGAGCGAGGCGACCGCCGCGGCGGACGCCGGTGGTCGCCGCGGAGGGGTCTCCGACGCCGACCGCGAGGTCAAGCGCAGGAACCAGCTCACGCCGCGCTGGTGGGTCTGGACGATGGTCGGACTCATGGTCCTGGGCCTGGCCTGGATCGTCGTGTTCTACCTGTCCAGCTCGTCGCTGCCGGTGCCGGGCTGGGGCAACTGGAACCTCGTCGCGGGCTTCGCGCTCGTGCTCGCCGGGTTCGCCATGACGACCCGCTGGCGCTGACGGTCCGCTGACGGTGCCGCGGTTGCGCCCGACGGGTGGTCGGGCGCTGCGCGGCGCGGAACCTCCCCCCGCGTCACGGTTAGGGTGACGCCTGTCGTCCACAGCCACCAGGGGGCCGAGTGCTGCACGTCGTCTACCGATCCCACGGCGGGGAGAACGCCAAGGGTCGGCCGTCCTGGTACTCCAAGTCCCTGGCCCTGGACTCCTTCCTGCGGTCGGTGCGGGAGGCGGGTGCGGCGGGCGACGCCGTCGACGTCGTGTTCCTCAACGACGGCCCCGTCCCCTCCGAGCGCCTGGCGCCGATGCGCGAGCACGGCACCGTGCGGGCCATCACCGGGGGCAGCAACCGGGCGAGCTACCTGTCCGGTCTCGCGCTCGCCGCCCGCTCGGACTGGGCGGACGAGGACGTCGTCCTGTTCGCCGAGGACGACTACCTGTGGCGCCCGGACGCCCTCGTCTGCCTGCTGCGGGCGGCGCGGCAGCGCCGGGCGGACTACCTGGCCCCGTACGGCGTGGGCACGCACGACGACATCGACGGGCGGGTGCCGGTGTGGCGCCGGCCGCGCGCGGGCCGGGGCGAGGAGGCCATCCCCGCCGACGTCGTGCGCTGGGTGCCGCACCAGAGCACGACGAGCACCTTCGCCGTCCGGCTCGGTGCGCTGCGCCAGGACCACCGGCTGCTGGTGCTGTGCTGCCTGTCCGGCGGTGACTTCGACCACACGAGCCTGCTGGCGGTGCAGGGCGTTCCCCGCTTCACGCTGCGCGACCTCGTCACGCACCACCCCGGCGCGTCCTCGAACCCGGCCGTGCGGGCGGCGCGGGCGGTCTACCTGACGGCCTTCCGCGGCGCCGTGGACGTGGCCTCGCTGCGGCGGCCCTCGCGGCGGCGGCGGCTCGTGGCGGCCGACCCGGCGGTCTGCACGCACATGGAGCAGGGCTGGCTGGCGCCGGCCCCGCCCGGGCGGCCGGGGTTCTGGCAGGACCTCGCGGCGCAGGTCCGGCAGGAGCGGCAGAGCGCCCCGGACACCGACGGGGACGCGACCCGGTCCCTCACCGTCTGACGCTTCGATGACGGGAGATCACCCGTAGTAGTCGTCTGGGGTGCCGTGGTGAATCCCTTCAGCCAGGGCCGTTGTCCACCACCTGGGGACGACGTGTGGACGAGCGGGCCTGCTGTCCACAAGGGTTGTCCACCGTCTCGTCCACAAGCTGTGGACAGGTGTGGGTAACGCCCTCCTCGTTCCACAGCCCGCCCCACACCCCGTGGATGACCCCGGTGACCTTCGCACAGGTGTGCGAAACCCTGTGGACGACGTCCCCGCCACCGGCTAGTCGCTCTCAGTGACTGTGCTGTCGCATCCCGTACGGCGCGTCAGTACAGCGCCGCGCCGTAGGCGAGCCCGGCGAGCACGAGCACGGCCACCGCCGCCGTCCCGGCCCACTGCACGACGGCGTTCCCCCGCCGCCCGCGCGCCATCGCGGCGGCCACCAGCGCACCGGTCACCAGACCCCCGAGGTGGGCCTGCCAGGAGATGCCGGCGACGAAGACGCCGATGAAGAAGTTGAGGCCGATGAGCACCGCGATCTGCCCGGTCTGCCGGCCCAGGTGCCGGTTGACGACGAACAGGGCGGCGAACAGCCCGAAGATCGCCCCGGAGGCGCCGACCATGACGCTGCCGGCCGTGCCGGGCAGCACCAGGCCCCCGACGGCCCCGCCGAGCGCGGAGACGGCGTACAGGGCGGTGAAGCGCAGCCGGCCCAGCAACTGCTCCAGGTACTGCCCGCAGATCCACAGGGCGTACATGTTCAGCAGCAGGTGCAGGACGCCGGCGTGCAGGAACGCCGACGTGACCGGCTGCCACCACGAGCCCTGGGCGAACGAGCCGAGGAACGGCCCGTTGACGAGCGCGAGCTGGTAGAAGACGTTCGTCGGCATGACCTGCTGGGCCAGGAACATCAGCAGGCAGGCCCCGATGACGACCTTCGTCACGAGGGTGTCGCGGTTGCTCAGCGCCCCGCCGAACGTCGTCCGCGCCTGACGGACCCCCTTGTTGCCCTCGGCGACGCAGTCGACGCACTGGATGCCCACGGCCGCAGGCCGCTGGCACTGCGGGCAGACCGGACGTCCGCAGCGCTGGCAGCGGACCCACGACTCGCGGTCGGGGTGGCGGGGACAGACGGGGACGTCGCTCACGTCGGGCTCAACGCGCGGGACGCCCCCGTCGTTCACGCTCAGGGCGTGTCCCGGGTGCTCGTGCGGGTCAGTCGCGCTCGACGTCGACCGAGGAGATGACGACGGGCTCGCGCGGGGCGTCGCCCGGGCCGACGGGCACGGTGGCGATGGCGTCCACGACGGCGCGGCTGGCGTCGTCGGCGACCTCGCCGAAGATCGTGTGCTTGCCGTTGAGGTGCGGGGTCGGCGTCACGGTGACGAAGAACTGCGACCCGTTGGTGCCGTGACCGGCGATCTTGCCGGCGTTGGCCATGGCCAGCAGGTACTTCTTGTCGAAGCGCAGGTCCGGGTGGATCTCGTCGTCGAACTGGTACCCGGGGCCGCCGCGGCCGTCACCACGGGGGCAGCCCCCCTGGATCATGAAGCCGTCGATGATGCGGTGGAAGGTGAGCCCGTCGTAGAACGGCGTGGTCTTCTGCTCGCCGGTGGCCGGGTCCTGCCACTCCTTCGTGCCCTCGGCGAGGCCCACGAAGTTCGCCACCGTCTTGGGGGCGTGGTTCTCGAACAGTTCCAGGCGGATGTCGCCGTGGTTGGTGTGCAGGGTGGCGTACATGCCGCTCATCCTTCCACGGGTCGCGCACGGCACCCGGTGGGGTGTCTGGTGGCGGGAAGCGCCCGGGTGCGGTCAGATGACGGGTGGTGATCGTCGCCGACCGTTCGGCGTGGGGCACGGACCGCGCCCCCCGCACGTTCGCGACATCGGGTGAACGGGCCAGAGGACGAGCACGAGGAGGAACGGATGTCGTTGACCAAGAGCCACACCAAGAGCCACACCGAGAAGCTGCAGGCCCAGAGCGCGGCGCTCGCGGGTAAGGTCGCACCGGCGGTCGGGTCCGCCGTCGACTGGGCCCAGCCGCGCCTGGAGAAGGCGTGGGACACCACGGTCGAGGCGGCCGCGCCCAAGGTGGAGGCCGCCGCCCACAAGGTGTCGCCCGCCGTGGACAGCGCCCGCGACAAGATCGTCGACGACCTGCTGCCCAAGCTCGTCGAGGCCGTGCAGGAGGCGGCCAGCACCGCCCGTGACGCGGCCGCCCCCGCCGTCACCGCCGCCGCCGGCACGGCCACCGCGGCCGCCGCCTCCGCGAGCGGTGCGGTCAAGGACGCCGTCGCGGACGGCAAGAAGGCCGAGGCGTCCCTGGAGAAGTCGCTGGGCAAGAAGGCCCACCAGGCCGGCCGCCGGGCCAAGGCCGCCCGCAAGGCCGGGAAGGCCGCCGGCAAGGCGGGTTCCAAGGCCGCGAAGGCGACCGCGAAGCAGACGAACAAGGTCGCCAGGCAGCGGTCCGCGGACGCCCTGGCCGTCGTGAGGGGTGAGGCCGTGGCCAAGAAGAAGGGCAGCGCGGGGAAGAAGTTCCTCGTCTTCACGCTCGTCGCCGCCGGTGGCGCCGCGGTGTTCGCGGCCGTGCGCAACTCCCAGAAGGAGGACCCGTGGGCGGCCCCGGGTGCGGCCTGGACGCCGGCCCCCGCCGCCACCACGCCGAGCACGCCGGCGGCCGAGAAGAGCACCGAGAAGCTCGAGGAGGCCACCGCCCCCTCGACGTCGGCCGCGGACGAGACCACGCACACCCCCGCCGAGAACGGGACCCCCGGGCAGCCCAAGGGCGACTGAGCCCGATCCGCCCCCGGGCACGAGGGCCGGTCCCGGCACCGCCGGGACCGGCTCTCGCCGTGCCCACCCCGACGACCCCGCGGGAGGTTCCACCGTGCCCGACGGCCACCCCGTCCACGTCCGGCTCGGCCCCGACGAGCTGGTGCTCCGGCAGCGCTACGAAGTCCTCAGCATCGTCAACGACGTCCTGGTCGCGCTGTGGTTCGTGGCCGGCAGCATCCTCTTCTTCTGGGAGAGCACCACGACGATCGGCACCTGGCTGTTCCTGGCCGGCAGCGTCGAACTGCTCATCCGGCCGGTGATCCGGCTGACGCGCAAGGTGCACCTGAGACGGCGGCACGGGTCCGGGCTGGACAGCGGCGGGGAGTACTGAGGTCCCGGTGCACGTGGTGGCCTGCGGGGACGTCTCCCACGACCGGCTCACCTCCCCGGTGCGGGGGTCCCGGCGGGGTCGGCAGCAGACGGTGTGATCGGGCCGCCGCTGGAGCGGTGCGTTCCACGCCACGTCCTCGTGGTGGACGGGGTGCGACGCACCACGTCCGCGGTGCGGTGCCTTCTCGCCCAGTGGGCCGTCGGCCTTCCGATCACCCCGCGATCACGGGAGGCTGCGATGACGCCGTCGCGACGACGTCCGCGTCCTCGGCCGGATTGGTACCACGGCGGTACCGTTCGTTCACGGCGATGAACCTCCGGCTGACCGACGACGAGACCGAGGCCCTGCGTCGACGGGCCGAGCAGGAGGGCCGCTCCATGCAGGACGTCGCCCGCACCGCCATCGGCGAGTACGTCTCCGACCGTCCGGCCCGCCTGCGCGCGGCCATCGACCGGGTGCGCACCGAGGACGCCGAGCTCCTCGCCCGCCTCGCGCGGTGACCCAGCCCGAACACCCTCTCGACCACCTCTCCACCGAAGACCTGCTCGAGATCGCCGCCGGCGTCGTGGAGGACGTGCAGGTCCGCGACCTCGGTCTGCTCGCCTCAGCCGTCGCTCGTCCCCGTACCACCGTCTTCGGCCGCCAGGCCTACCCCGCCCTGGCCGACGAGGCGGCGGCGCTGATGCACTCCCTGGCCCGCACCACCCGCTCGTCGACGGTCACGAGCGCCTGGCCTGGTCAGCGACCCGCGTCTTCTGCCTGCTCAACGGCACCGACCTGGTCATGGACGTCGACGAAGCCGAGCAGATGGTGCTGGCCGCAGCTGCCGTAGACCTCGACGCCGCGGAACTGGCGAGGGTGATCAGCCGCCATCTCGACTAGGGGGCGCGACCGTCCCGCACCGCAGCCGGCGCGGGGGTGACTTCACGGTCATGACGAGTTGAGGAAGATCCAACCTGCGCTCTTGGACGTCGTGCCACGCTGACGAGGACAGAGGTGACGAGCAGACGGGAGGCGACAGGTGACGCGCGGCTTCATCCCCCAGCGCGATGAGAACGGCGACGAGGACTGGAGCATCATGCGGGTCGACCTCGACTTCGAGGTGCCCGACCACGTCCTGGACGACGCCCCCTCCCGGCGAGGCGATGTACCCCGCCGCTACGCGCAGTACCCCGGCGTGGAAGGCCGCGACATCGTCGACTTCCTCCTGGACAACGGCGTCTCAGTCGGTGCTCACGACGTGAGTACCGCCGACCGGATCGTCCAGGACCTCGACCCTGCCACGGTGCTGACGCTGCTGTCCTGGGTACGCCGGGCATCCGCGGCGCGCCCTACCTGACGCCCGGTCATCTCGCGGTGCGCAGCGCACGGTCATCTGGCGCAGCGTGGCTGTTCGAATCGCCTCTGAGGAGGACTGGGGGTCAGTGGCTGCGTCCCCAGGCCTCGAACTGCCCTTGGACCTCGTCGAAGAACGCGGTCTTGGCCCGGGTGTAGTCGTCGAAATCGGCATCGCCGGCATGCTCCGCGGCCACGCCGGCTTTGAAAGAGGCGTACCGGTCGCGGGCCTCAGGGTGGGCCCGTAGCCAGTCGCGAAACCAGACGGCGTAGCGGCCCCACGGTGAGGCGCTGAGCCGGATGTGCAAGATCGCGGCGTCCGGGCCTTCGATGTCGTGGACGAAGAGGCGCTTGCGCCACACCTCGTCAGGGACCTGCTCGGAGCCGCGGGGGATGTCGCGGTAGACCCCCGGGGAGTCGGGGCGAGAGCCGGTAGCGGGGACGAAGCCGGCGGGAGCCAGCACCTGGTCCAGCAGCTCGGGCTGGGGCAGTGCGGTGATGACGACCTGGAGGTCGATGTAGGCCTTGGCCATCAGGCCGGGGACGGAGGTGGAGCCGATGTGCTCGAAGGACTCACCGACCCCCAGCGGCTTTATCGCCTGCTCCACCGCAGCGAGCAGCTGAGCTGCGCGCCCGGGCCAGGCGGGGTCGTAGGGCTGCAGCACCGCAGGTCCAGGCACGGCTCGGACGCTAGCGCAGAAGGTGTGCTCGATCCGTCAGCACAAGGGTGCGTCCGCCAGCTCGCGAACTTCTCACCACCACGACCTGCCGCTGAAACGCACGGTCATCCCGCGGGCCGCGCCATCGTGACCCTCGCGCGTCGCCTCCTGTCCGAACGCGGGGGCTGGGGTACCAGGCGGCCGAGACCTGCTGCGCCCTTCAGCGGAGGATCCACGAAAGCGCCCCGCTCGCCTCCGCTATGCCCGGCACACTGCAGGGGTGGGAGGAGCACACGGTGCAGCAGGGCAGCGCGGTAGTGCCACCTCCCCCCACCGACCCCGCCACGCCCGCTCCCGCACCTCCGATCTTTGGGACCGCCTACCGAGACCGCGCCCCCGCCCGACGCAGCGACCAAGCGGGCGAGGAGTCCGCTGGTTGCGCAGGTACCCGCGCCTGCGCACCTGGCTGCGGGCCGGCAGCAGCCTGCTGGGGCTGCTCGGGATCGCAGCCACGCTCAGCGCGGTGTGGTTGCTGCCCGGTGAGCACCGATTGCAGCAGACAGCGGTGCACTTGCGCGAGAGCGGGATCAGCACCGTGGCCGACAGCGCCCGGGTGGTCCAGAACGGCTCCGGACGCAACGCCCAGGACGCGCTGGAGGCAACCTTCCGCACCCGGCAGCAGCAGGTCGTGACCGTGCGACTGCTCGGCTCCGGTACCGACTGGGGCATCGCGCAGCCCCCACGCCCCCTGACGGTCTTCTACGACCCCGCGCAACCGAGCCAGGCGATGTCTGCTGACGACCTCAGCTACTACCTCGATGAGGCGGTACCGGCAGCGGTGACCACGGCCGGGCTCGGCGGGTTCGGCGCACTGATCGGCGGTGCCGGTTGCTGGGTGTGGCGCCGCCCGGCCCGCTGAGGTCTCACGAGCACCCCTCCAGCGGCCTCGCAGCACGCTTGGTCTGACGATGAACGTTCGGTCATCCCGCGGTGTGCGTGATCACAAGCGGCCGGCGACGTCGCGGACATGACGATGAGCGAGGTCAAGCTGAGCGCGACGATCACCTGCACCTCGCCGCCCTCCGTGCGCTGCTTCACTATTCGGGTGATCGACCAGCCACCCGGCCGCTTCCGAGAACCAGAAGGCGGCATCCCCTGGCTGGACCCCGTCCTGGTCGTCTGCCCCCGCTGCAGCAAGCAGGCCACCGTCACCAAGAACGGTCGCGACCAAGCTCGCCTGCTCTGCCCCCACTGCACGCTGACCCGCCACTGGAGCCCCTCGACCTCCCCCACCAGCCAGGCCACCGAGACCGGCACAATGACCGAGCCCCGCTTCGGCCTGCCGCTGTGGCTGCAGATCGAATGCTGCGGCCGGCACCTGCTGTGGGCCACCAACCAAGCCCACTTGGACTACCTCGCCAGCTACATCGGCGCCACCTTGCGCGAACGACCCCCACCGCCCTCGAACCTGGCCTGGCGACTGCCCGCCTGGATGAAGCACGCCAAGAACCGCCCGGACGTCATGCGCGCCATCGGCAGGCTGCGCGACAGTCTGGACTGAACGGCGCACGTGGCCGCACGCTGCGCAAGGTCGTGGCACGCAGCGCACGGTCATCCCGCGAGTTGTGCGGGTCGAGATCTCCGCCGTCAGGTCCCCAGCTTCAAGTAGCCGCGTCCAGCGAGCGTCAACGCGTGCAGTGCCGACCCCGTCGCAGGCTCCGCACCGGGGCCCAGGAAGCAGACCAGTGGAGTCCACCAGAGTGGTGTACGGCGCCCTCCGGTGAGGGCGTGTCCACCAACGTGTGAGGCGGCCACCGCGTGATGCTTCGACCTGAGTTCCCGCTCAAGACCGAAGAAGGACACCGCGATG